>NZ_CP041241.1:966837-1289116 GCF_013488225.1 Sinorhizobium mexicanum | reverse complement strand
CATCCAAAGGTCATGAGCCGTCTGGCTGCCGGAGCCAAGAGACTGACGATCATCCGATACGGAGATCTCTACGGTCACGCTGATCTCGCGGCGGTCCAAGCTGAACTGCCGGGCATAGACATAACGATTGAGCACGCACGGTCGCGTGTTGATCGTTTTCATCGTCGGTATCACCGGTTGCACGAAGCCAGCCACAAGGCAGCTGCCGCCCTCTCCAACGCTTTTTTTGAGGCCAATCCTTGGATCGAAACCGAGATACCCGAATTCGACGGCGCAAAAGCCGACTTTACTCTCGGGGTCGCGGACTTCATTTTTTTCAAGATGCTTCGCATGGAGGGCGTCGCTCAAGCGCTCCAGGAACCGACTTTCGATAGCGTAATCGTATCGTTTTCGGAAAATCGGGAGCTTTATGGTTTATGCGCTGCTGTGCCGAACCTCGTCGGGGATCCGCGCATTGAAGCTTGTTGCTGGCAGCCGGGGAGCGCGCAGATCAAGTTCGAAGCGCGCCAAGTCGACATGGGAGCGCGGCGCGGAACAGCAGGAGGTTACTTACCCAGAATCTTCGAAGACATCAGAGAGTTCAGTGAAACCCCACTCAGTGTCGCGCCTGAAGCCGTGCGAGCGTATCTCCGAAAGGCAACCAAGCTGCCTCGTTATAGACGAGGTAGCCATCAAAGGGGGCGCCGCAACATAGCGCTGATTTCAAATGAGACCCGCGCATACGGCTACAATGCGGTGCAAATCGCTTCCGCACTGCAGACGCATTTCAATGTCGATGTGGTGTGGACGCAGGGGCGGGAGAGGTCGTTTCACGAAAGCATCAGTCGAGCCGCTGATGATCCCGTGCTCAGCAGTTTGAAGCAGAACGATGCCTCTCTACCAGGATTCATGCGCGCAGTTTCACCCGTTCCGGACGCCCGCGCAAGTACCGCCGTCCGTGCATCGACATTTACGGCCTTCGCGGCTCCAATCTCGAACCTGGCAAGCGAGTGGAAACGCGATCCAGCGGTCATCAACGCTCTGGCCTGTGTCGTTAGAGATGGACTTGTGGATTTCATGCTTCGGCAAGTCGGCCAGATTGCTCTTGCGAAGAGGCTGTTAGAATCCTACGAGTATGATGCCATCGCGATTTCCCCTATACGAACATCAACCAACGCAATCGTCGGGGCTGTCGCGCGGATGAGCGGCATTCCAAGTTTGACGATCGAAACGCATTGCCTGAACGCGGCCTATTGCCGTTATACAAGCATCCGTACAGACTACGCCGCCGTGTACTCGGACCATTTCGTCCAGGAATACGACCGACACTTCGGTATTCCGGCAGAGAGGGTCCGATCTTTTGGGTCTCCCCGCATACTTCGTCCGCACTATTACAATTCGGAAGAGGCGCGTCTGCATGCAAGGGAACGGCTTGGTCTCGAGCTTGGTGCCGACCGCATCATCGCGGTCCCCACACAGCCCATGCCGCCCGCGTTAAGCATGGCTCTATGGCGGATGATAATACAGGCGGCCAAAGGTCTGATGCAGCCTGTCAAGGTCCTCCTCAAGACCCATCCCGAGGAGGGGCAGGGTCATATCGAGCGATACAGACACATAATAGACGATGAAGCCGCGGGCGACATATGTTCTGTGATCGACCCCGATATCAAGAACCTTCTCATGGCCAGCGACCTTGTGCTGACGGCCTACAGTGTCACCGCGCTCGAAGCCGTGGTCTTGGAACGCAATGTTGCGATTGTTGGCCAGCCGGGCGTGAGCTATCCAGCAGCGTATGATGAGATTCTGGGCGTCCCACTTTGCTGTACCCCGGCGGAGACGCTTGCCGCCATGGAAGAAGCCTTCGCACTGGGGCCGAAGGCAAGCTCTGGTGCAGGGGCCTTCAAGGCCAAGAATCCGCATCTCTTCGACAACAGTACTTACAGTAGGCTGAGGGAGATCGTAGATGAGATCATACACAAGGGGACGCTTGGAATTCGAACACAGAGCGAACTTCCCCGGGAGATCTTCGTCACGGCCCCTTTTCAGGAGTACATGGTATGAGCGTTGGTTTTAAGATTGGCGACCGTGCAATTGGCCACGGTGAGCCATGCTTTGTCATCGCGGAAATTGGCGTAAATCATAACGGTTCGATCGAATTAGCCGAGAGGATGATCTCGGCTGCGCGAAAGGCCGGGGCCGATGCCGTAAAGTTCCAGACGTTTCGGGCTGATCGTCTGGTCGTCAGGGACACCCCGACGGCGGCATATCAGAAGACAAACACGGGGGAAACAAACCAGCACCAGATGCTGTCTGCCTTGGAGCTGGACGCAAGGGCACACGAGCGGCTCCTGAAACATTGTTCTGCGGAAGACATCATTTTCCTTTCCTCGCCCTTTGACCGGGACAGCATAGATCTGCTCGATGCAATGGACGTGCCCGCATTCAAGGTTCCGTCACCCGACTGCGTTTCTACCTCCTACCTTACCGACATGGGAAAACGCGGCCGACCCGTCATTCTCTCGACGGGTATGTGCGCGATGGAAGAGGTCATGACCGGCATATCGACATTGCGAAATTCTGGTTGCAATGAGATAGCAGTTCTCCACTGCACCAGCTGCTATCCAGCGCCCCTCGACGAATTGCACTTGCGGGCGATTCCGCTAATGCAAGAGGTGACATCGCTGCCAATTGGCTATTCCGATCATTCAGAAGGGATAGAGGTCGTGCTGGCAGCCGTTGCTTTGGGCGCATGCATCATAGAAAAACACTTCACGTTGGATCGGGGTCTCCCGGGTCCGGACCATCGTGCTTCCTTGGAACCGGCCGAATTCGCCGCGATGGTGAAGGGCGTTCGCATCGTCGAACGATCGCTCGGTCAAGCCCGAAAGGAGCCTCAGCCATGCGAAGCATCGTCGCGTCGCCTGGGTCGCCGCAGTCTGGCTGCTGCCCGCGACATGTCGCCCGGAGAAAAGCTATCGGAAAATGACATCATATTGCTGCGTCCGGGCACCGGATTGGCTCCGTCTTTGGAAGTCGAGATGATCGGAAAGCGTTTGAAACGGCAGGTGAGGGCGTTGACGCTCTATTCGATGGGCGATTTCGAATGAGCGAAGGCCGATCCCTCATACTCCTGGGCGCCGGCGGCCATGCGAAGGTGGTCGCCGAAGTGGCGCGTGCTAGTCACTGGCAGGTGGCGGGGTATTTGGACCCCGCTTTGATGCGGGGAGAGATTGTTGCTGGTGCCCCCGTTCTTGGTGGCGTCAGCGATCTATTCGACGGTGCCGCTTGGTTGAGGGAATATGCAGTGTTTCCTGCAACCGGAAGGACAGACATCCGGTGGCGGGAATTTCAGAGACTATTGGAGCTCGAAGCGACCGTCCCCACGTTGGTGCATCCGAGGGCAATTGTTTCGTCGTCCGCAGTCATTGATACGGGTACTGTTGTAATGGCAGGCGCCGTGATTCAGGCGGACGCGAGAGTAGGCGCATGCTCGATTATCAATACTGGGGCGCTCGTTGATCACGATTGTGTCATCGGTTCGGGCGTGATGATTGCGCCAGGAGCTGTTCTCTTAGGTGGGGCTAAGATCGGGAACAACTCCTTTATCGCCGCCGGCGCCATTGTTGTGCCTGGAGCAATGGTGGGAAGTGGAGCGTTCGTGGGCGCGGGGACGGTCGTCGCAGGTGATGTTCCGGATGGTGCGCGCATAACATCTGCGCGGAGCAGGATCTCCGCTGAACGTCAGGGTGAAGTCGATGTTTGAGTACCGATTGTTCCAGCTGGGTGACGAAAGCGCGATCACTAAACTCTTTCAAACAGTGTTTTCCAGGTCAATGTCACGCGACGCATGGACGTGGCGATATCTAGGTCATCCTGCGGGTTCGGCCAAAGTGATGCTGGCGTTCTCCGGTGATGAGCTTGTGGGTCACTATGCAGCGAATTCGGCGCCTCTGTCCGTGGACGGCTCAGAAATTTCCGCCGCTTTGTCCATGACCACAATGACACACCCGGACTACAGAGGCCGCGGGCTTTTCGAGAAGACCGCGAATAAGCTATATGGTCACCTCCCGGAGATGGGGGTGGCGGCTGTATACGGCTTCCCCAACGCGGCTGTCCACGCCCTCAGGCAGCTAAAGGTTGGCTGGCGTGACGTTTACGAAGTGCCCACGTTGACGCTGGATTTGGGCTCTCTTTCGAAGGTTTACAGGCCAGACTCGACGGTCGTCGAGATCGACCATATCGACGAGCGGTTTGACCTTTTTTTTCAAGCCGTTGGACCAAAGCTGCCAATTTGCGGGGCGAGAAATGCGGCCATTCTAGCGTGGCGACTCGACCAGCATCCTGATAACCGGTATACGCGACTGGTCCTATGTGAGGGCAGTGAGATATCCGGTTATGCAATCACTAAATCCTATGGTGCCGATGCGACAGACCTGGTTGAGCTGCGCTGTTCAGACAACAGTGCCGCGCGAGCGCTGTTGTCAACCGTAATTGCACGAGCATCGGCTGCCGGGCACGCCCGTATTTCAACCTGGTGCCTTCCGGAGGAGACGCATAGATTGGTCCTCGAAGCTTTGGGGTTCAAGGCCGGTGGGCCGGTAACATACTTTGGGGCTCGAACTTTTCTGCCAATATCGAAAGACATGTTTGACAGTCGATTGTGGCGACTATCGATGCTCGATTCTGATCTCTATTGAATTGCGCGCGCGTCTAGACTCCGTTCACGCGTCAACCCCTTGATAGTGACTGAACGCAACAGTCCATGCAAGTCCGTAGAAGAAGGGCCGCAAATGCACCGTCGCCTGATACATTTCCTGACTGGAATACGCTCGGAGTACGACATTTTAGCGCCGATCATAGAAGCTGTAGGCGCTAGACCGGATCTGGAGGCCGCTGTTATTGCCACAGGCGCTCACCTGACGGGTCTGCATGGGTATTCGGTGCAACAGATCAGAGCGGATGGTCACCGAATCGTTGGTGAGGTTGATTCGCTCCTCGCGTCCGATGGACTCTCTGGGCGCGTCAAGGGCATGGCGCTCCAGTTGACAGGCATGACTGATATATTCGCACGCGAGCGGCCGGACTTTCTTGTCGTCATGGGCGATAGGGAGGAAGTGATGACCGGCGCCATCGCTGCCGCCTATCACCGTATACCGCTGGCACACGTGGGCGGTGGCGATCACGCCGACGATGATAACGTGGACAACATCATTCGCCACGCCGTATCAAAGATGGCGCATATCCACATGGTCACAACGGAGTTGAGTGCTAAGCGGCTCCGCGCGCTTGGGGAGGAGGAGTGGAGGATCCACGTAACCGGCGCGTCGGGGCTCGATAGGTTGTTATCCGTTCCTCTAATGAGCCGAGCAGAGCTGGACGAGGCGGTGGGGGTAGATTGGGCCGGTGCGCCCTACGTGGTGCTGCTCTTCCACCCGACGATTACCGACTTTTCGCAGGCGAGCGAGCATATAAAGGCTATCACGCGCGTATTAGAGCACAGCGAATTGCGTGTGGCGGCGATGGCACCCAACTCTGATCCGGGCAACCACGCAATAAGCGCGGAGATCGCGGAGTTCGCCGCTCGCTGTTCGCGCGTCAAAGTCTTCAATCATCTTGACAGGCAGAAGTTTGTAAATCTGCTGCGGCACGCATCATTGATGATAGGCAACTCGTCCGCCGGAATACTCGAGGCCCCCAGTCTCGGGCTCCCTGTTGTGAATGTTGGCATACGCCAGCGCGGTCGCGAATGCGGTGATAATGTCATCTTCACAGGTTACGACGAAAGGGAAATCTCCGCGGCGATCGACAAGGCAACCCGCGATGCTGGCTTTCGCGACCGCGTTTCTCAATGCCGGACGCCTTATGGCGACGGTCGCACTGGCGCGAGAATTGCAGCGATACTCGCGGAGGTTGAGTCCGGACCAAAGTTGTTGAATAAGCGTTTCATCCTGGAGTGACACTAAATGTTCGAACCAAACAGCGGCCCTGTTATGATCGTTGCGCCTCATCCTGATGATGAGACACTCGGAGCAGGCGGATTTCTCCTGCGAGCAATTGAGGCTGGAGTATCGGTCCACTGGCTGGTCGTAACTGGAATCTCTGTCGAACATGGGTGGGCGCAGGAAAAGGTTGCGCGTCGGGAACAGGAAATTTCGGCTGTTGCCGACGCTTATGGATTTGCTGGCGTGCATCGTCTCAATCTGCCCTCCGCCAAGCTTGAGACGATTCCGATGGGCGAAATGGTCAGCGCCATCGGAACGGTCGTGAAGTCGGTGGAGCCAACGACTCTTTTGGTTCCTCACCGAGGAGATGCTCATTCAGACCATCACGTGGTGTATGAAGCAACAACGGCTTGCACGAAATGGTTCCGGTACCCGTCGATCAAATGGACCCTGGTCTACGAAACGCTATCAGAAACAGACGCAGGGCTTTTCAATAGCGATCCTTTCCTCCCCAATTTGTATATCGACATCTCCAGCCAATTGGAGAAGAAGTTGCACATCACTTCGATGTTCGGCGATGAAATTGGCGGGTTCCCATTCCCCCGAAGCCTCGAAGCGGTGGGCGCCCTCGCAAAGGTGCGAGGAGCCGCGAGCGGGTACACGGCAGCGGAGGCGTTTATGCTCCTACGCGGCAGGACTTAGCGGCCGTTTTAGAGCGATGATCTCTGCAGCATCATACCGGGCGCGCTCGAGGTCTTCGATACGGCCGATATCACACCAGTACTCGCGAAGCGGATATACCGTAGCTGCTGCCGGATCATCGGCCATAAGCTTGTCGAAGAGCGAGGGCATATCGAAGTAGCCCTCAGCCGGAACGTGCGACAATGCAGAAGGATTGAGAACGTATATACCCGCGTTGACGAAATGTTGGTGCTTGGGTTTCTCTTGGAACCCGGTCAGCCGCCCGTCCTCGTGTTCGATGACGCCATACGGCACTTCCACTGTGTATTCGCGGAGGCACATAGTCGCTTCCGCACCACAATCGAGGTGATAGTGCATCAACATGCTGAAGTCAGTTGTCGTAAGAAGGTCCCCATTCATGACAAAGAAAGGCGTGTCCGGCACGGTAGGTAGCAAGCGCAGGCTGCCGGCAGTGCCCATTCGTTCGAACTCTTCCAAGTAGCTCACCTCCACGCCTAGATTGCTACCGTCACCGAAGTGAGATTTGATTACCTCGGCCATGTAGTTCACCGAGAGGTAAAAGCGGTGGAAGCCGTGTGACTTGAACTGCAAGATGATCTGTTCGAGGATGGGCCGTCCGCCTACCTCCAGCATTGGCTTCGGCATCGAGTCAGTATACGGGCGCAAGCGACTACCCAGGCCACCGGCCATTAACACTACAGGCCACTCTCCAGCTGCCTCAGGCGCGATTTCCTCAGCCCGATACAAGCCTATGACCTTGCCGGCTGCGCTGACAACCGGCAGTCGAAGGATTCGACTCTTGGCGCAAATCAACTGGCCCAGCTCGTGCATGCTCATGTCCTCGCGGGCGACAAGAGGCTGATAATTGAGAACCTGCGATATCGGGCTGTGCAGTTGGGTGCCGCGCAGAATTGCGCGACGGATATCGCCGTCTGTGATCACACCAACAAGACGCTTATCGTCATCGATACATAAGGCGATCTGCATTGCTGCAGCGTCTACGACTTTGATTGCATCGATGACTGTCGAGCTCAAAGTAACAAACGTAGACTCCGCAGGGTAGAGTTTTAGGGGAGAAACGCCTTTGGTCGAAAGTGACATATACTACTCCGAATATTTTCCGCGAGGTTGGAATGCTGCTGCGTCTTTATTCAAATAATCGCACCGGATGTGTGGCTATTGTCGCGACGAGAAAACTATCGGTAAGCGTGTGGACTCTGCTTTGATGAGCCCCCACAGCTGTAACGATCTTGATCAATAATGGCAACCCTACACTGGTCCGTGATCAATCGTTTCCAAGTAAGATTGGAAGATACCAGAGGAATGGCGACGGGCCCCCTATTGATTGTGGCTCCACATATTATTCCGAGAAAAACACGCTATTTCTAGCCGCTACCCTTTATTCGCCACGCCGAGTTTGGGACTACTCGGTATATTGACCAGCCGCGACTCGATAGCACGGGCAACTGGCAACTCCATCTGTGGGCAATCGCGATACATCGGCAGATCACACATGAGTTTCCAACAAGGGCGCGTCATGATACCTGCATCGTTTGTAGTGCTTAGGAAGTCATCCCGCTGGTCGGGATCGTCCAAGATCACTGCGTTGAGCCAGTAGTTGCTCTCTGCCCCATCCGGTTCAGCAAAGAAACGCAGTCCCGAAAGGCTTGCGAGTGCCTCCGAGTATCGTCTTGCCAAGGCACGCTTCGCGTGTATGAATGCCGGCAACTTTTCCAATTGCGCACATCCGAGCGCCGCATTGATGTTAGGCATTCGATAGTTGAATGCAGTTTCATCATGCGAAAAGGCCCAGCGGTGAGGTGCCTTGGCGGTGGTTGTCAGGTGTTTGGCTCGATTGGCGAGAGCGTCATCGTTTGTGAGGACGGCGCCGCCTCCTCCTGTGGTAATGATTTTGTTGCCGTTAAAGCTGGTTGCCCCAAGCAGACCAAGCCCGCCGAGTGGTCGCCCGTTTTGTAGGCTACCAAGAGACTCCGCCGCGTCTTCAACCACGGGTAATCCCCACCGGGTGGCGACCTCCAGGAGGCTCGGCATGTCCACTGGATGGCCGAATGTGTGCATAGGGACGATAGCTGCCAGTCGGCGCCCCGTTACGCGGTTTCGAGGCCCGTCGGCATGCGGTTCTGCAATCCGATCAAGCCAATCTGAGAGAGCTTGAGGGTCAAGTCCAAGTGTGTCCCACGAACTGTCGACGAAATGCGGAATACCTCCGCAGTGAGCAATCGCGTTTGCCGTCGCGACGAACGTGAGCGCCGGGGTTAGCACCTCGTCACCACGCCGGACTCCGGCTAGCAACAGTGCGATGTGGAGTGCGGCAGTGCCGTTTACGACTACTACTGCCCGTTCGACCCCGAAAGCCGCGGCTAGATCGCCTTCAAATCGATCCACAAAAGAGCCAACCGAAGACACCCACCCCGAATCGAGGCATTCTTTAACATATTCCCATTCCGCCCCCGAGAATTGTGGCTCATGCAGAGCCACGTGTCCTCCCGACGGTGCAGCGATTTCGGCCATCACTGATGTCGCATGTCTGACGTTCAAACCGACCATCGTTACACCATGTAAGAATCGGGTTTATAGAACGAGAGATTTTCAGGATTACTGAACCATTTGATAGTTTCTGCCAATCCCCTCACAAATCCGTCCCGCCCGGAGTACTGTGGCGACCAGTTCGTGAGACGACGCGCCTTATCGATGCCTGCGAACAGACGTTCGACTTCACTCAGCTCAGGTCGTAGGCGTTCCTCTTCCGACACTACACCCGCGTCAACCCCCATCGTTTGGGCGATAAGGTTCGCAACCTCGCCAATGGAAATTTCAAAGCTGCTTCCGAAATTGACAACCTCGCCCAACACGCTGGGACTTTCTGCCATAGCTTGGAAAGCGCGCGCGGTATCCGTAACGAATGTGAAATCTCGCGTTGGACTGAGTTTCCCGAGACGGACTTCCGTCTTGCCAGCTGCCAACTGGCTGATGATGGTTGGGATAACGGCACGGGCCGATTGCCGTGGCCCGAAGGTGTTGAACGGGCGAATGACAGTAACCGGTGTTCCGAACGAACGGTAGAATGACAATGCCAGTTGGTCCGCGCCGATTTTTGAGGCCGAGTACGGCGACTGGCCGACCAGCGGATGCTCTTCCGTGATCGGAACGAACTGTGCGCTCCCGTACACCTCACTCGTGGAAGTGTGCACCACTCGGCTGACATCGAGCTGGCGAGCAGCTTGTAGAATGTTGAGAGTGCCTTTGATGTTCGTATCGACGTATGTGTCAGGTGAGTGATAGGAATAGGGAATAGCAATGAGCGCCGCGAGGTGCAGGACGATGTCCACGCCGCGCATCGCGGTCAGCACGCCATTTGGGTCGCGTATATCCCCCATGAATACTTCGAATTGATCGCGAACGTCGTCTGCGAGTCGATCCAGCCACCCCCAGCTTCCGAAACTGTTGTACAGCACAAACGCGCGTACTTTCAGTCCCTGCCGCACGAGATGTTCTACGAGATGCGATCCAATGAAGCCGTCAGCTCCCGTAACGAGGATTGTCTTGCCTTTCAGCGCGGTGCTCATTCAGTCGTCGTTCCTTGTGATGTGGAGTAAACGCCGCCATCGCGGATAGTGGCGTAAACAGCGAAAAGCGAGGCGTGCTTGGCAAGCGGAAGTAACCTTTCGTCTGGCTCGGCAGCGAGAAACGCTCTCGTCTGACGATAAATACCGGGTTTGTAAAGGCGATCCAACTCGTCGTCCAAGCTCATTTGTTCTAGGTTGAACGTGTTATGATCTTGACGAAAGAGCTGCTCCATGGGTTGCAGAACCAAACGCCTGTGGCGTGTCATGATTTCCACTCCCCACCGGCCGGGGGCAAGCCAATTTGCGTGATAGGAGAAAATTGCGTCGCGATTCGTGACGCCATGGCCGCTGAAGATGGCACCGGTCGGATGCCATGGTAAGGCACCGCAACTCTGCGCTTGCAATTCGCGTGGTTCACCAGCCAGAAAAAATGCTAGGTCGACGACGTGCGTGGAGTTGCCAAAAAACCAGCCCTCCAACTCGGTAGCGCTTTTGCCGATGGCCTCAATTCGGCGCGTTGCTTCTGTGAAGTCAAACTTCAGGGACAAGGCGCCCCCGTCTTCCGCAATTAGACTTTGGGCTCGCGAGACTGACGAATAAAAGCGACGGTTGTAGGCAACGTAAGCGTCCACGTCATGCCGTTCCGCGAGTCGCGCGAGATCAGCGACTGCGGCGGGGTTCATCGCGGCAGGCTTTTCAATAAGGATCCTGCGGCATCCAAATTTGATCAAAGCCTTGGTAACTTCGGCGAGCGACGCCGCGCTCACTGCGACGATCGCTGCAGCAGGCAATGGCTCAAGAGAGGCGAGCTGTTCCTCATGAGGACCATGTCCCACGGTCACATCCCACTCGGCGGCAAATTTCTCGGCGCCTGCCTGGCTCCGCCCCAAGACCACGAACGGCTGCTCTATTTGGCGCAACACCTTCGCATACGCGGCAGCCATGCCGCCGCAGCCAGCCAATATTATTCTTTTTAACTGATCGGACACGGCATATCCTCCGAAAGACGCATGCCCAGCCTGCGGCGTATCGCGTCGATAAACAGTCGATGGTGGATTGCTGAGGTCTCGTACGAGGGAAGGCGTGATTTCCGATTCTCCAAAATCTCCTCGTACAAATGCCCCATGCGGCTAACCGTCATTGTTTCAAATGGGCGCGAAGATTGTTGTACTCCGTCGATTTCATAAATTACTCGCCCTTTCGACTCTTCAACCGTCCATCTTTCGTTTCGGTGAGATATCTCGATTGCAAGCGGAACGCCCGGAGACCGTAAGCTCGTGAGTTTGAGCGTCCCTCCGCCAGCCATTTGAGCCACCAAACTTCCGAAGAACTCAATGCAACCGGGGTGCCGGCTGGGGATAGGTTCGGGTTCTAACTCTTTCTCTGATAACGACACCGGCATGTCGCCGAAAAGGTGCGCAGCCAAATCAAGGAAGTGGATCCCGTTGGAGCAAAGGTTCCAGTCCGACCCCACCACATTCATCGACAGTCCGCGCCGGGACCCGAGTTGGATGCGCAAGCGATCATAGTCGTGGAAACCACGCCGGCCGCAATTGACTGCAGCTGGTATTCCTAGCTGGGAAAGTATTTCTTCACATTCGTCCAGGTCGCGACGGGTTGTGAACAGCACCTTTTCAAGGACAACAAACCCCGGGCGCGTGGCCGAAAGCAAATTTTCCAAGACCAGCCGCCGTGGGGCGGCCGACGTTGCGACGATGGCGAGGTCAACCGACTGCGGTATGCCCGCCCAATCCGCTTGCAAACGCGTGGTGATATGGTCAGAGAAGGGCGCCAGGAGTGCGGCAGTTGCTTCTCGTGCGGAGCTTTCTGGCTCAATGACGAGCAGCTCCAAACGCCGCTTCAGTGTCGATAGGGCCTGTAGATGACGGCGGCCAATATTGCCGCTACCAACTAGAAGGATGGTGTGTTTCATTGCTGCTCCGTTTCAACCAAATTTTGGAATAGTCTGAGCTCGGCCTTCCAGTTGTGGCGGCTTGGCCGATCGCCTTGAACACTTCCGTGATGGTAGATCGACATGTTCTCCCTGTTGTCCTCAAGTGAGTAGCCGAAGACTCGCGTTTGTGGAACCCGATTGCCCCAATGCTCTGCAAGGAGCGCGAGACCCAATATTCCGCTACTCGGCGACGCCTCGAGCTCTTTAAAAAGCTTCGCGTATAGGGACGACGGCACGACAGCTATATCGCCATATTCCTCGGGACAGGCGGCCAATAACTGAACCGCATCCGAAAACCGGTGCCGCAAGTTCGGCCCGGTGAAAAGGAGCAGCGGCTGCTTCCGGAACTTCCTCCAAGGTACGTACTGCGGGAACGGCGGGCGGACCCAAATATCAGTGCGTTGGCCAAGGTCGATGACGTCTCCTGTAGCATAATTGTTAAATCGCATTACGTTTCGATGAGCATCGATTTTCGACCCCAGTGATCGGCCTTTAAGCGAGCGGCCGTTCGCGACAACGGCGACATCCCTCGTGTCCAGCAGGGACTGCAAACGTGCGGTCCCTGCATCGAGTCTTTGTGCGACGGCGGCCGCCTTCCGAGCTTGAGCCAGGTGGTTGAACCCTGCTTTTTGCGCAGCGAGTGTCAGTTCCAGGTATCCCATGTTACGGAGCGAACGAGGGTGTTCGTTTGCGACTTCCGCTAGCAGTTCGAGTGCCTCCTCCGCCAGTCCTGCGTCATGCATGAGAGCCGCCAAGCGCAATTTCATGGCCGGCTTCGAACCAAGCCAGGGCATGGTCCCGGGCAGATGGACAACTGCAGCTGCCGCGCCAGCTCTTTCCCAGCACAGATTCAAGAGATCGATTGACGCATTTCGCGCCAAGTTGGGCGGGGCGTTATCGACGATCTTTAGCAGCATTTCCTTCGCATGCTCAAAAGGAACAATACCGTACCTTGCCCATCGGGACATTCTTAGCTGAAGAGAGTAGTCATGAGGAAATTTATCGAGCGCCACCTGCAGCCAGTCAGCCGCATCCGAATACAGGCCTGAAGCATAGGCGCTATTGCTGAATCCCAATTCGGCGGATCCCGGCCTGCCGTTTAGGCACCACGAGACTCGACAGGTTAGGTTCCTTGCCCACCTTGCTGCGTGGGAGACACTCTTGATGGCCAGTTTTTTCATAAAACATCTGGGCGACCGGTCGCCGTTCATTGCGTTGGAAGCGCGTGGGAGTGCGGAGAGAGGAAGCGATATGCGGGGTTACGCCCTGTCACGAATGTTGTAGTAGCCCATCACCCCAATGCCCCAAATAAAAAGGAGCCCGAAGGTGACAAGCAGAGCATTCATGATGCGTGCCGGATATTGCGCCATCTCGGAAAGAGTAGGCTCGATAAATAGTGCGAGGTAGCGTTGCCTGTTGTTCGCCTCAACCCGCGCTTTCTCAAGAGAGCCTAATGCAGCAGTGTATGCACGTTCAGCAAATTCGCGTTCGGTTTCCAACTCCTCGAACTGCGCAATTCGTCCCGCTACGTCCTTGAAGCCCGATTCGAGACGGGATGCAGAACCGCTCTCTCCGGTGCCAAGACGTTTGCGTTCGAGGTCCAGTTGATTTTCAAGGCTCTCGATGCGCGCTTTCAAGACACGAATTCTTGGCGTGTCGTCACTCATCTGGCTTTTCGCCGTAGCGAGGTCGGCGTTGAGTTTTGTCAACTGCTGCTCAAGTGAAGCGATGATCTGGACAGCGAGCTTCGCCCCTTCTTCCGGACTTATTTCCTGCGATCGGTCTCGATACTCGCGGAGCGCTACGCGGGCCTTTGCCAAGCGGGCTTCGCCTGCCAGTACTTCATCCTGCGCCGCCCTCAGTACATCATTGCGGGCAGAAAGCGATAGGCTGTTTACGAGATTGTCGCTCTGGTCCACGATAAACTGCGCAATAGCCTGCGCCTGCTTCGGATTGAAGGCCTTCACGGTCACCTCTAAGATCCCGGACGCATTGTCGAAATTGACGCTCACCATGCTGCGCCAGTAGGCCAGCTTGTCCTCGATCGGCAGGTCGGAGCCGATGCCGTAGAAATAGTCGAGGCCGCGGGCAGCATAGACATCTTCGAGCTTGAACCTGCGATCGGCGTCGGCCGCCATTCGCTCGCTCAGGATGTAATCCATCAGAATATAGCTGTCGGAAACCGTGCTGCCGCCGGAGGCTTGGGTGAACATACCGAGGATATCGCTGGAAAAGCCGCCGTCGATGCTGCGCACCGCAAAGGACGTGGTGCTGTGATACTGGTCGGCGGCGATGAAGGCCATGTAGAGTGATGAGAGCGTGGCCGGCAGGGCAACGAGGCCAAGGAAGGAGGCGCCAATTATGGCGTGGCGCCAGCGCAGCTTGTTCAGCCACTTCGGCTGCCAACCGGTCTTCTCGGACGGCTCGATCTTGGTACGTCCCGGAAGGGGAATGATGGGGGCGCTCTTCTTGCCGAGCAGACCTTCCAGTACCGCGATACCTTTGCTTGTATCGATGGCCTTGGCGGCCTCGTTCTTGTCGGCCGCCTGCGCGGAATCAGGCTTGTTCACTGCCGCGTCTTTGCTTGCCGCCATTCAGTTGCCCTTCATGTTCCTGTCGTGCGCGTCGATCGCGTCCTCGACATCCTCATAATAGGTGAGCTTGCCCTTTTCCAGCACGACGCCGCAATCGCAGTAGTCGCGGATCGTGCTGGTACTATGTGAAACCATGATCACGTCGGAATCCCGGAGTTTGGTGTCAAAGATAGCCTGACATTTCTTCTTAAAATTTGCGTCACCAACAGCAGTAATTTCATCTACCAGATAATAGTCAAAATGAATGCCCATGCTCAAGCCGAACGCCAGACGTGCTTTCATTCCTGAAGAATAGGTCCCGACGGGCGCCCTGAAGAATGGTCCAAGTTCAGCGAACTCCTTCACGTAGTCAATGAGCTGTTCAGTGTCCAGCCCGTAGATGCGTGCGACGAAGCGCACATTCTGTTCGCCTGTCATTGAACCCTGAAAACTTCCTTGAAAGCCCAACGGCCAAGATATCTTGCCGCGGCGGATAATCCGCCCTTTATCCAGCCGGATCGCGCCGGCAATCAATCGCAGCAGCGTCGATTTGCCGGCGCCATTGCGGCCGAGCAGGCCGACACTCTTTCCCCGGTTAAGGGTGAGCGAGGCGTCCTCAATAATCGGCTTCTTAATGCCCTTGGTACGGGCATATTTCGTCGCCTGCTCGAACCGGATCATTCGTTTCTCAGCGTCTTTGGGAAAGGGTAAGCACAAGCATTCCGCCAAACAATGTCAGAAATGCGATTCGGTAAAGACAATCCAAGCCTAATCCAACTGCGCGACATTCCGATAGACCCCACCCCGCCGGAGGCACGTGGTGATGTAGACGAGCGGATGACAGGAGCAGCAGATCGCGGTGGCTGCTACTCCATTCGCGTACCAGGACGCGGCGCCGACGACACGAAGATGAGTGGACGATTAGGCTCACGTCACTCATCCGAATGGATAGAGAATGCGGCCGATGATCCTGAGTCGGTGGTCGGAAAGACCACGGAAGAAGCGGATGGGATCGGCCCTGAATTCTTCGACGTCGCGGTCATTGCCCAGGTGGCGGATCGCCGGCATCACGGCGGCGGTGAGCAGGTGGCGCCAGCCGAGGATGCCATATGGCCCCCAGGCGCGCCATGCCGGCCGCTGGGGAGAGAGCGCTTCCGGCTCCTCGATTTGCCTTCGGATGGTGGCGACGGTCTCCTCGAATGTTGTTTGTCCTCCGGTTTCGGGATCGAAGTAGCGAGGGTAGAGGAGATAGGCGCCGGCGAAAAGCGCCTCCAGGCTGAGTTTCCGCCCTCGACGTGGGTTCGGCTGCCTGTCATCCGTCAGGCCCCAGCCGGAATAGAAGGGACATCCGGCCGTTGTGACCTTTATGCAGCGCATCAGCGCCTCGAAGCCCGCGAGCGAGGTGATCGTATAGACGTGGTCCACGGTACGCAGTGCCTCTGCAAGCGGAAGCCTGTCGGTCACGATCTCGCAGAGATGCGCTACGTCGGCCGGATTGGACTTCAAGGCACGCACGCGGCTCAGAACGTCTGGATGCGGCCTGTACAGGATCTGGGCGTCCGGCTGCTCCGCAGCGGCGAGCCGCACCAGATCGTTGTTGCTCGTCCGGCCAAGACATCCGTAGAGAATTGAGGCGTCGTCCTCTACCTGGCCGACGACGAGCACGCGCTTGCGTGTCTTTTCACCATAGACCTCTTCCGCTGTCTGAGTGCGCTCGTCGTTGTATTTGCTGATGCCGCTTCGCAGCAGCAGATCAATTCCTGCCCGGGCACGCTCCATCAGCGGCCGATCCGCCTCGAAATTGTAGGCGTCAAGCAGCGCTTCGAGATCGGAGGGCTTGCGGCAATCGAAATAGGGAGTTCGGCGGTCGAGCGCCAGCGAGAGGGGAGGGGTGCGGCTGGCGCTGGGGCGCGCCGAACGGAGAAGGCCGTCCTCCAGAAACCAGACAGGAATGTTCTGCACCCTGGCGAGCGCGGCCAGTGCTGTAGGCAGTTCCGTGCCCCAAACGAAAAGTTCCGCGGCCCGTTCCCCTTGAATTCGAGGCTTCCAGAGACGCTCGAAATCGCGCTCACTCAGATCTTTTGGTAGGAAATGGAAGTGTCTTTGAGGGAAATATCGCCTAAGAAAGGCCTTTTTCCATTCCGTGATGTGGACGGCAAAAGTCGACACCAGCCCTGTTGCCCGAGCAGTGATTGCGTAGTCGCCTGCCGCTTCCGCCGCCTCTGTCTGTCGCTTAGTCACCACCATCGGCGCTCAACCCAAGAAAACCCACTGCTATATACATGTCCGCCCACATCTCGGCCAGCCTTCATTCGCCGTATCTTGGCACTGGTTGGTGGCGTTTCATGTCAAATCTTTCGATCAGCTCTGGCAATGTTGGCGCGAACTTCTTACGTGATCTGGTTTCAAGCATGCTGGTGGGGCTTTGCGTTTGGAGCGTGGCCATTCCGCCGCAAGATAAATGATGTCGATCGCCGCAGGTGCTCGGTACGACGACGTTCTCCGAGCGGGCGGGCAACGTGAAGGCTTCGAATACACCGACGATGGCACGCCGCCGGCGATTTCGTCGGTCATCGTCACGGGTCCGGATGCCATGCACATCAGGCTTGCCTCGACGCCGGCCGGTGCAAACAAGAAGATCCGCTATGCGATGAAGAAATACGACACGGCGAACCCGCGTCCTGCCCTCAGAGCGGCAGCGCGGCAACCTGCGCGACAACAACCCAACCCGCGCCCGTTTCGATCCATCGAGGGCCGTCTACAACTGATGCGTCCATTTCGCAAATGTCTGTGGCTCTGGGAGCATCTGATGAGCCTGCGTGCAAACCTCGACCGTCGTTGTAAAATCCGACATCACCTTAAGCAAGGTCACTCTGTTGCAGCAGCTGGAGGCTGTCGTCCCGGCAGGCCTGACGCACTGCCTCAATGCCATCGCGGCGCAACTCGCCGGCGGCGTCGTCACCTGCAACGACCTGGTAACCGGAGAGGCGCCTGCGCTTTCGTCGGGAATGGTTGCCTTGACGGAGGGCGCGAGCGCGCCAGTCAAGTTCACGCGTCGTGGGTGATATCGTGGTACGCGCCGGCGCCGATGTCGATCCCGATCACCTGACCAAGATTCTCCGGGTGGTCCGCAAGGCATGCTCGCTTCCGCATTTGTGGTTTACGTGTCGTGCCGCCAGTCGACTTCCGCAAGGGAGCCGCGTCTCCTCGATGCGTTCAAGGTGACTGGCAACGCCCTTGCGCGGAAGCGGCGCACGCTTCGGCGTGTCCGCGGCCGCGCGGTTTGAGTTCGCTCTGGATTTCCGAAAGGCCGATTTCGACCTGCTCGAACGCAAAGGACACCTGTTCGTCGTTGACAGCCAGGCGTAGCCGTTCGGGCCGCGTGCCATGTTGCGTGCGCTGCAATACTTTCAGGATCGACGTGAGGTTGGCGATCCGCTCATTGGCGCTTTTTCTCGACGGCCTTCAGCCGGGCGACCTCTGCCGCCGCGGCTGCAAGTCGTACCTCGTTCGCAGCTCGCTCCTCGGCCATTGCGAGGATCATCGCTTTCAGCGCATCGACGTCGTCGGAAAGCAGGCAAAACCATGGGAGGCAATAGAGAACAAAAACAGCCGCTTTCCCAACCGCTACAGCCACATGATTGTAGCAGACCGCTTTCAGCCCGTCAGCAACGGCCGCCTGACCTTGGCCGGGCGGATCTTTTTCCAATCGAGCCTGGCCCAGAGGCGCCATCAACTGCGAATGGTCCAGACCGCATCCGCGCCGGCGATGTGCCCGACCAGCAGAAGCCTCGGTCTTCCGGAGTTTTCGAATAGCGGCAAACCCCGCCGCCGCCCACCAAACGATCCGAACACGGTCCGCCCGCTTCAATCGAAAGTAAGCGCGAATTTCCCCGCACCTTTTGCTGTTGAGTGCTCTGATGCATGAGGTGTCCACCAAAATAGGTGGACACCTTGTGATGGAAGAAGATGATCAGAAACTGCAGGTAAGGCTTGTTGGTCGGAACGGGAGACGCCGATACGACCCCGCATCGAAGAACCGTCTTGTCTCGGCCTGCCTTGAGCCTGGCGTGTCGGTATCGAGGCTTGCGCTCGAACATGGGGTCAATGCGAACCTTCTTCGGAAGTGGATAAAGAAGCGCACGGAGACCCAGTCCCTCCCGCCGTCCTCATCACCGTCGTTTATCCCGGTTCAGATTGAAAGCACTTCCGATCGGGCCTTGCTGCGACAGAGCAGCATGGCTGCGGTGGATTTGCCGGGGACTTGCGATGGAGTGCGTGGGTCGGCATCGAAAAGGGCTGCGCCTTTTTCCTCTCCAGCCAAGGTGAGCGCGTCACTGCCGAACGGGGTGAAGCTGACGCTGGAATGCGGTGATGTGGATGCGTTGGCAGCGGTCATCGGAGCGTTGGGTCATGTTCACACTGGGCGCTGACCTTCAAGTCTACCTTCACCGCGAGCCGATCGACTTCAGGGCCGGCATCAACAGCCTTGCGGTGCTGGTTCAGGAGACGATGGCGCTCGATCCGTTTGCGCCGGCGGTTTTTGCGTTCTGCAATCGCCGTCGCGATCGGATGAAGCTCTTGTTCTTCGACCGATCCGGCTTTGTGCTGGTTCTGAAGCGGCTGACCGAGGACAAGTTCCGGTGGCCTCGCCGGGAGGCGGCGGTCGTTCAGCTTACGACCGAGCAATTGCACTGGCTCCTCGACGGCATCGATATCGATGCAATGGTCCGCCATCCGGTGCGGCAATATCAGGTTGCTGGTTGAGGGCTCTCGAACTCCGCGGTTGACGCGGCGGCATGCTTTCGATTCAAGAATCTGATGAATCGATCCGGCGAACCGACTGTTGAAGAGCTGATGGCGCGTATTGCTGCGCTGCAGGCGGAGAACCGCCAGCTCACAGAACGCGTCGTCAAACTCGAGGAAGAGTTGGCGCTTGCACGGCTGCATCGTTTTGCGCCGAAGAGCGAAAAGCACATTGACCGCCTCTTCAATGAAGCCGAACAGGCCGCGGATGAGGACGATGCCGACAACGAAGATGGCGATGTCGTTGCTCTGCCGGACACGGGCTTGCCGGCGACCGACGGCACGACGGGAAAGAAGCGCGGCCGCAAGGCCTTGCCGGAAAACCTGCCGCGCGAGCGTGTCGAGTATGACCTTCCCGACGATAAGAAGGCCTGTCCATGCTGCCGTCACCAGATGCATCGCATGGGCGAGACCGTTACCGAGCAACTTCATATCGAGGTGAAGGCGAAGGTCCTGCAGAATGTGCGGTTCAAATATGCTTGCCGTCATTGCGACCGCACCGGGATCAACACCCCGGTCGTGATCGCGCCGATGCCCGCGCAGCCCTTGCCGGGCAGCATCGCCACGGCTTCGACGCTGGCCTTCGCGCTCGTTCATAAGTATGTCGACGGCACACCGCTCTACCGCTTGGCGCAGGCATTCGAGCGCGCAGGTGTTCCTGTCAGCCGTGGCGCTCTGGGCCACTGGGTGATCGGCTCGAGCGAAAAGCATCTCTCCCGCATCTATAACGCCCTGAAGCTGCGGCTCAGATCGCAGCCCCTCATCCATGGCGACGAGACGACTGTTCAGGTCCTAAAGGAAAAGGATCGAGAGGCCGCCAGCACGTCATATATGTGGGCTTACCGAAGCGGCGAGGACAGTGACGAGCCGATCGTGCTGCTCGATTATCAGCCGGGCCGCGGCCAGATATACCCGCAAACCTTCCTCGGCGATTATCGCGGGATAGTGATGAGTGATGGCTATTCCGCCTGGCGCACGCTGGATGGGGCAACCCATCTTGGGTGTATGGCCCATTCCAGACGACGCTTTGTCGACGCCCTCAAGGCGAGAAAGAAGGGTGGCGGACCACCGGAGCAGGCACTCCGCTTCTTCGAACAGCTCTACCGGATTGAAAGGCAGGCCAGGGACAGAAAACCCGAGGATGGTGAAACGCAGGCCGACTGCATTCGGCGCTCTCGCCAACAGCACAGCGTGCCCGTCCTGAACGCACTCAAGGCTTGGCTCGACGACATCGCGCCGAAGGTCTTGCCGGACAGCAAGCTCGGCGACGCTGTGTCCTACACTCTGAACCAGTGGGACTATCTGACGCGCCACACCGAGGACGGCAGGATGCCGATCGACAACAATCTTCTGGAGCGCGATATCAGAATTTTTGCAACCGGCAGAAAGAGTTGGCTGTTCAGCGATACCGTTGACGGAGCCAGAGCTAGCGCAGTCATCTATAGCCTGATGCTGACTTGCCGCGCCTGTGGCGTCGAGCCATTAGCCTGGTTACGCCACGTCCTTACTGAACTGCCTCAGCGCCCTCAGAACGTAGCTATCGACGATCTCCTGCCCTTCAACTTCCTCAAGGCCGCCGCAGCCTGACCGACGCGTCCGTCTGAAAGCGATCAGTTGCAAGGGCCGTCAACGTGCGGGGAAATGAGCGCTTACAATCGAAACGCGGAAAGCGAACCATTGAACGGTCGAGACCGCCGTCCCTCACCAACACCATCAAAGGGTTATCGAGCCGGAAGTCACGGCCGACGGCGCCGGGCAGGAAAGGGTTTTGATCGGCGAGAACCGCTCCGGGTGGCTGGACGTCGCGCCGCCCCAAATACGTGTTCCGAGGCCGCGACGGCGTGGTTCAGGCCTTAGCGCCAGCACACGTCATTGATAGCGGCCTGCCGACGGAGGCGGCTGCTCGCCTATATCGCCTCCCCTTTACCGGCAGGAGGCGACCTATCTGCGCGATTCCTCGCTCAACTTCGCGGGGCGCTGGGCGGTGATGACCTGCCACAATGTCGATCTGGCGCTCAATAACCCAGAACGCCGCGATCATGCAGGCCATCGCCGCCTATGGCGGGATCACCGGCGACAAAGCATCTTAGCTACTTGCGAGCCTTCCTTGCTCGGAGCGTCCTCTCGATCACTTCGATCCGCTCCACGACGTAGATGATCTTTGGGGTTGGGGCCCCGTTATCTTTATCGGGTACGGAAGCGTCGAAGACGATCTGCGTCCCGTTGGGGTGATCGTTGGCGTGCAGCACCTTGCTGAAGTCGACAACGGTTTTAGTCTGATTGGTTGTTGTGAGTGAAATCCACATTGAAGAAATCCTACAACTGGGATGCTTGGCTTGGGAGACCTGCCGTGCTTGTGCACAGGATAGCCGAGCGGCGCAAGCGAAATGTCTCATAAAAGTTGAGTTAACCAAAAGAACTCGCGCGATGCGGCCGGCGCCCTTGCAAGGGGCGAATAGTTGGTTAATAGGTTGCGGTCTCTGTGAATTCGAACGTTCAGACGCGGGCCCCTCCTTTCGTTGCGAGAGAAGGGCCTCTTTAATTGCGGACGTCGGACCTGGGAAACTTGCGTCCCTGCCTATACGATACGCCTATTGCGAATGCGTTCTATACTCTGTCGTCGAGGTTGAGCGTTGCCCCGGACAGAAGACTGAACCTGCGGCACGCGTCGTTCAAGGGGCTAGGGAAAACAATGGATCATACGCCTATTTGAGTCGCAGGTCAGTCAAGCCTGCGCTGTAAGATGCGAAGGTGTTGCCGACCGCGAGAATTTGCTGGGGTGTGCCAATTACCGTTTTGCCCCCGACGCGGTCGGTTAGGGTCAGTGTTAGGTTCGCGAAAGCGGCCATGCTCGGATCGATGAGGCCACCGGTTAGGACGTTTCCGTCGACAGCAATCTCCATTTCGCCGGTCAATTCGTCTGCAGCCACCCGTAACGAGGGGTTGGGGTCGATGCGAACGATGTATTCGTTGATGACACCGTGGTGCTCAATACCCTTGAAAGACCAATTGAAGCAGTTCTGTGGGGCCCCAGTCGGGCCTGCGTCGTCACCAAGCGCTCGACCGCGACGCACTACTACTACGTTATCTACCTTGCCATGGTGAACGAAGCTGTTGATGCTTAGGTTTCGCCCCCAACCCCATATCATAGCGCCGACGCTGCCCGTCAGCCCGTATCCGACACGTGTGCGATAGTCTGTCGGGTATCCTGGCGATGTGCTCGGATAACTGGGGTCATTCCGCCCCCGCACGTTGCTGATACTGACGTTCTGGGCCTCTAGGAAGTTGATGATGCCTGACTTTTGCCGGTCGCCGCGGACGATGCGGTGTGGAGAATGGCCGAAATTCTCGTATTTGATATTGTTCGCTATGATCACGCTGTCGTTGGTGTCGCCATCAGGGTCAGCGGTGGAGTTGATACCCGCCGCTGTTAGCAAAGAGCCGCCGTTCTTCGCATATATATTCTCCCAGCGGACAACGGCTCGCTTCCTCTCACCATTGGCGAATGTCCCCTCTACTCCTTGGGCAAACAGCGGGTTGTGGACGCCATCAAACGACGTTCCGATCACGTTGAGATCCACGACGCCCTGTTCTCCACTCACTCCCTTGCCGCCTGTGCCGGACGGTACCATTTTCTCGGCGGCCAGATTTCGCATTGAGCCACCAATGATCCTGAGGTGACCCGCTCCGGCCGCGACGCCGATCAGGTTATCGTTCCAGCCGGCCAGAATTCTCGTTCCCGCGGGTGGGTTGCGCGACCATGGGGTAGAATGCGTGGCGGTCCTTGTTGACCCGTCGTAGTGAGTGACGATGCGGAGCCCGCCGCCGTTCGCACCGCCGGTATCCTCCAAACACAGACCGACATAGAACCCGTCAACAGCAGAGGCGTTAGCTCTAAAGGTCACGGTATTGCTTGTGGAACTCAAAACCTCGAGTTCGACGGGAGAAGGGTAGAACGAGCCATCAAGCTGCGGATTTTCCAATGTGATATTGGAGACGATTGAGCGAGGACTGCTAGAGTCCGGATCAAGGTTCTGGATGAGTGAACCCGTCCGGGAAAACCCATCAAAATACGTGTAAGCGCCATGCAACCACTGTACATGCAGATCGCTTCTAAGGGTCAGCTGGCCGCGAGGCCGGAGCGGCTCTTTCATCAGGACTGCGCCCCTGTTTCCAGCCGCTGCGTTCCACGCCGCCTGAATGGTGCCGCGATCGTCCCTGGTACCCTCGTGAACGACGACTAGATCATTATTATCAACGACGGAGAAGGTGTCGGCGACGATGGGGGCGTACTGGCTGATGGTCTCCTCCAGCAAGGTGATCGGCGTTTCAGGATGATCCTCGCCCATGCAAGGTTCAGCACGGAACAAGATAGCGGCTAAAGATGCAAACGTGATGAGTGACTTGTAAAACATGAGCGAGTCTTCGGTTTCGTGGAGGCCTTCTCAGCTCCGAGCATAGATCGGTCGCCGTAGCGACGGCTAGATGATCGCGCCGGGACGTTTCGCACTAAAAGCTGCGGGCAACCATGTTGTCCCATTAGGAAGAAACAAGAGTGGCTGGGTGGAGCGTGTAAGGGCCGACCGCGTGGAATTGTACGGAATGTTTCAGGCTATCACTCGGCGTTCGTCTTGGAGTTGGGTCTGGTGCCCCGTTTACTTGTCAACGTGGCCCACCACTGATCCGATCCCGAAGTTCCTAGGCCGACTGGTTTCGCAATGAGCTGAAGGAGAAGGGAATTTCCCCGTGTATCCCGCCCAAACGAAACCGCCGGCAAGCCATCGCGTACGACGCGCAACTCTACAAGCAACGGCACCGGATCGAAAACATGTTCGGCGGGATCAAGGACTGGCGGCGCATCGCCACCCGATACGACCGATGCGCCCACACCTTCTTCTCCGCTATCCTCATCGCCGCGACCTGCTGCTTCTATCTCAATTAATGAGATGCTGTAACGGGGCCTGCGCCGTGCACCACCGCCTCACGCATCTTGCAATTGCCCACGGCAAGCCGTCGCTGTTCCCGTGTCAGTCTCAATCGGAGGAATACGGGATGAAGCTGTTTATCGGACTGGATGTGTCACTGGCGAAGACTGCGGTCTGTGTGATCAATGAGCATGGCAAGATCGCAAAGGAAGCGCAGGTTCCCAGTGATCCTCAGGCGATCGTGGACTTTGCAAACACCCTGGAGGGAGCGGTCGCCATTATAGGGCTGGAAGCTGGACCGCTGTCCCAGTGGCTGCATCGCGGTCTCACCGATGCCCGGCTGGATGTCGTCCTGATGGAAACCCGACAAGTGAAGGGCGCACTGAAGGCGATGCCAATCAAGACGGATCGGCGGGACGCTGAAGGGATAGCCCGACTGCTTCATCTCGGTTGGTTCAGGCCCGTACATTGCAAATCCGTGTCTGCACAGGAGGTGCGCGCGCTTTTGGCCGCCCGCAAGGCGATACAACAGGGTATGATCGCACTAGAGCAATCACTGCGCGGACTGCTGAGAAACTTTGGCCTGAAGGTTGGCGCCATCTCACGCGGCCAGTTCGACGCCCGGATTAGGGAACTGGTGGATGGCAATCCCATGCTGCAAGCAGCGTCCGGGCCAATGTTGCGCGCGCGCACCAGCCTGCGCCATGAACTTGCGGGGCTCGAACGTCAGGTCCGTCTGCTTGCGAAGGAAGACACGGTGTGCCGGCGGTTGATGACGATGCCAGGTATTGGGGCGGTCGTCGCCTTAACTTTCCGATCCGCTGTCGATGATCCCGCGCGGTTCTCATCGTCTAAAAAAGTTGGTCCATGGGTTGGCCTTACACCTTCGCGCAACCAGTCCGGCGAGCGCGACGTGATCGGCGGCATTACGCGAGCTGGCGACGCCAATCTGCGAAGAGCCTTGTGCCAAGCAGCTACCGTCATGCTCCATCGGGGGCGCTCGACATGGCTGAGGAGTTGGGCCGCACAAGTTGCCAAACGTCGAGGTGCAAAGCGTGCGATGGTGGCTTTGGCGAGGCGCATCGGCACAATCCTTCACCGCATGTGGAAGGATGGCACTGAATTCTCCACGACAGTGCCGTTGATCGCCAAGTCTGCCTGAGCGTTCACATCAGAACCATGTCGTTGACGTCTGCCTGAGCGCAGACCTTCGAGGTCCCAACCGGGACGCGGTTCCGATGATGCCGTGGTCAGGACTGTCGCCGGCCTCGGGTCGAGCACGCCAATGAGATGGGCACATCGGAATTACCGCACTGGACCAGCATCATGTTGGCAGCCATCGCGCTGACCACGGACCGAAGCATGAACCCGGGGGCACCTCAAACGAAGGGCGAAGCGAGCCAGGCGCCGACAAACAGGAAGTATAGCCGCGCTGGCAGCATGACTGCGCTACTGCGGCCATATCTTTTTTGACTCAGACGGCCCCGTTGCCGAAGTCCTGAGCCTAGGGTTTTTCGCTCGCGTCTGGCCCTTGGGCTGATAGCGGCGGAGCAGTCGATTCTTTGTGCGGGGTGCTTCCTTCGATTCGCCGGCTGACGGACGGTCAGTTTCGTATTGGTCGAGGTCTCGAACAACCGGTGACACGACCAGTGCAAGCGGATGTGATTACCCGTGGCGGCCTGCGCGTCATCATCGAACGCGCCTTCCTCATACTTGCGCACCCAAATCCGGATCAGGTTGCGTGACACGTCGTGGCGTTTGGCCAGACCATGCAGCGTCTCGCCCGCGATAAACTCCTGCACGACCTGCCGTTTGAACTCGATACTGTGACTACGATGTCTTGCCATGGGTTCCACTTTCGGAAACCCGACAACCCTGGTCAATTCATCAAGCCTGTCTGTCCACCCTCAGGGGCGCACTCCAATAAGGGGTGAATTTTGGACGCCGATTGACAGCCATCGTCGGCTTTGCGATCTATGCGATCACGTCCATGCCGGTCGCGCGAAGCGACATTCGGGCCGGAGGCGCGCGTTTCCGAGATCACGCGATCGGCCGGCACCATGTGAACGAGCTTTTTTCGCTGGCGCAAGGAACTCTGCCAGATATCCGCGACGCATCCGACACATATCAACGCATGTGTGGCGCGCCACATATCCGTTTAGCGGCCATCTCTTCGTTTTTCGGGGGCGCAGCGGCGGCCTGATCAAGGTGATTCAAGCTGCCTAACCTGCGGCCTTGGCCGGATGGTTACTGATGTCATATAGCCTATTCGGCTGAGAACATTCGGCCAGGACGCGAGATTAGCTTGCGGCCTACCGCGGCGTAGGCGGCATCTTCAGAGCTATGCAATGTGAACGGCTCCTGCCAAACGATGCCGACGGCGATCGGCAAACCGCTCGGTTAAGCAGCGCGAGGTTGACAGATGCCCGCAAAGGGAAAGTCAATTGGCGCTGCCTTCCCGCGCCAGTTCCGACAACCACTCCTTACAGATAATTTCTACCAGACTGCGAAGGTGTTCGGTTCGCTCAAGCAGCCAAATGAGCGCTTCCCCCGTGATCTCGAAATTCTTCGAATAGCGAGCCTTCACATAGGCCTCGTTGAGGACGTTGTACCACGCGGTATACCGGTGTTGGTCACGTGGCCAAGCGTCTACGAGCCGACGATCTTGGTCCTCGGCGAGACCGCGTAGGAACTTTAGGTTATGTGACGGCGGACTGTAATTCGTCCGTGTAAGCAGCAGTGCGGCATACAATCGCTCAATGGCCTGATGCAATGTGAATGCCGCATCTTTCGCCCATTCCGGATCTCTCAGCATTTTATGGAGATGGAACCGCGCCGTCTCGAGGAGGCGCTCGGACGCCGGCAACATTGTGGAGTAATGTTTTGTGGCCGCTTGATAGCGCTCCGCTGGGCTCAACCGCTTCGGTTCCGCGAGGGGGCGGCCGTCGAGCGCGTAGAGCACGATGCCTTCGCGCCGGATGTCGACGAAGAAATATTGGCCATCGGCGAGGAAGTTATTCACCTCGCGGGCGCCATGGACGATCAGCCCAACCGGTGTCGAAACGCCCTTGTCCCACATCAGCCGGTCGGTCACCTTATCCCAGTATTGCGGTTCGGCCAGCTTCTTCGAATTGACGATGACGAGGATATCGTAGTCGGAGCGATAGCCTTTCATCGTATGCGGCTCGTCGACGAAGGTGCCGCGGGCATAGGAGCCGAACAGGATGATCTTCAGGATCCGCCCGCGCTTCTTGAAGTCAGATGAACTTCCCTCGAGCGAATCGGCGAATTCCTCGTGAATGATCTCCACGACGCGGGCAAGCTCGCGCTGCTTTATCTCCGGCAGATGTTCGAGGCTCGATCTCATGTTCCAACCGATAGGACAAAGATGACTCTCCGTCTACTGCCGGAGTTCATGGGTTCTCGGCATCGACTTCCTAAGGGGTCAAGGGCCCATACTCGGTTCGACCATGCTTTCGAACGGGCGATTCCGGTCCCGAGGGAGGGGAGAAGAGGGTACAAGAGGGGGACGGCGCTGGACTTGCCGAGCGGAGCAGCTTGCCCCGGGGGCAGTTCTCTACTTGCGGCCTTCCGGTCAACTGGTTTCTTCCAGCCTCCTCTTGCTGGCTTCACCGTTCTACGTAGTCGAGACGGGTGCTCGCCAAATCACGGCATCGGATGCTGTGGTTCCCAATGTCAGTCGTGCGGTCCTGTTTCAGAAGCCTCGCAACTCCCCTGCGGGATCACACAGCTCCGTCCGGCAAGGGATAGGACTGCCGTCAGCTACGGATCTGGTGATCGATCGAGACGCCCCTACCACCGCGCACCTGTTCCTTATCGCGAGGGGCGTTAAGGCTTCCCTTCGAAGGCCGGCGGCTTGCTTGATGCTCTCGAACTAACCCATTTGTGCAGCTTTTGCTGATGCGCTCGGGCTGCTGGCTGGCGGAAGGCATACAGATGACCAGCCCTGGAGATTTTCTCAATCAGGAAACGGTTCTCGCCCTTTTTGTTGGCACTTGTGTCGGCCTGCTCGCGTATTTTGCGCTGTCGAGGTTCATCGGCGGGGTAGGCCCTTCAAGAACAAATCATTGGTCGAGCGGCAATTCAGGAACATTTTCGCTATCGTGGACGAGGGGCGGCGGCAGTCGCTGATCCAATACTACATGGAAAAGTATCAATGCAGTCGAGCGGAGGCAATGTGTCGGGCAGTCGACGAGCGCCAGCGAGACGCCAACAGGTGGTAGGTTCAATGCGCACGAGGGGTGGCGATGCCAGCACGAGATTGCAGCGGGCCGACATCGCTCTTGGCCGGTTCCGGGCTAAACCGACATCCTCCTGCGGGAAGGGTTGCTGACAAGAGCGACAGGTTTCCACGCGCAATCCCGATGCATGGTTCCGGGCTTGAAGAGGTGCGGCGCAAGGGCGGATTTTAGCGCGGCCTGCGTTCGGCGCCAGCACCACACCCGCTCCTCCGATGTCAAGAGCCTTTGTCGAGCAGCTAATGTTCACGCTCCGGTGCTTCGACGTCGCATAATTACAGCAGGGAAATTCGGACAACCGAATGCTCCTTCAAGCGGATGGTCCTGATGCCCCTAGTGACGGCCGCGCTCGGCGACTTGCGCGTCAATCCTTTCGGCCTGCCGTCGGAATGGCTGTGGTCGAACTATCTCGATATTCTTTTCGGCGACCGCTACTGGCGGCAGACGCTGAACTCGCTGTTCATTGCGGCGGTGACGGTGGTGTTGACGATCATCGTCGCGGCCATGGAAGTCGGTTCGCGCGATCGCGACGTCAGAGAGGGCCTGGCTCAAACAATCAAATCTATCACTGGTTGTGAAGCGAAGGTTGTGTCTAGAACGCGATTCACGCAGAGGATTAGAGACCCTGGAGTAGAGGACTAGCCGCAGGACCACGTTGGCGGCGACTAACACCCATTTGTGCAGCTTTTGCGAAGTCGTGTCCTGAACTACCATCTTCGCGCGAGTTCGCTGGGGAAGGACATGAGCTATCGTCAAAGGGGTAGGAGTCCACAGCAGCGTTCGGTGCTCCGCACGGCGCCTGGGTTAGTGATTGCGGCCGTCGCGGTGGGCGCCGCAGGCGGCATGACCGCAACCGACCTGATCGCCAAGTGGGATAGTCTTGAAAGCATAGGAACGTCTTGCAACATCAAGGGCAATATCAGCATCGATTCAGGTGAGCGGATATTTCATGTGCCTGGCCAGAAATATTACTCGCAGACGCGAATAAGACCGGAATACGGGGAGCGCTGGTTCTGCTCGAGGAAGAGGCGTGGGCTGCTGGCTGGCGGAAGGCATGCAGATGACCAGTCCTGGAGATTTTACCGGAATAATATCATAAAGTTGCGCACCCCTCTTGGGGGGGCTGGGGGACTTCCCGAGCGGAGCAGCTTGCCGGGGTTCTCTAATTGCGGATCGCCGGTCGAGTGGCTTTTCCACCCCGCTCTAGCTGCTCTGTGAGACGACTTGCCGTACGCTGACATACGGCGAAGTTTATGTGCCGCCTGAAAGGCATATTATGCTTGCGCGTCACGGTGAACCGCTGCAACGATCGTCGCGACAACAGGAATCAAGCAAATGTCGTCAATTCCATGGATAGAATTAGTTCAGCACAATACGGCTAAATACAGCGAGCTCGTTGCTGGCATTGATCCTTCGCTGGTGGATATGCCTGCTTGCTTTGATCAGGATGACGGCATCCCCTGGATTAGCCGCTTCGTCGATTTCGTTTTGGATGCCATCGACAGACAGGTTGGATTCGTAAAGTTTCAGAGCGCCTACTTCGAAGCATGCGGCCTTTCCGGTCTCACGGCGCTCTCATTAGGCATGAAGCGGGCCAAGGTAGGCCCGGACGAGAGGATCACCACATTTGGAGAATGAAATCTGCCCGAGAATGAACGTGGACATACGAATTGGACAGGCTGACGCTCGTCGCGGCACGGGGGACGCGACTTTCCGCTCGCAATGCTGGCGTCGAGGCTACGATGTCCGCGGTGCGGCTCGAGGCGCGTCGCTGTCGTCTTCATGCCGTCTTCACAGGGTGAGCTTGACGCCGGAAGGAACGAACCTGCACGAGCGCGGTTAGGGAACTAGCACTTCTGCGAGTTTACGGTCGAGTGGGCGCCTGCTTACTTTTCGCGTGAATTGACAAGCGGGAACAGTTTCCATGGCCCAGAGTACTAAGCAGAAGCTGATGAAAGCACGCGATACCCGGCCTTCGTCGACGACGTTGTAAGGACCGGCTGCGATATCTGCGCTGTTGGGCACGACAAATATGTGCTCGGCGACATCGAAGAAATGGACGCGGCAGCCGACGATCTGGACCGCATCGGCGACAAATACGGCGACAGGGACTTCCTCAAGCTTGAGATTGCCGCTTACCTGCGCTCAATCGGTCGGTACGTCGATGTTGGCGCGGATGGGTCTGAATAGCCATCCGGCGAAGCCGCGGGCAACGACCCCCACATCGGACTGAAGTCCATCATGGGAGCAAGGCGAATAGCTCCAGAGCCGGCGCGGCGACACTATTGGGCGGGCTGATAGATATCGACAGCCATTTCCTTCAACGCTCGCCGGCTATCGGGCCTGAAATACATCATGTGGCCCCCCTCGAGTACGGCGGCGCGAATGGGCTTTGCATCCTGAAGCGAGCTGATCTGGTTTAAAAGATAGCGAGTGATCATGTATGGCGTGACAAGATCCGTATAGCCGTTGACGATCAGCACGCCCATGGATGGATTCAGGCTGCGCGCACGCTGGAGATCATCCATTACACCAGCGTAGCCCTGGCGCGATGCGCTGGTTCCATAGTCCCATTGTCGGCTGACCTCATCATTCAACAGGCGATAGGACATGTCCGTGCGAAAGCCCAACTCGTCGCGAACGTAGGCCGTAAACGCCGATGTCAGCACAGAAACGCTGCGATCGAGTACCGGATCGGGACCTGCGGCTCGGCTCTGCGGTTCGATGTCTCCAGTCTCGATCATGCCGTCGTAAGGGCTCAGGACACTTGCTCTTGTCCGGGCAAATTCCTTGGTGAAGAGACCAGTTGAAATGCGCGCGAAGTTGCGTTGCACGACCTCAAGCGGCACACCGGTAATCGCGGCGACCCGTTCGCTCGCTAAGCGGCCGCCGGACTCCAGTCCGCTGGCGAGGGCGACGATATAGTCGCCAAGAGCGTAACGCTCGACATCCGCCAGACGGTTTTGCAGGTCACGGCCGGTGACGCCCTCATGCTGCAAGCGCACGGCCGCGAGCGAGGGGAGCTCCAATGCCAGGTGGACAATGTCGAATTCATCGGGCCGCAGCAAGGCGAATTCCAAAGCGGGAGAGACGAGGACGATGCCACTTGGACTAATGCCGACATCTTGCTGAAGCGTCCTTGCCAGAAGAGCTGCCCGGTATCCGCCGTAGCTCTCCCCAGCGAGGAAAACCGGCGATCGGCTTCGGCCCGTCTGCGCAAGATACAGCCGGATGAACGCGCCCATCGAGGATGCGTCTTGATTGATGCCCCAAAAGCTCCTGGACTGCTGGCCTGGCGCCTCACGGCTGTAGCCGGTGCCAACCGGGTCGACGAAGATCAGGTCGGTTATGTCAAGCCAAGTATCGGGATTGTCGATGACCGTCTGCGGTGAGGGGAGGAAGGCTCCGTTGGAACCCGTTGCAACTATGCGCGGACCCATTGCTCCCAGATGGAGATAAGCTGCTGCAGCCCCCGGACCGCCATTGAAAACGAAGGTTATCGGTCGCTGCGGTATCGGAACCTGTCCTTGCTCGGGGCGGAGCGTATATGCGACATAGAAGACTTCCGCCGTCACGTCGGCGTTGCCCGCCAGCAACGATAGGGTGCCCGCTCGGGCTTGGTATCGAAGAGTGCGCCCGTGGATGTCGATCGAATGTTCGCTCGTCCGTGGCGGAGGCAAAAGCGAGAGGACGCCACCTCTTGGCGCGGGGCGCTCGACAACCTCGCCGTGGCTAGCATCCGGGACGACTGCGAGCAATACGAATGCTGCGGCGATGGCTTTGGCTAGTGCGTGCATTCGGCCTTCGGAGGGTCATATTGCCTGTATTTTGGCCGCTCTATTGGCCGTTCTTATTTTTGCGATCACCAAAATAATATCATATAGATGGATTGCGTGGAGGCCTAGACCATTCCTCTTCATTGGCCGCTTTCTCTGCCGGTTCTAAATCCTCATCTGACGGAAAACGGATAAGTTGCGCACCCCTCTTGGGGAGGGCTGGGGCTTCCCGAGCGGAGCAGCTTGCCGGGCGCAGTCGGTCCCGGTTTCCGCCCTTCGGGCGGCGCTATGCGAAACCTCCTGCGGCTGCCCTGTTGACCGGTCAAGCTGCGCGCGAACTGGCTACGGCGCTCAGGCGCATCCGCCTGGTACGCTCTTTGTTAGTTTGGCGGCATGAAATCCTCTAGGGATTCATGCCGCAGACCTGCGGGCTCAAAAAACGCGGCGCTTATTGCGGAGAAGCCTACCACGTCGCGGTATCGCAACGGAGTCGCTGGGCCGCACGCAGATTTGTCGAGAAAGCTGCATCTCGACGTAGCGTAAGGCTTCTGCCTCTCGAGGCGAGATCCTTTATCTAAATATCTGATTGAACAGGCTTTCCAGCGAGCCGCCGGATTCCTGGTCGGGCTGTTCTGCACCTTGCGGCGGTTGCTCATTTGTCGCTTCGGGCTGGGCAGGTTCCGGGCCGGCCTCTTGTGTCGGAAGTGCCTGGTCGCGGTTTGCGGCATTGCCGGTGATAATCTCTTCGATGGAAAGCTGGTTATCTTCTCCTTTCAGCATCTTTTCCACGTTGCCACGGATGAGGTTCTCAACCGGGCCGCTCTTTTTTCCTTTGGTGAGGAGACCGTCAATCCGCAGCTTGTCGGTTGGCAGTCCTATTTTCTTCAGTGCAGCCAAAGCGGCGCCAGGATCCTTCAACAATCCCGAGAGATCTGGATAGATCCGCGGGTTGGCAAAGCTCCCCTCGACGACGACCGGGACCCCGATGCCATCGGTCGATATCTCGGCTCCCTGTCCTTCCAGCGAAGCGACGACCCGAGGGTCGAGACGAAAATTCAGGGAGCTCTCTGCAAGGTTGGCGGCGCCTTTCCCGGTCATGCGGACCAACGGGCCGACAAGCTTGATATCTTCGGTTTGTGCAACGCCACGCTCAATGGCAAAGGAAGCGCCAAGTTCGGTGAACGCGGTTGCGTTGTTCTGGTCCTGTTTGAAACCCGATGACATCAGGCCGACGAGATTGTTATAGACGTCGGCAATATCGAGGCCGCGAATGGCGCCATCCGAGAAGCGGACATTTGCGGTCCCGCGAAGTGAGTTTGCCATTGCCTTGGTCGTCCCGCCCGCGCCCGCAATGTCGAACTTCGCCTGCAACGCGCCCTCAAGATGCCTGAAGCCTGCCATGTCGGTCAGAAGCGGCGCGGCCGAGGCTCCCGAAATGGACGCCTGCAAGGCAATCGCAGGTTCCGACTGGGAGCCATCGGCCTTCAGGCTTGCAGCAACCTGGCCGCCGTAAAACGGGCTCTTCGGAAGGGCAAGACTTGCGACACCATCGGAGACGATGAGGCTCGTTGCCACCGGTCCGGCGAAGACGCGACCGTATCCGAGTTTTTTCGCGTTCAACTTGATCGTTGCGTCGATCGATTGCAGCGCAGAAAGATCCAGCGGAGCGTCGGGGCTTGTTTTGTCTCCTTTCGCTTTTTTCGCTTTCGCTTCAGGAGCAGGTGAGTGCGCGCCGGCGAGGCGCGCAAAATCCAGTTCGTCGAAGCTGAGTGCGCTGGATATTTTTGTTGGCGCAGTGAACTCAACAGACCCGTTCCCGCTCCCTTGCACGCCGTTGATCGACAGGATGGCGCGCTCGAAGGAAACGCCTGTTGGACTTCCACTGACGTCACCTTTGAACGCCAGCAGGCCGACGCTCTCTGCCCCGCTCCGTCCGAGCCAGGTAAGAAACGCATCAAGATCAGCTGTCGAAAAATCGAGCTTTCCAACATACTGACTCGGAAGCACAGCCTTGCCATCGATGGCCAGGGATGCGTCCGACATGCGCATCTGAAGCTTGAGGGGGATGTCAGTTGTGCCAGGATTTTTGTTTAGAAGCAGATCCCGGACGGGCATTTGCAGGTCGACGGCGATGGGCTTGTCCCGCCATGCCAGGCTGCCCGAAAGGTGCACCGGTTTTGTGAGATCGTCGATCCTGATGGCAAGCTTCTTTGCCTTCACCTCACGCATGCTTTCATCAGCTACATTCGGCGCGACAAACGTCGCGTCGCGCATGCCGATATTGCCGGTCAGATTGAGTGTTTCTCTTAAGGTATCCCCGCTGAGGCCGCGAAAGGCAAAGGCGGTATCTATCGTCAAGGCACCGGAAAGTGGGACCGATTGCCCCATCAACGTTGCAAGTTTGTCGATGTCGAGTCCGTCGCTCGATATATGACCCTGGAAGGTCGGCTCGTCATCGCGTACATCGGTGCTGACATTGGCGGCAATGCTGCCCGCATCAATACGCAAGTGCTCGAGGCGCGCGGAAAGCTCTCCGTCTTTGAGCTCCGCCACCAGCGACACGTCGGAAGCCGACATGTCGCCCAAGGTCAGGGTGCCCACGTGAACGCTCATGTCGCTGTCGAAATCAGCCAGAAATCGCAGGCTTGCGGGGGAGGCGGGGTCTGCCGATCCTGCCTCTGATTGCGAGGAACCTGAAGTGGCCTCGGCAAATGGGCCCAAATCCAACCGGTCGGCATCGAGGTCGGCGAGAATCCGGGGACGCTTGCCGGGTATGAAGAGTGTGTCCAGGCCAAACGCCTGTTCGCCGACGCGCAATTTGCCCCCGCGGATCTGATAGCTGCCATTGGCATTGAGGGCCACTTGCCCGACTGCCTCGAATTCCGACAAACCGGATGCAGGATCTGCTTGCAAGGAGACGGTCATGTCGGTTGGCCGGCGTTGAAGCAGTGACTGCAAAGAGGAGATCGTGAGGGTAGTCTCGTAGCGTCGCTCCGCCATTCGGGCGCTCGCCGAAAGAGACAGTTCATCATCGATGCTCGGCGCCGTAAGCGAAAGGTCGACATCGGTCACGGTCTGCTCGGAGCCCGCCGCGTCTTTCCGAATAAACGTGCCGCCGGCGATCGAGATTGAATCGATCGCGCTACGTTCAAGGAAAGTTGCAACGGCCGCAAGTGGGTCGCCTTGTTCGGCCTGATCGTTGCCGCCAGCCTCTTTCGTCGATGCGCGACCTGTGCCTTCACTGAGCACGATCACCGGTCGATCCACCTTGATCTCTTTTATGTGCAGGCGATCCGACCAGAGGGATGACAGCGTCACAGAACCCGCAACCTCCCCGAATTCGGCTGTGATGCCCTGCGTTTCCGCGGAGAGTGCGACATCTTCCGCTAAAACTGCGAGATGGGGGAAGGCAGAAAGCCTGACAGGACCATTGAGCGAAATCGAACTGCCTGTCGCAGCAGATAGTTGCCTGCCGAGTTTGCCGCGAATCCATTCGCTTGAAACGAGGCTTGGCAAGACGACGATGGAAGCGACAGCGAGCGCACCGAGCGCCAGAAGACCTAGAAAGTAGCGCCTCATGTGCCCTCCGTCTTTCAAAAGCGGCTGATTCGCTATGGTTTTCCAGAAGGTGCCCATTTGCAAATGTTCCGTAGAGCTCGGGCTACTCCGGGGCAGGCTGTCGCCCTGGCAAAATACCCCTTCGCCCTCCGGCCAACTCTGGGGCGTTGTTCGAAGAGAGGCCGGCGCCTCGTGCGCTGGCTATGACGGCAGGCCGTCGCGATTTTCCCGCATTTCAGATGCGAGAAAATTCCTGACTCGTGGTGCTGCTGTCGGACTTCGCGCATCGCGGGAAAGTCCATGCCAATGCCGTCGGTTGGGGAGACGGTAGATAAGGACTTGCACAGCTCTGGCGGCGGCCGGCGAGGGCAGGAAGCCCTCACGTTCGGGATGTCGTCGATCTTTGCCACGCGGTCACAAGCGCTGTTGATGGATGCATCGCCCAGGAGAACCGTCCGGTGGACCGTAAAAGCGGCTGAAGCTCATCCACCTTGCGGCGGGGTGAAAGTCGTCAGCCTATTCGCGTCGCTCTCGTAATCATTCAGCTCTGACACCAAGGCGCGGGGCAGGAGCCGATCCAGGTCACGACGTATGTATAGTTAACTGCTATTTTGGGTAGCAATTACGGGGTGGCCCACCAGGAAATTACCCGTGGCAGGTCATGCCAAAGCTGCGCCGTCGCTGCAGTACTGCCTCGTGCCCTACAGAGGCACGCGCGAAAGCTGCGTAAACTGACACTTGCGAGAGTACGGCTGGAGCCCGTCGTCAACCTGGCTGGCAGATTTCACCGAAGCAATTCGGATTGGATTTCAGAGACAGGAAAATATGCAGCCAGAACGTGAATTCGCCTTCACGTCTGAGGACCCAAGCCTCAACCCCACGCTTTGCGGCGGCAGTTGCGGGGTCACAGTCGTAATACTCCATCGCGCGCTGCACAGCGACCCTTACGGCATGATTATCCGCATCCGCCACATTTCCCGGGCGAACTGTCTTCTTCGATAGCTTTGACATGACGACTCTCCTTCGAGAATCCGGCGCCTGGAAGATGTGGCCGGACGTTCTCGCAGCGAAAATCGAAATCGCATCGTCCGGAAGCACGGGGCCGTTCATGTCAGGTAAGCTGTAGCCTATTTTATTTCCCTCGAAAGGAGAAGCCCGATTTGCTGCCCCGACGGGATATTCGCATCGTCCCCGAGACCATACCACCGGATGAAGCGTAGTGGCGACGAGCAACGAGGCTGAAGTTTCCGAACCATGATCATGCTCCTCAAAAGGAGCTGCATCACATTTCGAGCCCAATGAGTGACGCGCGAACTTCAGCGGACCCAGACCTCAAAGAAGGTCCGCGTGAGAGCCGTTTTCAATCTTTTGGGTTGCGGGAACGGCGCCAAGCAGGACGGTGAAACAGTAATGTCGGTCGAACCGCTTGCGCTTCCCGCTAGACCGACCGGCCGCGCACAATCAAAGTGAACTGTTTGCTGCACTCTATGTTGACTGACGCCGGTCCACGGCGGGATTTTTGCCACTCTCGAAGTCGCGAATCTTCTCCAATATCTCCGGTGCGATCTCGAACTGCCGAGCCTTGCCGCGGCCCATCGAGTTCTTCACGAACGTCTCGGTTAGTAGCCCGCGCTTGACCAGCGGGTCAATCGTTTCCGTCACACCTGTGCGCGTCAGGCCTGTATTTTCAATGATATTTGAAAGGGTTAGCCGCTGATGCCCTTGATGCATGATGTATAGCACGCTCATCATGCCGATCTGCTTCAGCCGCGACTGTGGCGTCTCGTCTTCCTGCGGATTGTCAATGATCTCGTGAAAGATGAAAGCCGAGAAGGCTAGGCTGTGCCACTGCTGATTGAGTGCTCTTGTCATTCGTTTAACTACGTTATATAAGTTTGTATGTCGGGCTCGTGACGCTCGATCGCGAACAGGTGTTGAACTGCGTTGTGTTGGCGGAGGGTCATCTCCATGAGAAGCCTTTTGATCGGGATAGTCTCGGCAGTTGTAAGTTCATCATATCTCATTTCAGTGAGTAATGCGCGGGGCGGCGACTGGGGATGCGAGGTTATCCTATGCCTTTCAAACCCCGGTGGACCGTCGCAGTATGCCGAATGCCGGCCGCCAATCCGGAAACTGTGGCGCGAACTTGCCAAGGGGCATTCATTCCCGACCTGCAGCGGCGTCGGGTTCAAGGCGTCGCGGCGGGGATACGAGCCTTACTATTGCGACAAGGACTACAGGCTGACGACGCGATACGGTGACCGCCGGCGGGAAGCAAGCTGCGTCTCGACGAGCCCGCAAACTGTCGCAAACGATCAATGCTATTCCGACAGCGGAAGCGCAGTTCGCTCTTCCGGCTGGAACTGGAACGATGGCCGCCGGCAATGCCGCCGCTACGTGACCACACGGCCACATGTGCGCTCTCAGCCGCACTACGTCGACGTGACGATCGACGGTATCGGAAGCCAAAGGGTGTGGTACTGAGTGATGCCCGTTGCCTTCATCGATCTCGCGCAAACATGCGCGCCAAACGTTGCACCCGAAACGATCGCCGCCGTCATCAGCCTGGAGAGCAATTTTCAGCCTTATGGCATTCGCATCAACAGCGGTCCGCCGCTCGCCGAGCAGCCCAGGACCAAGGCGGACGCGATCGAGGTCGCAACCGCGCTCAGGACCCAACGCCAGGATATTCAGCTGGGTCTCGGTGGCATCGGCGTGGAGGAACTGAACAGGCTCAATCTCACCGTCTCTGACGCTTTCGATCCGTGCCTCAATCTCAAGGCGACCGCTTCCTTGCTCGACGGTTATTACCGTTTGGCCGTCCAGGCTGGTGAGACGCCCACACGAGCAGAGCGCGTCATGCTGCAATCCTTTTACGGGCGAGGCGATCCCTCGGTAGGTGAGATGATCAGATATGACGAACAGGTCCAGCGCGAGGCGAAACGCCTTTTCGAAAAGCTGGCTTCTCTGACGATAGGCAAAGGGACTCCGGAGCCAGAGAACGATGCCACGCCTTCTGCGGCAACGGCATCTGCCGCCAGCGCTGACGGTTCCGCCATAGAACAGGCCCCAGGCGTTCAAAGGTGGGACGTCTTCACATCGGGACGGACCTCTTCCGTCCTCGTTTTTCAAGACAACCAGGTGGAGCAGAGTGAATGATTGCCAATTCCCGAATCCGTCCGGTCGCCGCATCGACGCTCATGGCGGCCGCCATGGTGGCTTGCATGGTCGAACCGGCCTTTGCACAGGCCGCCGGCATCGAGACCGTGCTGCAGAACATCGTCGATATGCTGACCGGCAACATCGCCAAGCTTCTGGCGGTCATTGCGGTGATCGTGATCTGCATCGCCTGGATGTTCGGTTACATGGACCTCAGAAGGGCAGGGTTCTGGATCATCGGCATCGGTGGCATCTTCGGCGCGACCGAATTGGTGGATACCATCGTAGGGGGGTAGGTCGATGATAACCGTCTTGCCCTCTCTCGAAGAAGATACCCTTTTCCTTGCCTGCACGCGGCCCACGATGATCGCCGGCGTGACCGTGGAGGCCATGGGCATGAACATCATGCTCACGACCATTCTCTACATCACAGCGGGATCGATCGCCTACGCTCTCGTCGGCGTTGTCTTTCATTTCGTCTTCCGAGCGCTCGTCAGGCAGGACCACAACATGTTCCGCGTCCTGCTTGCCTGGGTGGAGACGCGAGGACGATCCCGAAACAGCAGCTATTGGGGCGGTGCGACCCTGTCACCGCTCAGGCTGGCCCGCCATTACGACGAAAGGGATCTCGCCATTGCCTAGCATTGCGACGCTTAAGGCTCGGGAACTTGGACCGGAAACCTTTATCCCCTATGTGCGGCACGTCGATCACTCGACGATCGCTCTCGACTCCCGCGCACTCATGGTGATGATCGCTCTGGAGGGCGTCTCGTTCGAGACCGCCGACGCGCTGGACCTGAATGCACTCCATCGCGATCTCGACACGCTTTATCGGAACATCGCCGATGAGCGGCTCGCCTTGTGGACACACCTCGTCCGGCGCCGGGACAACGCTTACCCCGAGGGCGATTTCGCGACGCCGTTCTCGGCGGCTCTCAACGAGAAATATCGGGCGCGAATGGTCGAGGAAGACCTGTTTCGCAACGACCTCTACCTGACGCTCCTCTGGTCTCCGGCCCGCGATCCGGCCGACCAGGCTGCGAAGCTGCTGTCGCGGCTGCGACGGGCGCGTCGGACGGGTGTCGAACTGGATGAAGAGGCTCTCAAGCAGCTTCGAGACAAGGTCATCGATGTCACTGCCGGGTTGAAGCGGTTCGAACCGCGCGTGCTGTCCCTCTGCGAGCACGACGGCCTGTTGTTCTCGGAGCCGAGCGAAGTGCTGCACCAGATCGTCGGCGGCCGGCGGGAGCCAGTTCCGCTAACAGAAGGGCGCATCGCCTCAGCGATCTACTCGGATCGCGTCATCGTCGGCCGCGAGACGATCGAAATCCGGCACGAGGCGACAAGCCGCTACGCCGGCATGTTGAGCTTCAAGGAATATCCGGCCCGCACCAGGACCGGCATGCTCGACGATGTGCTCACCAGCCCGTTCGAGCTGATCCTGGCGCAATCCTTCTCTTTCGTCTCGAAGGCCGATGCGCGCGTGATCATGGGCCGTAAGCAAAACCAGATGGTCAGCAGCGGCGACAAGGCGGCCTCGCAGATCGACGAGCTCGACGAGGCGATGGACGATCTTGAGTCTAACCGGTTTGTACTCGGTGAGCACCACCTGACGCTTTCCGTCTTTGCTGCTTCGGTAAAGGAACTGACGGACAATCTCGCCAAGGCGCGCGCCAGCCTGACCAACGGCGGCGCCGTTGTCGCGCGCGAGGACCTTGGACTTGAGGCCGCCTGGTGGGCGCAGTTGCCGGGCAATTTTCGCTATCGCGCCCGGTCCGGCGCGATCACGTCGCGGAACTTCGCCGCGCTGTCACCCTTCCACTCCTATCCGATCGGACAGGAAGACGGCAATGAATGGGGGCCCGCGGTCGCCCTCCTCAAGACGGCGTCGGGGTCGCCGTTCTATTTCAATTTTCACTACGGCGATCTCGGCAACACCTTCGTGTGCGGCCCCTCTGGCGCCGGCAAGACGGTGCTTCTCAACTTCATGCTCTCGCAGCTCGAGAAGCATGACCCGTTCGTGGTGTTCTTCGATAAGGACAGAGGAGGGGACCTTTACGTGCGCGCCGCCGGCGGCACCTATCTGCCACTCAAGAACGGCAGTCCGACCGGCTGCGCACCGCTGAAGGCGCTTGACCTCACGCCGAAGAACAAGGTCTTCCTGGCGCAATGGCTGGGCAAACTTGTCGGCTCGGCCACGCGAGAACCGTCGGTCACCGAAGTCCGGGATATCGCTTCGGCGATTGACGGGCTGGCTGACCTGCCGGTGGAACGCCGCACGATCGGTGCGCTCAGGACGTTCCTCAACAACACCGATCCGGAAGGCGTCGCCGCCAGGCTGCGGCGGTGGGAAAGGGGAGGGCCGCTCGGCTGGGTCTTTGACAATGACGCCGACGACATCGGCATTGGCGCCAAGTTCATCGGCTACGACATGACCGATTTCCTCGACAATGAGGAAATTCGTGCCCCCCTGATGGCCTACTTGTTCTATCGGGTCGAGCAGCTGATCGACGGCCGCCGGATCATCATCGTCATCGACGAGTTCTGGAAGGCGCTGCAGGATGAGGGCTTCCGCGACCTTGCGCGCAATAAGCTCAAGACAATCCGCAAACAAAACGGGCTCATGCTGTTTGCAACGCAGAGCCCGCGCGATGCCATCGCGTCTCCGATCGCGCACACGATCATCGAGCAATGCCCAACGCAAATCTTCCTGCCGAATTCGCGCGGAAATCGCGCCGACTACATCGACGGCTTCAAGCTGACGGAACGCGAATTCGAACTGATCGCCCGCGAGCTCTCCGTTGAAAGCCGCCGTTGCGTCATCAAGCAGGGGCACAACAGCGTCGTCGCCGAACTGGATTTGAATGGCTTCGATGACGAGCTCGCCATCCTGTCTGGTCGGACGGCGAATGTGGAACTCGCCGATGCGATCCGCGCTAAGGCCGGCGACCGGCCCGAGGAGTGGCTACCAATTTTTCAGCAACGAAGGAGTACGAGCTGATGGCCCTATATCGACTTTACGGCCCGGCTGTCGCCGCGGCGCTCATGCTTTCCGCCGGTGGTGCGGCAGGGCAGGGAATCCCGGTGATCGACCAGACCGCAATTGCCAAGCACATCGAGACCATCGCTCAGCTCAAGTCGCAACTCGATGCACTCAATAAGCAGATCGAGCAGGCAGAGCAACTCTATGGCTCGCTGAACAAGCTGACCGATATGGCGGATGTCGCGAGCGTTCTCAACGATCCGGCCATCCGCCGGGCATTGCCGGCAGACTTCAACACCGTTGAGGATCTCGTCAAGGGTGGTGGCAGCGGTGCGCTTGCTGATGCCGCCTCAACGTTCCTGGAAGAGAATTCGGCCTATCGGACCGACGCCGAGGACTTCTATGCGCAGGAGCTGTCGCGCATCCAGAACAGGAATGCGGGCCAGATGAGCCTTGGGCAGCAGATCTACTACGCAGCGACGAAGCGCATCGACGGCATCGACCAGTTGCGCGAGAAGATTGCGACGGCAGCCGATGCCAAGGATATCGCCGACTTGCAGGCGCGGCTCCAGGCCGAAACGGCTTTCCTGCAGACCGACGTCCTTCGCATGGAGGGGCTGCGCATGGTGCAGCAGGCACAGGCGCAGGTCGATGAGCAGCGCAAGGCCGAGGACTGGCGCCAGCGCATGGACGCGATCAAGGCGGCGCTGCAATGAGGAGACTGCTTGTTCTTCTGGCAATGCTCGGTGTGGCTGCCTGCTCGGACCAATCCGAGCGGACCTACACCGTCGACGAACTGGTCGCGGACGAAGCGCTGCTTTCCCAAATCATCACGAAGTGCCGAAACAACCCGGGCGACCTTCGCGATAGGGCGAGCTGCAAGAACGCCGAAGCGGCGGACGGCAAGCTGCGGCTCCAGCGAATGCGGCAATCGTTGGGAGTCTGAGCTATGTATGAGGTGTTCGCCTTCGTCGATGAGCAGTTCAAAACACCGTTGGAGAACTTCATCTCCACGGGTACGTCGAACATCTCCGAATGGGTCTCAGGCCCGCTGACGGCGGCGGTCACCCTCTATGTCGCGCTCTACGGCTATCTCGTCCTTCGCGGCTCGGTCCAGGAACCGATCCTCGATTTTGCTTACCGGGCGATCAAGCTCGCCATCATCCTGATGCTGGTGAAGAACGCCAGCGAATACCAGACCTATGTCACGAACATCTTCTTCGAGACCTTGCCGCGGGAGGTTTCGCAGGCGCTGAACAGTGGCACGGCGCCGAGTGCCTCGACCTTCGACAGCCTGCTCGACAAGGGACAGGCCTCCGCCACCGATATCTGGTCCCGCGCATCCTGGCCGGTCGACATTGTTACCGGCGTCGGCGGCATGATGGTCATCGGCGCGAGCTTCATCGTCGCGGCGATCGGCTACATCGTCTCGCTCTATGCAAGGTTAGCGCTCGCCATCGTGCTGGCGATCGGCCCGATCTTCGTGGCGCTCGCCATGTTCCAATCGACGCGGCGTTTCACCGAGGCCTGGATCGGGCAACTTGCGAACTTCGTGATCCTGCAGGTGCTCGTCGTCGCGGTCGGCTCACTGCTGATCGCCTGCATCGACACCACGTTCGCCGCCATCGAGGAATACAGCGATGTGCTGATGCGGCCGATCGCGCTTTGCGCCATCTGCCTCGCAGCCCTCTACGTCTTCTATCAGCTTCCCAACATTGCCTCGGCTTTGGCTTCCGGCGGGGCGTCATTGACCTACGGTTACGGCGCGGCCCGCGACGCCCATGAGAGCACACTCGCCTGGGCTGCCTCGCATAGCTTCCGGGCCGCCGGCCGCGGGGTTCGCGCGGTCGGGCGGACATTCAGATCGAAAGGCGCCAGTTCATGACGCCCTTCGCACGAACAAGAAGAAGGCCTTTCTCGGAATGATCAAACCAATATTGCTGTTATGTGTGGCAGCCGCTCTCAGTGGCTGCGCATCGATGACTTATCCGCTCCCCAAATGCGACGGCTATTCGCGGCGGCCGCTCAATCGCTCGATGTGGCAATGGGAGGACAATAGCAACCTCAAACAGAAACATTCGGATGCCGGCCCGCTAACCTCGTCGCGTGTCGCTGCTGCCTTTGCCGAAGAGCGGAAGGAGCCGCCAGCCTTCGCCCATCTCGGCAGCGATACCTCATACCGTCGTTGCGAGGGATAGCACCATGGTGACGACGGACGATCTCAAGAGCTATTTCGAGAAGGCACGGCGTTTCGATCAGGATCGCATGATCCAGGTGGAGCGATCGAACCGCATCGCCTGGTCGATTGCCATCGGCGCCAGCGTTGTCGCTGGCGCCTCGATCTTCGCGATTGCGGGGCTTACACCGCTCAAGACCGTGGAACCCTTTGTCGTGCGGGTCGACAATTCTACCGGCATCGTCGACGTGGTCTCGGCGTTGGGCTCGACGCCCGGCACCTACGATGAGGCCGTCACCAAATACTTCGCCGCGAAATACGTTCGCGCCCGGGAAGGGTATGTATGGAGCGAGGCGGAAGAAAATTTTCGGACAATCGCCCTGTTGTCGGCACAGCAGGAACAGACCCGGTTTGCGGCGTTCTATCGTGGCAGCAATCCTGAATCTCCGCAGAACATCTACGGCCGCGGCGCGACCGCGAAGATCGCCATCGCGTCGATCTCCCTCATCAATCAGCATGTTGTTTCGGTTCGCTATATGCGCACGATCACCCGCGGCGATGACGTCCGCACGACCCATTGGGTTGCAACGCTCACCTTTTCCTATGCCAACGTCCCCATGTCGTCGACCGATCGACTGGTGAACCCTCTCGGCTTTGCGGTGAGCGAATACCGCTCCGATCCGGAGGCGATCAATTGATGCCAAAAACCATCATTCCGACCCTGCTTCTCGCCGGAATTGCTTCCGTCGCTTGCGCCCTGGAAATACCGCGCGGTGCGTCGCAGGATAGCCGCGTCCGCTTTGTCGATTATCAGCCGTACAACATCACGCGGATCGTCGGTTCATTGCGTTCGTCGGTGCAGGTCGAGTTCGCGCCGGACGAGGAAATTGCCCATGTGGCGCTTGGCAACAGCGTTGCATGGGAGGTCGCGCCCGCCGGCAACATCCTGTTCCTCAAACCGCGCGAGAACCAGCCGGTCACCAATATTTCCGTGGTGACGACGCGGCGGGATGGGTCGACGCGCAGCTATCAGATGGAACTCATCGTTCGCGACGGGTCGGTCGAAGTCGGTCAGAATACATATTTCTACGTGAAGTACCGTTATCCGGCAGATGAGGCCGAGCGCCGACGCGAGGCGGCCGCCGCCCGGGCGTTCGCAGCCCAGGCAAAGGAAGCCGACGACGTGCTTGCCCTCCACGAAGCCCATGGCCCTCGGAACTGGCGCTACTCGGCGCAGGGCGCTAAGGCGCTGGAACCGCAAACCGTCTACGACAACGGCAAGATCACCACCTTCGCCTTCGTCGGCAATCAGGAAATCCCGGCCATCTACGTTGAAAACTCCGACGGCTCGGAGAGTCTTGTTCCAAAGTCGGTCGATGGAAATCTGGTGTTGGTCCACGCCATCGGTCGAAAGTTCATCCTGCGGAGCGGAGGGGACGTGCTCTGCGTCTTCAATGAGGCCTATGACCGTGTCGGCATCAATCCCGACACCAACACGACCTCGCCCTCCGTCGAACGCGTCGTGAAATCCGATGTTACGGCGCAGTAGGGAAACCGTCATGGTACAGGACGACGAAGACCGCATACCAGGCGAACGCGCTGAAACAGTCTCCGGCAGGCGGATCGACAACAATCCCGTGCTGAAGCGCGGCGCGATCGCGCTCGCCATAGTTGCATTTGTCGCCTTCGCCCTATGGTCGATGAGTGGTGAAAGGATAAAGCAGGAAAACGCTCAAGCCGAGCGGGTGGTCATTCGTCAGACGACAAGCTTCGAACCCGCCAAGGAGAAGGTGGAACCGGTTCAGGCGGTCCCGGAAGTGAAGCTGCCGACGCCGGTCGTCGAACAGGCCATTGAGGACGAGGATCCGTTGCTCGACTCGGCGCGTCGTGCGCCTGTCATGGCCTACAGCGGACAGAGACAGGCGACAGGGCGCCGGGAGAGCGAGAATTCGGCCACATCGGCGAATTCCGACTACCTGCCACTCGACGAAAATCTTGTCAGCCAAAACGCGCAAGCCAACGGCAACGAGCAGAGGTTTAACGCTTTGCTGAGACCGACGCAGCTCGAGGGCTCACGCGCCGGCACGCTCGGCAATCGCGACTTCATCGTTGCGATGGGGGCGTCGATCCCCTGCGTCTTGGAAACAGCGCTCGCGTCTGATCAGCCGGGCTTCACGAGCTGCGTGATCAACCGCGATGTCCTGTCGGACAACGGCCGTGTCGTCCTGATGGAAAAGGGCACCCAAGTCGTCGGCGAATACCGCGGCGGGCTGCAGCGTGGGCAAAAACGGCTGTTCGTTCTGTGGAGCCGGGCAAAGACGCCGGAAGGTGTCATTATCACCCTCGCGTCGCCTGCCACGGACGCGCTTGGTCGCGCCGGCGTGGACGGGTTTATCGACACCCACTGGTGGGAGCGGTTCGGCAGCGCCCTTCTGCTGTCGATTGTCGGCGACGCTTCCGCCTATGTTGGCAGTCGTCTCCAGGACAGCGACCTAGATGCTCAGGGCACCACGAGCGCCGGCGGGCAAGCAGCGGCAATTGTCGTCGAGCAATCCCACAACATTGCGCCCACCTTGGAAAAACATCCCGGCGAGCCGGTTTCGATTTTCGTGGCGCGCGACCTCGACTTCTCGAGCGTCTATCGCTTGCGTGTGACCGAACCACGCAAGCGGATCTATGACCGGGCGGTGCTTGGGGATTTCGGTCCGCGGCCGACGCCGGCGAAGTAGGGCTGGAGGAATGTCAGAACATCCCGATGCCGGTGTCGTGCGCGAGCTCCTCGCTCCGTTGTCACGCTTCTTCAACGATCGGTCGCTCTTCGAGATCGTGGTCAACCAGCCCGGCCAGGTGCTCACCGAAGGGGCGGGGGGATGGCGGACCCACGCCGTGCCGGAGTGCACCTTCGAGAAGCTGATGCGATTGGCTCGCGCCATTGCCACCTATTCGAACCAGGCGATCGACGAGCAGCATCCGATCCTTTCAGCGGCCCTGCCGGACGAGGAGCGCATTCAGATCGTCATCCCGCCCGCGACGAGCAAGAACACGATCAGCATCACAATCCGAAAGCCGTCTTCCGTGACACTGAGCCTCGATGATCTGGAGGGTGATGGGCTTTTCGCGGATGTGAGGCCTGTCGCCGATGGCATGACGACTGCAGACCTCACGCTGAGCGAACTCCATAAATCCGGGCACCACAAGCAGTTCCTGCACGCGGCGGTCGTGGCACGCAAGAACATCATAATTTCGGGCGCAACCGGATCAGGAAAAACGACGCTGTCGAAGGCGCTGATCCGGCATATCCCCGAAAGCGAGCGGATCATCTCGATAGAGGACACGCCTGAACTCGTCATTCCGCATCCAAATCATGTGCGGCTGTTCTATTCGAAGGGGAGGCAGGGGCTCTCGACGATCGGGGCGGGGGAGCTCTTGGAGGCCTGCCTGCGCATGCGGCCCGACCGTATTCTGCTGCAAGAGTTGCGTGACGGTACGGCCTTCTCCTACATCCGCAACGTCAACTCCGGGCATCCCGGCTCGATCACGACCGTGCACGCCGACTCCACGAGGTTGGCGCTCGAACAACTGACGCTCCTCGTCAAGGAGTCCGAGAGCGGCCGGGAACTTGATCGAAACGACATCCGCAGCCTTCTGAAGAACGCCATAGACATAATCATTCAATGCAAGAGGAGGGATGGACGGTTTCGCGTGACCGAGATCTACTACGATCCGCCTTGTTAGATGCAGTTTCCTTTGGTGCAGCAATAGGGTAGCCATCGATCTTTCAGGGCTGATTGCCGAGGGCATCACGCTTCGATCATGCCGGCGGGCGTCGTCGTCTTCGCGAACCGGGATGCGGCCAACGGCATTCCCTGATGGGCGTTCGGCCTGACGATCGGTCTTGTTGCCTTCACAATCGGCTACACGATCCTTCTCGACCGGCTCACGCCCCCACCGCCTCCGACGATCCGCCCGAACAGTATCGTAGGGGGCTACCGTTCTGGGATTGGGCGGTACGCAACACGGAACGTCAAATCTTGACGAAACGATTGGCCTTTGCCGCTTCGTTCATGTCCTTTCGCCTGAAGTAGATCGCGCGACCGCAACGGATCGGGCTATGGCCCTGCACGATGATGACCTGCTCGTCCTTGCGCATGGACTGTGTGATCTCGTGCGGCATGATCAGCGGCCGGCGCTGGAAGTTGACGCTCTCCGATTTGCGCGACGCTCCGCTCTTTGTGTCCCAGCCGACGCTGCGCGAGCTGCCCTTCACCTCGACCGTCATGTCGCCACACTGCGCCGAGACGTTGCGTGCCGTGTCGAGCGCCTTGATCGCGGCATAGCTAGCGAAGGCGCATCCGTCGATCCACGACGTTGCGCCGTCCTTCCCGAAGTGCCGCTCCAGCTGTCCGACCGACTGGTACATCAGCATCATGCTGATGCCGTACTTTCTGCCTCGGTCGCGCGCCTCCTCCAGCACGCGCATATAGCCAAGGAGATCGGCCTCATCGAGCATGAAGAGTGCCCGGCGCTTGAAGCCGCCATCGGCCTGAACCATAGCATTGATAAGCGAGCCGATGATCACGCGGCCGATGCCCGGATAGGAGCGAAGGATCGATGCCGGGATGTTTAAGAAGACGTCCTTCTCGCCGCTGACTAGGTCGCTCGACCGAAAGGCGTTGCCGCAGACAAGGGCGGCATAATTGTCGAGGGACAGCCACTGCGTATCCTTCGATGCCGTCGAATAGACGCCGCTGAAGGTCTGCTCAGTCATGTTCGTGAAGACGCCAAGCGTCTCCCGGATGAAAGCCGAAGCGGAGTGCTCCTGAATGTCACGCAGCATCGCCAGCACCGAGGGCTCCGGCTCGGAAACGATCTGCCGGAGATTGCGCAGGTTTCGTCGTCCCTCATATTCCGGCGACAGCATCACATGGGCGAGTAGGCCGGTTAGAAGATTGTGCGCCTGGTTCAGGAAATACGACCCGGTCGAGGATTCGAAACGTACACTTTCCGACAGCAGCATATGCGCGATGCCGACTATGTCCTCCTCCTTCTGCCGCGACGTCCCGATCCCGTCGAGCACATTGAAACCCATGATCGGCTTTGTCGGATCGAGCACCATCACCTCGCGACCGAGGATGCGGGTGCGATGTTCGACCACCATTGGCGCGACCTCCGTGGAGGGATCGAGGCAGATGAGCGGGCCGGTGTAACGGAGCGCGGTCGGCACGACATTGCTCGTGGTCTTGTATCCGCCCGACCCGGCAAAGAAGAGCATATGCGTGGAATCGAAGTCCTGCTTGTAGGTGAGCAACGGGGCTTTGCCGCCTTGCCCCCATGTGGCCCGATCGTTCGGATCAAACGCGAGCTCATGGACGATTTCCTTGTCGACCTGGTAACGCTCGCCGACGACGATCTCGCCGTCGGGCGGAAACAGTTTTCCTGCCGCCGACATGGGCAGCCAATCTGCGTCCCCAAAGGTTCCGCGCTTGGCGCGCTTCACTGGATCTGACACGACGGTGGAAATGCGGGCAGCCACTGCCACGGCCACGAAGCCGGCGAATGCGCCGAGGACGACCATCATATCGAGATAGGAAAGCGCCCGATCCCATGTCACCGCGCCGCTCTCCACGGACGGAGCGAGTCGGCGAAATTCGCGCAGTGCGTAGAAGCCGGCGACGGAGAGGAAGCAGGCAAGGCTCGCCATTGCGACCGACCTTCGCCGGTGCAACGGCAGCATCTGTACGGTCAGCAATCCGGCAAGCGGTCCAAGCAAAAACGCCGGCACGGGTGACGCCCGGAGAAACCAGTGTGCCGTCTTCCCGGAGAGGCCGGTGGCCAATCCCGGCCAGCGCCACTCGACAACATAAACGGCAACAGCGGTGACGGCGATTGGCACTAGTCCAAGCAACAGGTTTTGATGCGATTTTGACTTCAGGGCCACTTCGCCGTCTCCCTGACGGGCAGTGATGCCACATCGGCCGGCGCGATCTTAAATGCCTCCGCACCGATATCGCGAAGCCGTAGATGTTCCGACGAGCCCGGCGCGATCCTCGCCAGTTCGATGAGGCCGCCGAGCAGAAACGCCCGGTCGGCCTCAGACAGGCCCGCCCTGACGACGATGCCGCCGAGCAGAAATTTCTCCCGCGCCTCGCGCTTGCGCTCAGCCGTCATGAGAAGCCTCCGCCGGCGTTCCAGTCGCGCCACCTGGCAGGCGACGCGGCGCAGCAGCTGCGCCAGCAATCCCCTTCTTCTCGCCTTTGCAAAATCGCCCGGCGATCTCTGCGAAGATGCGATCGACCTCCTCGTCGGCGATTTCCATCTCCGCAAGACCCGACTTCGTTGCGGCCCGGGCAAAACGCTCGGCGGATTTTACTATCAGCTTTCGTCTGCGTTCGTGCAGCTTCTCGATCTGTGCTTCGATGTCGGAGATAGATGATTTCGAGGCCATTCCAGAGTCCTTCTTTGTTGGAGCAATCTACGCAATGCCGACTATACTATCTTGTTTGAGATAGTAAAATAGGCTATTTGCATCATCCCGAAAACGTCGCTGCCGGAGTTTTTTCCCTTGCCCGTCTTCCGGAGAAGCGGCATCGGCCTTGGTAGACCGATCGGTTTGAGCGGCACATTTTCGGCGCTGACGCGACGTGTGCGAAAGGTCTGGAGAAGGTCGTGGCTATCATGTTCGTCAGAGCGCAGGTGATCAGCAGGGGAGCGGGACGCAGCATCGTCTCCGCCGCCGCCTATTGCCATCGCGCTCGAATGATGGATGAACAGGTCGGAACGACGTTCAGCTATCGCGGCGGGACGCCCGATCTGGTGCATGAGGAACTGGCCCTGCCAGACCAGACCCCGACCTGGCTGAGGACGGCGATTGGCGGGCAAGCCGTCGCCAAGGCCAGCGAGGCGCTCTGGAATGCGGTCGACGCCTTCGAGAAGCGGGTGGATGCGCAGCTTGCCCGCGAGTTGGTCATCGCCTTGCCGGAGGAGCTGACCCGAGCGGAGAACATCGCCCTCGTCCGAGAGTTCGTCCGCGACAATTTCACCTCCAAGGGGATGGTCGTCGATTGGGTCTATCACGACAAGGACGGCAATCCGCATGTCCACCTGATGACGACGCTGCGACCGCTTGCGAGGGAGGGCTTCGGGCCGAAGAAGGTCCCTGTCCTGGGCGAGGACGGCGAGCCGCTGCGCGTTGTCACGCCCGACCGGCAGAGTGGCAAGATCGTCTACAAGCTTTGGGCGGGCGACAAGGAAACGATGAAGGCGTGGAAGATCGCCTGGGCAGAAACGGCGAACCGGCATTTTGCGCTTGCCGGCCATGAGATCCGCCTCGACGGACGATCCTATGTCGAACAGGGCCTCGGCGGGATCGCGAAAAGACATCTCGGACCGCAAAGGGCCGCGCTCTCCCGCAAGGGCATTGAGATGTACTTCGCGCCGGCCGATCTCGCCCGCCGGCAGGATATGGCCGATCGGCTTCTTGCGGAACCGAAGCTTTTGCTGAAGCAGCTGGGCAACGAGCGCTCCACCTTCGACGAGAAGGATATCGCCAGGGCGCTGCATCGCTATGTCGACGATCCGACCGATTTTACCAATATCCGCGCGCGCCTGATGGCCGCAAATGAGTTAGTGACGTTGAAGCCGCAGCAGGTCGATCCCCAGACCGGCAATGTTTCGGAGCCTGCGGTCTTCACCACGCGGGAGATCCTGCGCATCGAATACGACATGGCGCAGTCGGCTGAGGCCCTCTCGAGGAGAAAAGGCTTTGGCGTTTCTTCACGGAATGTCGCTGCTGCCGTCAAGAGCGTGGAAACAGCCGATCCGAAAGCGCACTTGACACTCGATGCGGAACAGGTCGATGCCGTCGGTCATGTCACCGGCGACAGCGGCATTGCGGCCGTCGTCGGTCTCGCGGGCGCAGGCAAGTCGACGCTGCTTGCCGCCGCGCGGGTTGCCTGGGAAAGCGAAGACCGTCGTGTGACCGGAGCGACGCTTACCGGAAAGGCAGCGGAGGGACTGGAGGACAGTTCCGGTATCAGATCGCGGACGCTGGCGTCCTGGGAACTTGCGTGGGCCAGTGGGCGCGAATTGCTTAGTCGCGGCGACGTGCTGGTTGTCGACGAGGCCGGCATGGTGTCCTCGCAGCAGATGGCGCGCGTCCTGAAGACTGCGGAGCAGGTGGGAGCGAAAGTCGTTCTCGTTGGCGATCCGATGCAGCTCCAGCCGATCCAGGCCGGCGCGGCATTCCGCGCGATTTCCGAGCGTGTCGGCTTTGCCGAACTTGCCGGGGTGCGACGGCAGCGCGAGCAATGGGCGCGCGATGCCTCGCGCTTCTTTGCCCGTGGCGAGATCGAGAAAGGCCTCGACGCCTATGCGCGCCACGGCCGTATCGTCGAGGCGGAAACGCGCGAGGAGGTCATCGGCCGCATCGTTTCCGACTGGGCGGGCGCGAGACATGATCTCCTTCAGAAATCCGCCCAGGGCGAGAATGCGCGTCGCTTTCGCGGTGACGAGTTGCTCGTGCTCGCCCATACCAATAATGATGTCAAACGGCTGAATGAGGCGCTCCGCGAGGTCATGACTGACGAGGGCGCGCTCAGCGACGGCCGCACCTTTCGGACGGCGCGCGGTGCGCGGGAGTTTGCCGTCGGCGACCGCATCATCTTTCTGGAAAACGCCCGCTTCGTCGAGCCGCGGGCGCGGGGTCTCGGCCCTCAATATGTCAAGAACGGCATGCTCGGTACGGTCGTCTCGACCGGCGACAAGCGGGGTGACACACTGCTTTCCGTGCGTTTCGACAACGGCCGAGATGTCGTCATCAGCGAGGACAGCTATCGCAACGTCGACCATGGCTATGCTGCGACGATCCACAAGTCGCAGGGTGCCACGGTGGACCGGACCTTCGTCCTCGCCACTGGTATGATGGACCACCATCTGACCTATGTATCGATGACCCGGCATCTCGACCGCGCCGATCTTTATGCGGCGAAGGAGGATTTCGAGGTGAGTCCGGAACGGAGGCGGCAACCGCGCGTCGGCCATGCCGCGGGTGTCACCGGCGAGCTCGTCGAAACCGGGGAAGCCAAATTCCGACCCGATGATGATGTTGCGCACGAAAGCCCCTATGCCGACCTTAGGACAGACGACGGAGCCGTTCACCGTCTCTGGGGCGTGAGCCTGCCGAAGGCCCTCAAGGAGGCTGGGGTCTCGCGAGGTGATACGGTTGCGCTGCGCAAGGACGGTTTCGAGAAGGTCAAGGTCGAGGTCACCGTCGTCGATGAGGCCACTGGCGAGAAGCGAACGGAGGAACGCAAGGTCGATCGTAACGTCTGGACCGCCAGGCGGGTCGAAACCGCCGAGGCTCGCCAGGAGCGGATCGAACGCGAGAGCCATCGGCCGGAGCTGTTCAAACAGCTCGTCGAGCGACTGTCGCGTTCCGGCGCCAAGACCACCACGCTCGATTTCGAGAATGAGGCAAGTCACCAGGCGTATGCCAGCGATTTCGCACGCAGGCGCGGGCTCGATCATCTGTCGTTCGCCGCGGCGGGAATAGAGGAGGGCTTGCCGCAGCGGTGGGCCTCGATTTGGGAAAAGTGGGAGCAACTGGCGAAGCTCTGGGAACGGGCGAGCATAGCGCTCGGCTTCGCGATCGAGCAGGAACGGCGCGTTTCGTACAGTGAGGAACGGACGGAATCTCTCTCCGAAGGAATCCTGGTCGGTAGGCACTCTCTGATCCGGTCCGCGACTGAATTCGCCCGGAGCGTCGATGAGGATGCGCGCCTCGCGCAGCTTTCGTCTCCGGCATGGGCCGAGCGGGAAGCGACCCTCCGGCCGCTTTTGGAAAAGGTCTATCGCGATCCGGAGGCAGCGCTTACCGCCTTGAACGCGCTTGCTTCGGATACCGCTACCGAGCCCCGCAAGCTTGCCGACGATCTCGCCAATACGCCGGTGCGGCTCGGCCGTCTGCGGGGGTCTGCTCTCGTCGTCGACGGTCGTGCTCAACGCGACGCGCGCAGCGTCGCCAAGGCTGCCCTGCAGGAGTTGCTCCCCGTGGCCCGTGCCCATGCGACCGAGTTCCGTCGAAACGCCGAACGCTTCCGTGAGCGCGAGCAGACGCGCCGCATGCATATGTCTCTGTCGATCCCAGCGCTCTCACCGCGCGCCATGGCGCGTCTCGTTGAGATCGAGGCGGTGCGCAAACAGGGTGGAGACGATGGTTACCGGGCTGCTTTTACGCTTGCCGTCGAGGACCGCTCGGTCGTGCAAGAGGTGAAGGCAATGAGCGACGCGCTGACAGCCCGTTTCGGCTGGAGCGCCTTCACCTCAAAGGCGGATGCGGTCGCCGAACGCAACATGGTCGAACGCATGCCGGACGATCTGACGAGCGAACAGCGCGGGAGGTTGAGACGGCTGTTCGAAGCGGTACGGCGCTTTGCCGAGGAGCAGCATCTTGCCGAGAAGGAGAACCGGTCGAAGATCGTCGCTGGTGCGAGCGTCGAGTCCGGTAAGGAGACGACGGCCGTGCTGTTGCCGATGCTTGCCGCCGTGACAGAGTTCAAAACATCGGTGGACGAGGAAGCGCGCACACGGGGGCTCACTGTTCAGCACTATCGCCATCATCGCGCGGCGCTGGCCGAGACCGCGAAGCGCATCTGGCGCGACCCGGCCGGTGCTGTCGACAAGATCGAGGAACTCATCGTCAAGGGCTTTGCGGCCGATCGGATCGCGGCGGCCGTGACCAACGACCCTACCGCCTATGGTGCGATGCGTGGTTCGGATCGCCTGATGGATCGGATGCTCGCCTCCGGCCGGGAGAGGAAGGACGCGCTCAAGGCCGTGCCAGAGGCGGCGGCCCATCTGCGCTCGCTCGGCGCATCCTGGGTGACCGCGTTTGAGGCGGAACGCCAGGGCGTTAAGGAAGAGCGGCGTCGGATGGCGGTTGCTATTCCGGGACTATCGCAAGCCGCGGAAGAGGCCTTGCGGCGGCTCTCGGCCGAGATGAAGAAGAAGGGCTGCAAGCTCGACGCTACCGCCGGTTCGCTCGATTCCACGATTCGGCGTGAGTTCGCCGCGGTCAGCCGGGCGCTCGACGAACGGTTCGGCCGCAACGCCATTCTGCGCGGCGAGAAGGACGTGATCAATCGCGTGCCGCCGACGCAGCGCCGCGCGCTCGGGGCCCTGCAGGAGCGGCTGAAGCTCTTGCAGCAGACCGTCCGATTGCAGAGCAGCGACAAGATCCAGCAGCGAACGATCGCTAGGTCACGTGGTGTCACTCCATAGATACACAAGGAGAGACATCCTGACGCCATTTGCCGGTGATAAGGTGCAAGGCAGATTTTCCAGTGTGATCGCAGCTGACGAGAGCTTGCGATCGAATGTGGCCGCCATGCGCTTTTGCCAGAGCCGGAAAGTCACGGCAGCTGGTCGCGCAAGATGTTAACGATTTCGAACGTGACGGGCGGCGCTTCAGATGAGGTGACAGAAGCGGAACTCCATTGCGCTCCGCCGCTACTCGGGCGGCGGAGGTTGCTAATAGTCCTGCGTTTTGCGCGTGAAGAAGTCTTCAACGGATCCACTCGTTCCAACGCTGCAGTAGCAGCGCTGCGTTTGTGTTGATCCATTCCGCGTCGGGCACGATGATATGATCGCGAACGTCGTCAGCCTGCGGCATTGTTCTGCGAGCTTCCGCGGACATCAGCGAGACGGCGTCCCGACTCGGCGGCGTGCAGGAAAGCGCTTCGCAGGCCTTGGCCTGGGCGGCTGGCGAGTTCAGCCAAAAGGCGACCAGCTTGAGTGCATTGTCGCGATTCGGTGCGCCCTTCAGCAGCGCGATCCGGTCGCCGACGAGGAAAGACGCCTTGTAGGACCAGGCGATTGGCAGTCCCTCATCTTGCATCGCCTTGGCGCGCGTCAACCAGATCTGGCCGAGTGAGTAGTCACCGTTGCGAAACCCTTGCACGCTCTGATCACCCGTTTTCCACCATAGCGAAACCGAAGGGCGGATCTGCTCGAGCTTGGCGATGGCGCGATCGATATCGAGCGGAAACAACTCGTCGCGGCTGACGCCATCGGCAAGGAGGGCGGCCGCCATGACGCGCCAGGGGTCGTCGAAATTCGGAAAGGCACGGTCTCCCGGAAACTTCTCCGTGTCCCACATATCCGCCCAGCTTTCCGGAACAGGCTCGCCCGGCTTGCCGGTTCTATAGGCCAGCAAGGTTGCCGTTGATTGCAGGAGTGCGCCGCCGGCGGCACAGGCATTGGCACTGAGGCCCGGGCGATCGGCAAACTGCCGGCAGAACTCCGTCAGATCCTCGGTGATTTCGCGATGTGCTTTCGACGCGGCTTGGATCTCTCCGTCGAGGTAGAGGTCCCAACTGACATTTCCGGTCTTCACCATCGCCGCAGCCTTGGCGCGCATCTCAGCGTTGGTTGCTACGACGGTGACGACCTCGATGCCTGTTGCTTTGGTGAACGGATCGAACCAAGCCTCCTTCAACGCCCGGTCATAGGCACCCCCGGTTGATGCGATGATGACTTGTTCCGCGGCGAATGCCGGTGGAGCAATGGACGCAATGTACAGGAGACCGGCAAGCGCCGGCCTGAAGATTTTTGCGGAACGCGGAAGCAGAGAGAGCATAAGAGTCCCCTTTGTCTTATGAAAAGTGGAGTTTTTTGTTTTTTCAGGAGCGGGGTTTACGGGCGTTCACGAGATGAACCGCGCCCATGAGTAGGAGCGATGTGGCGACAAGCACCGTCGAGACTGCGGCAATGACGGGCGTCAGGTTGAAGTCGATATCCTCGAACATCTTGCGCCCGATCGATTTGCCGCCGACGTCCGAGATGAAGAAAGCTACGGTCGCTTCGTCGAATGAGGCGAGGAAGGCGAACACCGCGGCGGCCGCCACGCCCGGGGCTATGTTCGGCAGCACGATGAGGAAGAATGCCTGCAGCCTGTTCGCCCCGCAGTTCAGCGCTGCCAGTTCGAGCGTCGGATCGAAGCGCTGCAGCGCCGCCGTGACGGTGATAATCACATAAGGGATTGCCAACACCGTGTGGGCGACGAGAAATCCGGGGAAGCTGCCGGTCAGCTGCAACGGCGAGAAGGTCAGATAGAGCGCTACGCCGAGGACGATGTGGGGCACGATCATGGGCCCGAGCGCGAGCGCCTGCACCGCGGTTTTGAACGGAAGGAATCCGCGAACGATGGCCAGCGCCGCCATGGTGCCGGTGATCGTGGCCGTTGCCGTCGTCGCAAGGGCGATCTTGAGGCTGAACCACGTCGCCGCCATCCAATCGGGATCGTTGAAATAGACGCTGTACCATTTGAGTGTTACGCCGCGCGGCGGGAACTCGATATAGTTTGTTTCGCTGAGCGACATCGGGATAACGATGAGCGTCGGCAGCAGCAGAAAGAAGAGAATGGCTGCAATCGCCGCGCCTGCGGCAAGGAGTCCCAATGCCGTCGAGTAGGCGCGCAGAGCGGGGGAGGCGAAGACATCCAGGATCGCGGGAAAACTGCCCGACAGCCGTGCTTGATCAATAGACACTGTTCAATCCCTTGCTGAGCGATAGCGTCCTGCGAAACAGCAGAACAAAAAGGAGCGTGACGGCGAGAAGGACGGTCGAAAGCGCCGCCGCGAAGGGCCAGTCGAGCAGCACCGTCGTCTGCTGTCCGATGAGGGTTGCCATCAGCATCGAGCCGGGCCCGCCCACTAGCGCTGGAGTAATGTAGAAGCCGAGCGCCAGCACGAAGCACATCACGCTGCCGGCAAAGATGCCGGGGAGACTGAGCGGCAGTGTCACGGCTGTGAAGGCCCGGGCGGGACCCGCCCCGAGATTGCGGGCGGCCCGCACGTAGTCAGTGGGGAGCGCACGCAACGCCGAATAGATCGGCAGGATCATGAACGGCATCAGCACATGCGTCATCGCGAGAATGACCGCGCCTTGGGTGTAGATCAGCTTCAACGGCCCGTCCGTTGCACCCGTATCGGTGAGCAGCTTGTTGATCATGCCGTTTCGCTGCAGCAGCACGACCCAGGCGTAGGAGCGAATGAGGACGGAGGTCCACAACGGAATGAACACGCAGGCTGCGACGATCATGGCCAGGCCCTTCCTCAGGCGCGCCATGAGATAGGCAACCGGGAAACCGAAGAGCAGACTGGCGACCGTCACCACCAGGGCGACCTCGATCGTGCTTAAGAGAACGCTGAGGTGAAGCGGCTCGGTGACAATGCGCCGATATTGAGTGAGCGTTCCTCCGGAAAAGCTCAGCGCGACCAGCTTCAGGACCGGATAAAGAAATCCGATCGCAAGCGCCGCGATGAGCGGCGCGGCCAGGGCGATGGATGTGGGCAGCGAATAAAAGCGCGCCGACGAGAATCCCGATTTCCAAAAGGAGAGCGGACGTGGCGGTGCTTGTGGCCTGGAATTTGTCATGCCGCGCACCTCTCCGCTAAAGGAAAGGCGTGCACAGCCTCGTCGTCTAGGAGGACATCGACGCCGTCGTTCCGCTCGAATGGGATGAACCCGTCCGCCGCGATCTGCACCTGCAAGATCGCCTCTGGCCGATCGGCAAGGCGAACGACGACGATGTATGTGGAGCCAACGAATACCGAGGTGTCCACGACAGCCGGAAGCGCATTCGCACCGCCCTGGCCACGCTTGGCAAGGCGTATGCGTTCCGGCCGGATCGCCACGCGCAGAGCCGTTCCCGGTGGGTACTCGCGCTCGCGATCATTCGTAGAACGCAGGTTCAGCACGCTTCCCTCGGACAACCGGACGACGGTCTTCCCGCCCCTGCTGTCGAGGCAATCGCCGTCGATGAAGTTCATACGGCCGATAAAATCCGCGACGAATTCGGAACTCGGTTGCCGGTAGAGTTCCGCCGGCGTGCCGCACTGCATCAGGTGGCCATCCGACATGATTGCCACCCGGTCTGACATCGTCAGCGCCTCGTCCTGATCATGGGTGACGTAGACGACCGTCGCGCCAAGCCGCTCCTGGAGACGCTTGATCTCGAACTGCATGGCCTCCCTCAGCTTCTTGTCGAGCGCGCCAAGCGGTTCGTCCATCAGGAGGACGGGGGGCTCGAAGGCCAGCGCGCGCGCCACAGCAACGCGTTGCTGCTGGCCACCGGAGAGCTGGTTGGGGTAGCGCTCCGCGTAGCCGGAGAGCTGGATAAGCTCGAGCATCTCATCGACCCGCCGGGCTATCGCAGATTTCTGCAGTTTGCCTCGCATCCTGAGCGGGAAGGCAATGTTCTGGCGGATCGTAAGGTGCGGGAAGAGCGCGTATTTCTGGAACACCATGCCGATATTGCGATGATTGGGGGCAAGTCGCGTCACATCGCGCCCGCCGATGAGGATCATGCCGGCGTTGGGGCGATCAAATCCGGCGACCATGGTCAGGACCGTTGTCTTGCCCGAGCCGGACGGTCCCAATAGGGAGACGAACTCGCCGGCGGCAATGTCGAGCGACAGTTCACGAACCGCGAATGTCGCTCCGTATCGTTTTTGAAGTCCCACAAGGGATAGAGATTGACCGATCAATTCTGCCTTTCCTTTCAGCTGGACGCTGACAGCGTCTTCCCCTGATGCGTGCCGTTGGCCGGCCGCGATGAGAAAGCCCTCGACGACGGGATCGGGGCACGTTTGTTTTGTTAAGATTGTTGGCGTCCCGCAGATCGCTAAGCTGCGGGCCCGCGTGACCATAATCGGGAAAGCTGCTAAAGCCTTTGACGCGACAAAAGCTTTGCAAAACCTTCACACTTTACTTTTGTTGCATCAAAAATTCATAGTGTCAACCGATCGAGGAGGTGAAATGTCCGATGTCCCGAGTGAATCCGCACAAGTGGAGCGGGCGATGGAAAGGTTGGGTGATGCTGCCTATCGCGAGATGAAGGAGCGGATCATTCGCGGCGTTTACAGGCCGGGGCACAAGTTAACCGTGCGCGCCGTCGCGCAGGACCTGGATGTCAGCACAACACCCGCGCGTGACGCGATCAATCGCCTGACGAACGAGGGGGCGCTCGTCTATGCAGGACCGAAGACGGTTGTCGTTCCGGTTCTGGATGCGGCCGCGCTTCGAGAAATAACGCTCACGCGTCTGGCGCTCGAGGGGTTGGCCTCGGAGCAGGCTGCACAGCGTGGCACTCCGGAGGAAGTGGAGAAACTCAAGTCCCTGCAAGCGCTTATCAATGCCGCGCTTGAGGAAGGGCGCTACGCGGAGGCGCTTTGGCATAACAAGGAATTTCACTTTTCGATCTACCGTCTTTCGGGTCTTCCACACCTCGTCTCGATCATCGAGAGCCTGTGGCTGAGGATTGGTCCTTCCCTGCACAACCTCTACCCTGAGTTTGCGCAGGAGAAATACGGCGTTCGCAACCATGAGGTCGCCATGGAGGCGCTTGAGGAGCGCGATTCGGCAGGTCTCAGAGCGGCTATGGAGAATGACATTCGTGACGGATTTCGCCGGCTGAAGCGCGCGAACCGGGAAAGGGGTGAAGGCTGAGCTGGCGCTAAGTTTTTGTTGCATGCACTTGACGAGCGATAATTTTGTTGCAACAAAATTGTGAAGCTCGTGCAAAGCGAGCGATCCTATCTCTTTCAGAAAGCCGGAATCATGCTCGTTCAAGCAACAAACAGGCTGCGGCAGCCGACTGCTCGCAGCAAGTCTAGACATCTATTCCATCGCGCCAAGGCCGTGTTCCCCGACGGAACCACGCGCGCCACCGTGGAGAGGGACCCCTTGCCGATCTATGTCGAGCGCGGCGAGGGGGCCTATCTCGTCGACGTCGATGGCAACCGTTTCCTCGACCTCAACAACTTCACCACCCTCATTCATGGACACGGCTTCGCACCGGTCTCGGAGGCGGTTGTCGACCTCATGCGCTCGGGCACCTGTTTTGCCAATCCGACCGAGCACGAGATTGCCCTTGCCGAACTGCTGACGGCCCGCATTCCCGCGATCGAGCACGTCCGCTTCGTCAACAGTGGAACGGAAGCGGTGATGTTTGCGATCAAGGCGGCACGCGCCTTTACCGGGAGGCACGCCATCGCGCGGATCGAAGGTGCCTATCACGGAGCCTATGACTGGGCGGAGGCGGGACAGGGGGTTGCGCCAGGCAAGGGCGGTTGGGATCCAGGGCCTACTGCGACCCCGGCCTATCGGGGCACTCCGCCGAGCGTCGCCGACGAGGTTCACCTCCTTCGTTTCAATGATGTCGAAGGGTTGGAAAGGCGCTTGGGAGAAATCAGCGACCGCATCGCCTGCGTACTGATCGACCCGATGCCAAGCCGGGCGGGGTTGATCCATCCAGAGCCTGCTTTCATCGAAGCGCTGTCGAACACGGCACGCAAATACGGGATCCTGATCCTTGCCGACGAGGTACTTAATCTTCGGCAAAGTTATGGCGGAGCCTCTGCGCGCTACGGGCTGACGCCCGACCTGATCACCGCGGGAAAAATCATCGGAGGCGGCTTTCCGATCGGCGCCATTGGTGGCCGCGCGGAGGTGATGCGCGTGTTCGGAAGCGATGAGACAAAGCCGTTGCTGCCGCAAGGCGGCACCTTTTCCGCCAATCCTGTTTCGATGGTTGCCGGCCGAGTGGCCATGGAGGCCATGACGCAAGACGCCTATGATCGCCTCGAGCAGATCGGCGACAGGCTGCGGGATGGCCTCCAGGCCTGCATTGCCAGGCACGAAGCCGCCTTCTCGGTGACGGGCGCCGCCTCGCTGTTCCGTATCCACCCCAAACGTCTTGCGCCGCGTGAGTTTCGCGATGCTTATCTGAGCGCTTCAGAAGCGGCGTTGATGCGGACGATGGGTCGCCAATTCCTGGAGCTCGGCATCCTTCTTCCCCGTGGCGCCGCGGCCTGCCTGTCGACGGCCATGACCGACAGCGACATCGACCTAATCCTCAATGCATTTGATGAGTTTCTTGCCACAGAGGCAAAATCCGGAAAGGAGCGTCCGCAATGACCAGCCACGATACCCCCAAGACTGTTGCGCAGCGGATTGCCGCAAATCTGCGTCGCCACGACGTGGAGTTCATTTTCGGTCAAAGCTTGCCATCGGCGGTCATCCTCGCCGCCGAGGCAATCGGCATTCGCCAGATCGCCTATCGGCAGGAGAACATGGGTGGCGCGATGGCCGATGGCTACGCGCGCCTTTCCGGCAAGGTCGGTGTTGTTGCCGCGCAGAATGGTCCCGCTGCAACATTGTTGGTGCCGCCGCTCGCCGAGGCCTTAAAGCCCATCGGATACGGCACTGGCCGAGGCGGCGTCTCTCATCGCGTCCGCACAGGCGCCGGTCGTCATTGCCGGCGGTGGCATTCACTGCGGCGGCGCCGCGGCGGAACTTGCGGCACTGCGGGACGAGGCATGCCTCCCGGTCTTCACCACCAATATGGGGAAGGGTGCCGTCGACGAACACCATCCGCTTTCCGCCGGCGTTCTTGGAGCTCTGGTCGGCCCGCGTTCACTCGGTCGTCATACGTCCGCGCTGGTCGAGGACTCGGATCTCGTGATTCTGATCGGAACGCGCACCAATCAGAACGGAACGGACACTTGGCGTCAGATCTCGCCGAAGGCGACCGTCATCCATATCGATGTCGATCCCGCTGAAATCGGGCGAAACTACGAGGCGATCCGGCTCGTCGGCGACGCCCGGGAGACGCTTGCGGCGCTGCGCGAGGCGCTCCAGCGCGTCGACCTGACGCGGCGGAGTGCGGATCGCGCACGGCTAGTGGAGACCATCGCCGCATGCTGGAAGCGCTTCCAGCGTGACAAGCGGGATGTCGCGACCTCGCCGTCCCGCCCGATACGGCCAGAGCGGCTTATGGCTGAGCTCCAGAATCTGCTGACCGGCGAGACGACCGTCGTGGCCGATGCGAGCTATTCGTCCATGTGGGTATTGGGGCAATTGCGGGCGCCCGCTGGCGGAATGCGGTTCATCACACCGCGTGGGCTGGCGGGGCTCGGTTGGGGCCTGCCACTCGCGATCGGCGCCAAGGTTGCCCGTCCGGATAAGCCGGTGATTGCCATCGTCGGGGATGGCGGCTTCGCCCATAGCTGGGCAGAGATCGAGACCATGGTGCGGATGAAGCTTCCCGTTACCATCGTCGTCCTTAACAACGGTATCCTCGGGTTCCAGCGTGACGCGGAAACGGTGAAGTTCGGCAACTATACATCCGCCTGCCACTTTGCCGAGGTCAATCACGCGAAGCTGGCGGAGGCCTGCGGCTGCCCGGCTGTCCGGGTAGAAGACCCGAGCGAACTCGGTTATCACCTGCGCCATGGCTTGGCCGAGGGGCCGCTTCTTATCGAGGTGATGACCGATCCAGCGGCACATCCGCCGCTTTCGCTTTTCGCCAAGATGGATGAAGCGGCATGACGGCTCGGGCAATATCGAGAATCGCGGTTGTGACCGGCGGAACTTCGGGGATCGGGCTGGCGACAGCCCGTCACCTCCTTAAGTGTGGCTACCGAGTTGCCGTCTTCGGCCAGAGTTCCACCCATGTCGAACGTTCTGCTGGCGAGCTGTCGACGCGGTTCGACCCTGAGCGCGTGTTCGCGCGCAGCGTCGATCTCGCCAACCCAAGCCAGGTGTTCGCCTTCTTTCGGGAGCTGGAAGAGCATTGGGGCCGGGCGGCGGTCCTCGTATGCAACGCTGGGATATCGCCCAAGGGGCCCGATGGTGCGACACCATTCCCGCAGATTACGCTCGATGAATGGAACGCTGTTCTGTCGGTCAACCTGACGGGCGCAATGCTCTGCTGCCAGGCGGCCTTGCCGGGCATGGTGGCGCAAGGATTTGGCCGCATCGTATTCGTTGGCTCCGTCGCGGGCCGCGCGGTGCCGAAGATTGCCGGCACCGCCTATGTCGCCTCGAAAGCGGCACTTGCTGGCCTTGCACGCTCGCTTGTCGGCCGATACGCGGCGAACGGCATCACCATCAATCTCGTCGCGCCCGGCCGGATTGCTACGGAGATGGCGGGGCCGCGCGACAGCGCGGTCAATCGCGCGGCCGTGTCGCGTATTCCCGTGGGGCGCATGGGGGAGCCGGAAGAGGTTGCGGCAGCGATCGGCTTCCTAGTGTCCGAAGAGGCCGCATACGTGAATGGGGTGACCATCGACGTCAATGGTGGGGAATACGCTCCGCTCTGATCACGCCCAGAGAAACGGCAGGTGCGAGATGACTGCGGGAATCCTGATTCAGACCGAAAATGTGCAGCTCTTTCTTCTCCTGAAGCATATCCTTGCCGCCGAGAGGTTCGAAGTTGGGATTTGCAGTCATCCGCGGGAGCTGCTCGATGCGATCCACGCCGAAACACCGGCAGCCGTCCTGCTTGACTGCTCCAATCGAAACGGAGACCTTCCCGACGTTTGCCGACGCATAAAGGCGGCAAGAGGTGGCAATATAGCCATTGCCGCCTTCGCAAACGCACCGAATGCCGATCACGGCTTGACACGTGTAGCTGGAATTGACGCGGTCATATGCAGCCCTTTCGATCCTGCCGTTTTGCTCGACTTCCTGACGCGACTTCGAGCGAGCATGCCAAGTCGTTTGGATATTACACCCGAGACGGTCCTCCGCTACGCAGACGTGGTGATGAATGTTGCGGGCGTTCGGGTAACTCGGAACGGCCACGTTGTCGATCTTACCGCCTTACAGTTCCGATTGCTCCTTCATCTCATGAGGCAGCCTGCCATGGTGCACAGTCGTGAAGACCTGATTGCAGCCGGTTGGCCGCCTGAGGCCGAGGTCGAGCCACGCACGGTGGATATTCACATTGGCCACGTCAGGCGTGCGTTGAATCGTCATGGCGCCGACATCATTCGCACGGTGCGATCTGTTGGCTACTCCCTCGACGAACGGGTTCACTGGTTGGACTGAGAAGCGGTTGCTCAGCCAGTCGTGCCCGAGAATCGCATACGTTGTGCCCGACATGAACAGGCGCAACGAGTTGCGATTTGGGTGCTTCGAGGAGCGGCGTCGTCGACTTCCGGTGGACCGTATTCCGGTCTGCGGTAGATGGGGCTTCTACATCAGGCTGCGGTTTCTCAATCGGAGAAAGACCTCAGTCGCTGATCTCGCTCCTCGCGAGGCTGCGCAAATCTCTCAGATTATGAGATGCGGGCTGTAACTCGTCTGCGCAAGCAAGAGGGCTGAATAGGCTTGTTCGACAGCTTGATGCAGGAAGTCTTCTGCTAGCCGCAGAGCATCGGCCGACGCACGTGGTCTCGGCTCGGCCAGCTTTTCGTCGTCCAGTTCGTAAAGCACAATGCCATCGCGGCGCACCTCAACGAAGAAATACCGTCCGTTGCAGAATGCGGTGTTCACCTCATGTCTCGAATGGACGATGAGGCTCACTGGCGTTCGGATCTTTGGCAGATGCATGGGCCGGTCCTGCGCCTAGTGCCAATAGGTCGCGAAATTCGTCAGCTTCCTGTTGTTGACGACGATCAGTAAATCGTAGTCCGATTTGTATCCCTTCGTGTGCAGTTCATCGACCCATGTGGCTCGGGCATTCGACCGAAGAGGATGATTTTCAGAATGCGGCCGCGTTCCTTGAAATCGGCTGTCCCCTCTTTGAGGGCATCCTCGAATTCTTGATGTAACACCTCCACGATGCGCGTGAGCTGGCCCTGATTTCGGTGCGGGAGGTGATCGAGGCTGGTCTTCATTTGTGCCGGCGCGTTCTTTGAGGACATTGGGAACGAATAGAGAAGCCGGTGAACTTAATTTGCTGAATGCAGAACGCTCGCGAAAATCAACAAAATGTTGCAACAAAAGCCAGGAAAAAAACACCGCTTTTTTGCATTCATCTCGATTTTTCTCGCAAAACCCGTGAATATGCGGGGGTTACGCGAGAGGGCATAGATACTATTTGCATTTTTTGTGACAACAAACCGTATGGAACGCATGAAGGCTCAACACGCAAGACCACTGGTTCTTATCTGCTCCGACAACGCAGATTTCTACGTGCTACTTTCCCATATCCTTGTGCGTGAAGGCTTCCAGACGATCCTGGTGGGCGACGATGATGTCTTCGAGCAGGCGTCGGTGAAGGAAGTTACCGCAATCATCCTAGATTCGGCGAGAGAGCCCAGCATCACGCTGACAGCTTGCGCGGCGATTAAGGGCACGGATGCGACCTCGCACATTCCAACGATTGCACTCGTTTCAGCAGGCGATGAGCGTCACTATCTCAATTTGCTCAAGGCGGGAATCGACGAAAACTTCGTCCGGCCGGTCTCGCCCGCGAGACTACTCGCATATCTTAGTTCCCTCGTCCAAAGCGGGGCAAACCGTCCGCGACCAGCGGGGGAGAACCCAACTCCCACGGTTGGATTTGGCGCCCTCAAATTGGATGAGGGTCGCCGCACTGTGTCCTATGGTGACCGCGAGATCCAACTCGGACCGATCGAATTCAAGTTGTTGCGCCGGTTGTTCGAATCACCGGGCCGGGTCTTCAGCCGTCTGGAACTGATCGAAGCAGCGTGGCCACCGAATATTTATGTTCAGGCACGTACCGTTGACGTCCATGTTGGACGACTGCGTCGCTCGCTGCAGCGCCTGACGGGGCTGGCTCTCATCCGCACCGTCCGGGCTGCGGGCTATGCGATCAATATTTGAAGGAGCGATCCTTTGTGGAAAGTAAATGCGAACGTCGAAGGATAATGTAAAAACGCTCAATGTTGCAATTTTAAGTTCACAATTCGCAATACTCAGTAGTTTAAAGAAATTATTGAAGAAATATTTCGCCGAGGCTTTGTTGAATTCAATTCTCGAAGCAATCAATCTCCCGTCGAGCTTGTATTAGCGCAGCGGGAGATTGATTATGGAAACTGAAAACCAGCCACTGGAAAAACCTGCAGGCAGGGGTGCGTCCAGAAACACAAACAGCCTCATCCGACAGGCCGACAGACACTTCGACGCTGCACATTTCCAGGGATTGATGGCGATCTACGGGCCGCCCCTCAGCGGGGCGCACCGTTGAGCTCCCCAACGAGAAGGGATGCAACGTCGTCGACTTCGTGCGTTGCTCTTATCTCGGCCTGGATAATCACCCGAAGATCGTTAGTGGTGCAGTCGAAGCGCTACGCACATACGGCGCGCTCCATTGGTCATGCGCGAGAACGCGCCTGAATTTCTCGATTCTGGGTGACCTGGAGGCGGCTCTGTCGGAATTGTTCGCCGCGCGGGTGATCACCTACACCACGGTCCTGGCGGCTAACATGGGCGCTTTGCCGCTGATCGCTTCCGGACACCTTACCGGTGGCGTCAGGCCGGTGATGGTATTCGATCGCCTCGCGCACGCGACGCTCGCCTTTCACAAAGGGACCATCGCCGCCGAAACAAGAGTCGAGACGATTGCACACAACGACGTCGACGCCCTTGAGACCCTGTGCCGCGCCAACGACAGTGTCGCTTATGTTTGTGATGGCGTCTACTCCATGGGTGGAAGCGCCAACATCGAGCAACTGCGCGGTCTTCAGGAGCGATACGGCCTCTTTCTCTACATCGATGATGCACACGGCGTGTCAATTTTCGGCGAGCGTGGGGAAGGGTTCGCCAGGTCGCAGATCGCGGGCTCCTTGGGGGAGCGGACGATCATTGCCGCATCGCTTGGAAAGGGCTTCGGTGCTTCGGGTGGCATGATCATGCTTGGCACGGCTCGACAGGAAGAGCTGTTTCGAAGGTTCGCTGTGGCGCACGCGTTCTCGGCATCACTGAACGTCGCGGCCATCGGCGCAGCGTTTGCATCGCAGGAACTGCATCGGACGAAAGAGCTTACCGATCGGCAGCAGACACTCCGCGAGAGGACGGCCCTCTTTGACAGCCTCGTGCCCAGCGAGCAGAAGGGTTCTTCTTTGCCCATCCGCACAGTGGAGATAGGCGACGAGTTGACGGCAATCGGAGCCGCGAGATCGCTACTCGACCGCGGCTTCTATACGTCGGCCATTTTCTTTCCCACCGTTGCACGCGGGAAGGCAGGGCTACGACTTTGCCCGACGGCCGGTCACTCGGAAAACGATATCCGGGCCTTGGGCCGTGCAGTCCAAGAGGTCTTGGCGGAGATATCTGACTCTCAACGACGATAGGTGCCCGCCGGCATGCCAGGACCAAGACCTGTCATTGAATTCTCATAAGGACTGTCATGTACGAGCACCTCTCCGAGTGCTGTGTCTTCTTACCGGATTCAGTTGGGCTTTTCGACGGAGTTTCCCTCCAAGTTGCCCAACTGTGCGAAACGACAATAGACAACGGACTGGAGAAGATCTTCCTCTTTATCGATGGTGAGGTTGTTGCGAAAGCCTTTGATCGCTGGATCCTAATGCGGGTCGGGGCGACAAATTTGATTGCTTCTCACGCCATAAGAATTGCATTGGAGGCAAGCATCTTCGATGTGGCGGCGTTCGCGCCGGAGGAGTTCGTATGGCGATCAGCCGACCAAGCACCGCCTGCACCCATCGAAAGTGTACTTCCGCCGAAGATAGTTGAATTAAATGCGAAAACTCGCGTCTGAGCGGAGCGGTTCAGCGACAGGGCGGGGCAACCATCGAATCTGTAGATGGATGTGTCGGTCATCGCTCGTCACCCGCCCGTCGCCACATTCGCCCCGACATCGTTCGTGGTATCATCATTGCGGATAAGGCTTTCGGAGCCACCCACAAGCTTGTTGTCCCGCACTATGTTGTGCCGGGCGAAGTCGAGATTGCTGGCGGCGCTGCCGAAGGGAGAAGCCGGCTCGTCGGAGCAGTAGTTGCGGTTGCCGTTGCGGGAGTTCAGCCAGACAGCCGGCTGGGTGAGGAAAGCCGATCCATAGCGGAATGTATTGCCGGTGATCTGATTGAACTCAGGTTTCTGGTGGCGGATGACGCCGCCTTCTCCGCAGTTGCGATAGACGAATATTCCGCCATTCTCGGGGTGGTCGAAGGTGTTGTTGGCAATCCTGTTGTTCGCCGAGCCGTCGATGGCGATCAGTTCCCGGCTTTCCGTGGAGATTCCGAAAACATTGTTGCTGATCGTGTTGTTGGCGGATTCCGCGTCGAGATAAACCGCGACGGACGTCGACTTGCCGTCAATGCGTGAGTCGACGAGGGCTGCTCCGGTCACGCCGGGTCCGATGTAAATGGGTATGCCGTCAGGCGCCTTGAAGGTCACGTTTTCCAGGCGGACATTCTTCGGGGCCGAGGCCTGTGCAAATGCCGTGTGGTTGGCATTCAGCGACGATGCTTTCATGGTCTCGCCATTGGCGTTCTCGCCGAGACCATAAATGCGGACGAAGCCGTTGATCCTGCAGTTGCGGATCGTGACGTTCGATGGTGCTGACCAGGCTCCGGAGCCGGCTTTGCTGGACCGGACGACGACCGCCGTTTTCTGCTTCCGGGATGTGCCGGCGCTGACATCGATTGTCCCGCCACCGCAGTCCAGTACGGATCCGGAGGCGGCAGCACCTTCGAAGACGAGGGCATGCGTGACGACGTCTGCCGATGAAAGGCGGATGCTGCAATCGAGCGAAACGGCATTCGCGCCAGGGGCCTTCAGCTTGGCCTGCACGTCAGCGCCGCAGGCGGGCTTTGGCTCCGCCTGTTCCGGTGCCGGCGCAGGCGGGACTGTAGGCGGCTCGGCGACCGGGGGTTGTTCGATCGGAGGCCTGGGCGGCTCGCTGAAGGCGGCGTCTGCCACCGTGGCCAGATCGCTTTGGCAGCCCGCCAAGGCCAGGCTTACGAGGGCCAGGCTTGCCAGGAACAGGCTTATGGTCTTTGTCGGATGCATCATCAGCTCGAGTCCTGGGTCCGTCTGAATCGCGATAGGCATTTCGCCTGGCGGTTCCGAATCGCGCGATCACGTGCCCTTTTCTGCCACCTTTGGAAAACAATTGGCAACGGCGATGGAAGCCGGAGCGGGCTAGAAGCGGGCGCGTGACAGCATTCGATCTGCGCCCCGATCGCGTGCCAACGGCCAATGCAAGAAGCGCCATGACTACCTCAGACCTTGGTCCTAAACGGGCCGGACGAACGTCCGAGCGGGTCGAGTTAAAGGTCCGGGGCAGCCGCGGTTTTCGGCGCTCGGAGTTGACGGCGGGATTGAAGCGTGAGCAAAGACTTGAGGGTGTCTCGCAGGCTTGCCGCGCCGACGGCGCTTTTCGCCGCCCGGAAATGGCAGTCGTTGCGCCCGCATGTTTTCAATGCCGTGGTCGCGTGAACGAAGCGCCGATGGAGGTTATTAAAGGGCTGAAATGATGGAGCGTCGAAAGTTCCTCACCGCGTTGTGCACCGCGTCGATCGGCTTCGCCATCGCGGCCCTCCCGTACAAGATCACGGTGTCCGGCTCCACACTTGACGTCGCCTCCCAGTCTGCCCTCGCCAAGAATGGCAACAACGGCGGGGGCAATGGCAATGGAGGTGGAAACGGCAATGGTGGCGGAAATGGCAACGGAGGCGGCAACGGCAACGGCGGCGGAAATGGCGGCGGCAACAGCAACGGCGGCGGAAATGGGAAGGGAAGCGGCGGCTCGAACAGTAGCCGGTCGAGCAGCAGTCCGGCCAAGTCGACCGCAACGAGCACGACTGTTCGAGACAACGGTTCGGGCCTGAGTGTTCGCCATTCCGACGGATTGAGCGAGGAAATCAGGGGCGGCCGCTACATCATGAAGGACTCGCGCGGCCGCACGATCGTCAACCGGCGAGCAACCTCGGCAGATGAAAAGCGGCTTCAGGCCTTCGTTGATTAGAGCACTTTCGTTGAAACAGCGACGCGCTGGCTCTTGGACCCGACAAAACGCCGGACGGAAAACCGCTACCCGCTCTTCGTAGGGACCAACCCGGCGGGAATGCCGCAGTGCGCCTTCGCCGTGATGCTGCATCCTCCACTCGGCGTGGAAAGTCCTTGCGCCTTCACCTGGCATCTGTGTCGAAGATCGACAGCGTGGTTCTCTGAATACACGGGCTCCAGTGCCTCGATCAGCCTCTCCGCTTCTCCGCCACCAGAAACACCGCCAGTACACAGCAAAGCAGCCCAAGGGACGCTGGCAGCGCCCGGTATCCGATCATTTGCATCGCCAGTCCCGTCGCGGGCGAGCCCACAATGCCGCCGATGCCCCATACGAACGCGAAGGCCGCGTTGCCGGCGATCAAGGCTCGGCCGGTGAAACGCTCGCCGAGTTGGATCAGCGACAGGGTGTAGATCCCGAACGAGACCCCGCCCCAGGCGAAAACGAGCGGCCAGATGAGCGACGAGTTGAAGATCGACGGCAGCAGCAGGCAACCCGCCAGCGACGCGAGGGCGCAGAACAACAGGGTCCGCGTTGAGCCAAACTTTTCGGCCGCGCGCCCGAGCAAAATCTGCAGCACGGCATTGCCTGCGATGAAACAGGTGATGAGGGAAGCGATGCGCTCCTCGGCGCTGCCGAGCGCGGCGCCATAAACCGTGAACAAGGAAAGCAGGATCTGTTCGAAGGCGGCAGCAGTGAAAACCGCGAACAACAGCAGCGGCGCAAGTGCGAAGAAACGGGCAACCGACGTTGCCTCGCCCTCATGCGGCATCTGAGGCAGGCGCGGCACGACCGCAACGACGATCAGGCCGCAGAGAAGGAAGGCCACGATGCCGACCATGAAGGGCGGCCAACCCTGCGTTCCGACGAGGCCGAGCGACAGCGGGCCGATGGCGAAGCCACCCGAAACGATCGATGAATAGAGGCCCATGATGCGGGCCCGGCGTGATGCGGGCGTGATCGAGATCAGCCAGGTTTCGCTGATCACGTAAAGCGGATTGGCGAAGAAGCCGAGCAGGAAGCGCAGCGGCATCCAGGTCCAGACTTCCTGCGTCCAGGCAATCGCCATCAGGGTAAACGCCGCCAGCATCGAACACAGGATCGCCAGTCGCGCCCCGCCCAAGCGCCACGCCAGCGTCGGAATGAAGGGCGCGGAGACGATGAAACCCAAGGGTGTCATCGCCGCCGACAAACCGATGAGGCCGGGCGTCATCCCCTGCCGCTCCAGGATGAAGCTGAGCAGCGGATAGGTCAGCCCCTGTGCCACGGCGAACACCGTGACGGTCGCGATGATGCCGGCCATCGCCGCCCACGGGACCCGATCCTCGCGCGGTAATGTCGTGCTTTCGGCCGTCATGCGGGCTTCGGAGCAGGACCGGCAAATGCCGGCAAGTGCAAGTGCCGGTAAGCTGCTGCGGCGGGCGGAAACTGGCGATCCGGTGTCATTGCAGCATTCGCCTTATCGTTGCCAGAAGGGCTTGGCGATCTCCGCCTCGACCTCCTGCCTCGTCAGGCCGATATCATCGATCAAATGCGGATTGTCCTTCGACTTTCGCTCAAGCTCCCAGCGAAAGCGTATCCGCGTGTCCCAGGTCGCTATGATGCCTCGCAGGGTCGCCAGCCTGTGGCGCCCACGCGATCGGTCCGCGAGCCCCACGCGCGTTCCCGGCCGTACTGCCTGATGCGGAGCCGACGCAGGGCTGAAAGTTTTGTTCATGGCAACCTCCATGCGGATTGAGGTCCGGGGACAAAAAGAAGAATGAATTCTGCAGGATACGAACCGCGCTGTAATTAAGCCCTCCCAAAAAGTTCTCAAAAACTTCCAAACGGACTATAGATACGCCGCATGCAGGAATCGCGCTTTGCCTTTGGTCCGTTCGTGCTTGATCCGGGTGCGGGAACGCTCCTTCGGAACGATGATCCCGTCGCTGTCGGCTATCGCGGGCTGAAGCTGCTTGCGGCGCTCGTCGAACGGCCCGGCGAAATTCTGGCCAAGGCCGAACTGATGGACGCGGCGTGGCCGGGCACGGCCGTCGAGGAAGGCAACCTCACCGTCCAGATCGCGCAGCTGAGGAAGCTGCTTGGTCCGGCCGCCGACGGCGGTGAATGGATCTCAACTGTTCCGCGCGTCGGCTACCGCTTCACGGGCGCCATCGAGCAGCTCGCTGGCGCGAAGCGGAGAACTTTGCCGCTGCCCAGCAAGCCATCGATCGCCGTGCTGCCCTTCGTGAATGTCAGCAACGATCCCGAGCAGGAATCCTTCGCGGATGGGTTGACCGAGGACCTGATCACCGACCTGTCCAGGAGCTCCGGCCTGTTCGTCATCGCACGCAACTCGGCCTTTGCCTACAAAGCGAAGGCGAGGGACGTGCGCGAGATCGCGCGAGACCTTGGCGTACGCTACCTGCTGGAGGGTAGCGCAAGACGCGCCGCAGGGCGTGTGCGCATCAACGCTCAGCTCGTCGACGCCGTGAGTGGCGAACATCTGTGGGCGGAACGCTTCGATCGAAGCCTGGAAGACATCTTTGCCGTTCAGGACGAGGTCACCGGCAAGATTGTTGAGGCGTTGCTCGGGCGGCTGCGCGCGCCACCGCCGCGCAATCGGCCCAAAAATCTCGAGGCCTACGATCTCTGCGTGCGGGCGCGCAAGCTGATAGACGATTCGCCGCAGACGGCGCGCGAAGCGCATCTGATGCTCACGCGCGCGGTGTCGCTCGATCCCGAATACGCCGAGGCCTATCGCTGGCTTGCCATCAATCACTGGACGGGATGGGTGCATTGGGGGGAACCCATTGAGCCTAACCGCAGCGTTGCCTTGGAACTGGCGCGCAAGGCTGTCGCGATAGATCCCCACGACGCTGGCTGCCGCTGGGTCCTGGCTAACCTGCTTGCCTATGAGCGCAGCTTCGCCGAGGCGGATGCGGAATTCGCCAAGGCGATCGAGCTCGACCCGAACGAGGCCGACACCTGGGCGACACTGTCCGACATCGCGGTCTTGGCCGGGCGGGTCGATGAGGGCCTTGAACACATTCGCAAGGCGTTCCGGCTGAACCCGTTGCCGGCGAGCTGGTACTATCTGACGCTCGGCCAGGCGCAATATGCGGCCGGCGACTACGAAGCCGCTGTCGAGACTCTGCGCAGGGACGAGACTTATCGTACAAGCTCACGCCGTTTCCTGGCGGCAAGCCTTGCCCAACTGGGCCGGCTCGACGAGGCGCGCGCAGAGGTCGAACTGTTCCTCGTCTCCAACCCGCATTTCTCAACCCGCCACTGGGCGGAGACGGAGCCGTTCCGCGACGGTGCGGCGCTTGAGCACTTCGTTGATGGCTTCCGCAAGGCCGGTCTTCCGGAGTGACGCGCCGGCGTGATCGAAAGCCCTCGATCATCTGGTTTGAGATGTCGATTAAGGCAGACATCTCGGCCACCTCGTAACGGCACCTTCGCACCGTTCGCGCCACCTACTCCTCAAAGCGACCAGTGGCATCACGATCACGGTCGTATCGTTTCTTGAGCGGAAACGGCGGCAACCAGGACTCGCGACGGACAATCCAGCTTTCGTAAGTTGGCATCAGTTGGTCAGGGGCATCCAGGGATCCCAGGTTCACTTCGATCTCGTCTGCGGTGCGCGCGAAAACGGACGAGCCGCAGCGGGGACAGAAAAACCGCCCGGCGTAGTCGCGTGTTTCGCCATCGATTGTCACCGCATCCTCAGGGAATATCGCGGATGCGTGAAAAAGGGCCCCATGATGCTTGCGGCAGTCGAGACAGTGACAAAGGCCAACCCGGTAGGGGAGCCCCGACGCCACAATGCGGACATTGCCGCACAGGCAGCCGCCCGTGAATCGGTCCATGCTGCGTCTCCTCTAAGATCAAGCGGACGGAATGTTACGACGAACAACACTGCCATTGCAAATAGCCGGCTGCGCGGCGAGACGCGTCTTTCCTGCCTGGCGGGCGATTGCGCGGGACGAGGCAAGTGTAGGCTTTGAAATGATCTAACCGGAGCGGCCGTCTATTGCGTCGCGCAGCACCATCGCCGCTTCCGTCCGGTTGGCGGCGCCAAGTTTCGTCATGATCTGCGTCATGTGGTGCTTGACAGTCTTCTCCTGGAGATCGAGCTTTCTTGCAACCTGCTTGTTGCTCATGCCAGAGGCCACAAGGCGCAGAACCTCGTGCTCCCGAGCGGTCAGTTCCGCGATGAGGTCGGATTTGTTCACAGTGGCCGGCGAAGGGTTCGAGAGCAGCTTGGCAGAGAGTGTCGGAGCGACGTAGCTGTCGCCGGAGGCCACCGTCCGTATGACGTCCGCCAGCGCCCTCGATCCGATCCCCTTCAGGACATAACCCTTCGCGCCGCCATTGAGAGCCGCCGTGACGTCGTCGCCAGCCTCGGACACGGTGAGCATCACGATCTTCTGCAGCGGTACCAATTCCAGGATCAGCGGAATCGCGTTCAGCCCACCGCCCGGCATGGAGATGTCCAAGAGCATGACGTCTGGAGAAAGGTTTTGGGCGATTCTCAGCGCGTCGTCGCGCGAACTTCCCTCCGCAACGATCTCAAACCCGTCGATTTCCGAAAGGCTTCTCGTCACGCCCTCTCTGAACAGAGGGTGATCGTCGATTACCGCCACACGTATCATGCCTGTCCAATCTCCTCGATACCGAGTGACATCCTGGCGATGGTGCCGGGGCCGGCGCCGTCGACTTCAAATGTGCCGCCCAGACTCTCTATCCGTTCCCTGAGCCCGGCCAGTCCGAGGCTCGTCGGTCGTATGTTTTTGGGATCAAAACCCGTTCCGCCGTCCGCAACCGCAATGCAGACCCTGTTGCCTTCCGTGCTCTGCGCCACACGTTGTCCGACACCGCCACCGTGGCGGTAAGCATTGTTGAGCGTTTCCTGCACGAAGCGGTATATGCATATCTTTGCGGAGGGAGAAAGGCGTTCAGGCGGATCGGACAGCAATAGCTCGACAGTCGATCCGGTTCGTTGTTCATGGGCGCGAACGACACGCTCCAGGAGTTCCGGCAGGCTCGCCATCTCGATCTGCGGCAGAACCAGCCCGCTGCATATCGTTCTGATCTCGTGCATCGCCTCGTCGAGGCTTGCCTTGATGGCTGTGATTTCCCGTTCGCGTACCGCGGCCGAAGTCGATGCACTGACCAATGCGTTGCTGTCCAGCCGCAACGAGGCGAAGGCGACGAGCTGCGCCGGGCCATCATGCAAATCGGCACCGAGTCGGCGCAGCATGTTCTCGTTCAACGCTGTTGCGCGTTGCGAAGCGTGCTGCAAGCGCCCACGCAGGGCCTCGTTCTGCGAGAGCAGAGCCGAAAGCTCGTCCACACGCTGCCGAAGCGCATGGCGCTGCTTTTCGATGGTCCTGCTGCCGCGCATAACGATCGCAGAAAGCATGATGAAAAACGCCAGGGTGAAGCCTGCGACGGCCAGCCAGGTCAGAAAACGGGCCTGACTCAGGCTGGTTTCGAAATCGTGGGCAATTTCATGGAACTCCGAAACCGCGACGACCTGTCCGGACCAAGGCTGGAGCACAGGATTGTAGATCTCGAGCAGCGGCTTGCCCGCCCGTTGGTTCGTCTCGTCCGCGGCGTCGTCAGCGGGCTTGAACTGAGCCACCATCTCGCCGCCGAATGCGGTTCTCAGCTCATCGCCGAGCTCGAAACGCTGTCCGACCATGTTCTCTTCGTTCGAATAGAGAATGGTGCCGTCCGAGCGCCACAGGCGAAATGCCAGCAACCGGTTTCCGAGGGCCCCTTGTCCGAGCGTCTCGTCGAGCGCGCGCGCAACCGTGTCGTCGAGAACTTGCGTCGTCTGCATGTCGGGCAGGAGCGGCGCGATCACGCTGTCCACGTAGAGTGCAGTCGTCGCTGCCGAGTTCCGGGTAACGGCGCCTTCAATGAGGCTGGTGACGAAAGCGCCGACCACCAGCATGGCGGACATTGCAACGATGCCGCCGATCAGCAGGAACTGCTTCGCCAGCGGCTGCGCGTTCCATCGTTTGATCAGGTCATTGGCACGCAAGAGGAATCTCGGAGTTACACGCTCAACAAAGCAGCTGGACGTCGATCGCAGTCGCGTCGGTAAAACTAATGCGCCCAAGCGGCCGGTCAATGCCATGCGGCCTTGGTCATGTCCATCGGACTTTTGATGGCGGGTGATCGGACCTAAGTCCTATCCATCAGCGCAATGGTCCGGGGACGGTGGTGTCCTCCAGCGGCGCAAGTTAACGTTGCACCAATTCGAATGTGGTTCGATCAGCGCTATCGGCAGCGGGACCGCAAGCATCAAAAGACACGGAGAAGTTCATGACCATTTCCAAAGTAATCGGACGAAGCTTCGTCGCGCTGGCGCTCACCGTCGCCCCAGTTGCAGCCGTTACCTTCGGCGCATCGACTGTTGCTTTTGCCAAGGGCGGCAATGGCGGTGGAAACGGCGGGGGAGGGGGCAACGGCGGTGGCCATGGGGGTGGAAACGGCGGCGGCCACAGTGGCTCGCATTCCAGTTCGGGGAAATCGGGAACGTCCAAATCGGGAACGTCAGGGACGAGCAAGAAAAGCGGCAATAGCCACGGTACGTCGAAGCAAAAATCCGTCACCACACACAAGAAATCCGGCTCGGCAGTCAAGGCGGCAAAGGTCGTGAAGACGGAAACGGTGACCGTAACCACGCCGGAGACGGTTTCCGACACAGCAAAGCTCAGTTCGCTGAACCGGAACTATCATGCCTATTTGAACTCCAACGACCCCCGCATGAAGGCCATTTCCGCCTATGCGATCGCCTATGCCGAGTTCGAGGCTGAGAACGGCCCGGACGCCATTCCGACAGATCCTGCCTTGAGCGATGAAGCGCTCCGCGAAGCCCTCGAGAGCTTCACGAAGGACGGCGTTGTGACCGACGACACGCTCGCTGACGCCAAGGACATACTCGGTGTCGGGCCGGCGGTCGGCAAGATCGACGAGATCCGCGCGACGCTTCCGGAGCCTACCGATCCCGAGTTGGAACCTGAGACAACCGATCCGGAGGCGGCGGAGGCCGTAGATACGGAAACAGTGACCATAACCGAGCTGGAGAACACAACCTCCGACACGGCAAACCTGAGCTCGTTGAACCGGAACTATCATGCCTATTTGAACTCCAATGATCCTCGCATGGCCGGCATTTCCGCCTACGCCACCGCCTATGCCGAGTTCGAGGCTGAGAACGGCCCGGACGCCATTCCGACAGATCCGGCCTTGAGCGATGACGCGCTTCGCGAAGCCCTCGAGGGTTTCACGAAGGACGGCGTTGTGACCGACGACACGCTCGCTGACGCCAAGGACATACTCGGTGTCGGGCCGGCGGTCGGCAAGATCGACGAGATCCGCGCGACGCTTCCGGAGCCTGCCGATCCCGAGTTGGAACCTGAGACAACCGATCCGGAGCTGGAATCCGCAAATTGAACCTAAGCCTGGCCGGCAGTGGCGGTAACCGCTGCAGCCGGCCCTTAAGCCGAATGGGACGGATCGATCCATGAACCTGGAGAAATTCAGCAGTGTCGTTCGTCATGTGACACAGGCGATGCAACACGGACGGATCGGTTTTTCCCTGCAGCAAATCAACGCGGTCGACGATCCAAGCGAAGTTCTCTATTCGGAATGCTTGGGAAGGCTCGTCGAGCCTGACGGCACAATCAGGACCTGTGGCGAATTCATAGCCTTTCTCGAAGCGTCGGGGCGGGCGCCCGCTTTTGACCGGCACGTGGTTGATCTCGCATTCGACTGGTTGGCTTGCCATCCGGCGGCGTCTTTGGGCTGCAACATTTCGGCAGAAAATCTTGCCGGCAAACAGAATTGGGCTGTTCTGTACGATCTGCTTCACAGGCATCGAGCGATGGCTCCGCGCCTCGTTCTCGAGATAACGGAAAGCCTGCCGGTTGCGACGCTCTCCGCCGCGGCTGAGTTGCTTCAGAGCGTTCGCGATCTCGGATACAAAGTCGCGATAGACGACTTCGGTACCGGCTATTCGACGCCCGAAACGCTTTTGTCCCTCCCCGTCGACATCGTGAAGATCGACGGCTTTTTCGTACAGCGCCGCGGCGATAAAGCGGAGCGGTTCCTTCGGCACATGGTCGGTCTGGCGTGCTGCGCGGCGTGCACCGTGGTCGTCGAAGGCATCGAGACATATGCCCAGTTAGAGGCTGCGAAAGCGGCCGGGGCAACACATGTGCAGGGGTTTCTCCTGTCCGAGCCAACCCTGCCACCCGTCCATTGCGGACAGGTGAATTCCGCCCGGCATGCGGTCGCTTCCAAATGGATGATGTGAGGGCGAGAACACGGTCCGCCTATGCGGCTCCCGTTGCTTCCGCCGATGTTTTCGGCGGCGTCGTTCAAGCCTTTTTCGATTTCCGAATGTATTCGACCAATGCGCGCAGCTTCAGCGGCTGCTGGTGGCGCGTGGGGTAATAGAGATAGAAGCCGGCGAAGGGCGGACAGTAGGCTTCGAGCAGCGGCACGAGTTCGCCGCGCTCGATATAGGGCTGGAACGTCTCCTCCATCCCGAAGGTGATGCCCGCACCGGCCCTGGCCAGACGGATCATCATTCCCATGTCGTTGGTCGTCACGATCGGATCCACTGAGACATCGAAATCTCGACCATTCTCTGTGAATTCCCAGCGGTAGGGCGCAGTGTCCGGGCGCGGCCGCCAGCCGATGCAGACATGCGTCGAGAGATCGCGCGGATGGCTGGGAGTCCCGTGCCGTTCGATATATACGGGGGAGGCGACAGCGCATTGTCTTTGCTCCGCCGACACCGGCAGCGCGATCATGTCCTGCTCGATGACTTCGCCAAGGCGCACGCCCGCATCGAAACCGGCCTCGACAATGTCGAACTCCTCGTCCGTGATCGTCAAGTCCAGCCTCACCTTCGGAAAGGCCTCGACAAAACCGGCGAGCAGCCTGCCGGACAGGAAGCTCTCGGCGATCGACGAAATGGCAATCCGCAAGCGCCCGCTCGGATTGGCCTCAACCTCCCGTACCGTCTGTACTGCAGCGCTGACCTGGGCGGCCGATAAACGCACGCTCTCGTAAAAAAGCTCGCCTGCTTCCGTCAGCCTAACGCTGCGCGTCGTGCGCTGCACGAGAGCGACGCCGATGCGATCTTCCAGGCGTTGCAGTGCTTGGCTCACCGCCGAGCGGGTGACGCCCAGTCGCTCGCTCGCAACGCGGAAGTTGCGCGCTTCGGCGATCGCCAGAAATACCGAAATGCCTTCGAAATCATCGACCATTGGTTAGAAACTCTAACCAACGCATCCTGGATTGGCAACTCGATCGCGGCATATCGGGCGCATACTCTGCGATCGTCATCAGATCTTCATGAGAGGAAACATGTTCACGACCTTTCCCAAGAACCTGGCGCTCGGTCCGGCCATCACCTTGCTTGCGACCTGCACATCGGTGAGTTCCGCCTCGGGTGAAGACCGGATTCACGATCCGTCACCGCATCAACGCACGAAGCAGGAAGCAATGGCACCGCATCCTTATGTCGGGATGTGGGTGACGGACGACGGATATGTCCGGCACGAACTCCTCGCCAACGGGCGCTACGATGAGGCCCGCGGTACTCGGGATAGCGCCTACCAGGGGCGCTACGAGGTCTCCGGCAATCATATCGAATATTGGGACGACACCGGTTTCACCGCCGACGGCGATTTTGTGGACGAGAACACGCTCCATCACGGCGGCATGGTCCTCCGCCGTCGATAGCCGCGAAAGCGTTACACGCTTTTCCTGGAATGCTCTAATAACGGATCAATCCCTATTTGCGCTATCGCAACGACCTCTGCCTGCTTACGGACGACAGTGTTATTGCAAACTGAGGTTGATGGGGGTTCAGGATGAGCAAGATCCGTAAAGTTGGCAGGGGTCTTCTGGGTCGCACATTCGCCGCTATTGGTGCCGCAAGTGCTATAGCCACCGCGATTGAAGACAATCGCCGTCCCAACGATCGCGACCTAAGGACGTTGGGTATCGACCCTGGGACTTTCCCGCAATTTACCCTCTAAGGGCGTCCCCTACAAGATCGCGCCATGTGCCGCTGCGCCCAGTGGTCTTTGCTATCTAATGCCGCAAATCTACACGGGCCGTACACCGGCCAAAGCGGCCTGGTTTCTGGCCTGGCCATTTGACTGCAAGCTCAAAGCGAAGGTCACGAGCGCGATCAACGAGAACAGTGATTTGGATACCAGGCTCACCAGAAATGTCGCCCGATAGGCAGGTTCGATCAGGATGCTCGTCTCAAGCAGAATATAAATCACGATGAATATTGCCGCGAAACAATAAAGGGGAAGCCTGAGGCCTTCGGATCTTTCTTCGTTCTCGATAACACAATCCGTTATTACGCAGATGCCGACGCCATACATTGCCGGAATAAGAGAGCAGATTGCGTAATACCCCGTCAGCACAAGAATTCCTCCTTGGCCGATCTGCAAAAGCGCAGTCACGCTGTCATATCTCCACTGATACAAAATTACCCAAATGATGGCTGTGGCGAAGGCACAAGTCATTGCGGCGAAGACGATACCGCCATACTGGGAAAGCGGGAAATTCCGGATATCCGAGAAGGCTGTCCACGCACCCTGGTCGATCTTGTGGGTTCGTATGACAAGAGCGCAGATCCCGGCCGCGAGGAAGCTTGTAAAGAGTGATGCCGAGGTGAAGAAAGCCTCTTCGAACGGACTCACTGTCGAAGGGCCGGGCAAGAAAACAGCATGTATTTTGTGGTATGCGGTTAGCAGGATCACGCAGCCGAGAAATGCAGTAAAGGTCGACAACAAGGCTGAGTTATTCCATGGCCGAGGCTTGCTGCGGCTTTTCCGCACGAGCAACAGCAGTTCTCTAAGCACCACGTCCAGGGGCCGAGCGCCTCGGTCCGGGTGCACGTATGCCTTCATCACTCTTGTGTCATTGAGAGCAATGATCGCAAAAAGGGCACTCAATCTGCGGTTGGATATGCCGATTTCGGCTGCTTTCGCGCGCCACAGGTCCGCAAGCGTCAGGTAGGAGCGAATATCCTCTTGCTCCAGCGACGCGAAAATTGACCCTGGATTAGCGAGAATTTCGGCGGAAATAGATTGAATCCTTTGTGAATCGCCGTCCTTGATCGGAGCCTCCGGCGACGTGTTGCTTCTTTCAATTATGTATCTCACGACGGGGGAAGATGAGGTCTTTGAAACAAGTTCCTTTACCTCCTGCTTCAGGTTTTCGGACCTGGGCCTGAGAACATCCAGGACATCGCGGTATTTGTCGAATTCGCCCGCCGACCAAATGTCCTGGCCGTTGATCGTCCATCGGGCAAACAGTTCCGCGCCCACCGTCCGCCTTGCGACTTTGTCAGCCTCCTCCCGCGAGCAGCCAGCATAGAGAGCGAGGCTTTGGATCTTGCGGAACCGCTGCAGGTCCGGCTCATAGCGGGGATCCCTTCCTACATACGCCTCGATCTCGCTCTGGGAGAGCTTGGTGACACGCTCGAAAAATTCATCGGGGATGTTGGATACACTATGGGCCATGCTGCGCAGGGCAAGTTCGATCTGAGCGAACAGTGGAGTGGACGGGATAACGCCTATGACGATCAGGGCCGCACCAAGCGGCCATGCCGGTCCTTCAAAACCGTCGAGTTTTCCCTCGGCCAGCACCCGTATGATCGGCTGTGATGCACACATGAAGAAATAGAGAATTTCCAGTGACACCGTGTAGATGAGGTAGGCCTTGCGGAAAACGCTCTTGCCGACGATTGCCGGCAGCGAAAGCAGACGTACGAAGTCGAATTCCTCGCCTCTGGGCGGTGTTATCAGGGACTCGACCCGCTTTCTTGAATGAAAGGCGATCGTCAAGGCCCCGAACAGGAATGTCAGGCTTGTCGGGTCACGCAACCAGTCAACCAACGCGCCCATGGCGTGCACCCCTCAGCATCGATTGATTTGCGGATTACATTGCGCATTCGCGTCCCACGACGCGGCAGGAACCAGCCCGCATGCTATGGTTGTCGCCAAAAGTAGGGTCAGGAGGAATTGCTTTCGCATGGCCAGCTCCACGAACAGGACCTCGCGGCACCTTTCAGGCGTGAGATGGTTGAGGTTCGATACAAAGCCGCCTTGGGAAAGAATAATCGCCTTCAAATACGCAAGCGGCTTGTAGATATTAGATGATAGCGCGGGCTGATCGCCGGACCTGTTACATTTGTTACACTATAAATTTCTTCGGCTGGTTTGAGTCCAGATGTCCTTATTGTCCGTGATGCGACTTGCAAACAGCAAACCGCGTCGGCGAGCCGATAGTAATCTCTTCCCGTAATCTGATGGTGAGGGACGGCTCCCCCATGGGAGCCGTCCGGCCGAGTTCCATCTTCGCCCTCGGTCCTCTCAGCGACCTGCTCAAAATGATCAGATCGCAAAGGGCGTCTGCGCATCGTAAATAGGGTTCCTCGGTCCGACCTGCCAGTGGTTGGGGGTCTGGTCGGGTGGCAATTTCATCATGATGGCCCGGTGGAAGGCGGCATAGTCGCGGGTGAAGCGACCATGGTTCCAGGTGGAGATCAACGCGGCGGTAAAGGCACCATTGCCGATGCCGTCGAGCGAGACCTGGTTATCCTGGCATCCGGAAATCAGGCGAACGCTGCACGAGATCGGAGACGTGATCTCGCGTGTCAGATTGCGTCCTTCGCCAAGCGAGATGGAGGCGCCGAGGCGCGCATAGAAGTCGCGGTTCTGGCGGAACGTCCGCGTGGCGACGTCGATGGGCATCGCGCGCGGTATGCCCGCGGCAACTGCGTGACCGTTCGTCAGTGCATGTCCGTCAGCGACGCCGGCGCGCACGACGGTGCCGCTGTGGCAACTGTCCGAAACGACCAGCACGCGGACGCCCGCCCTGAATTCGGACCAGAGGCCATAGAGCTCGTCATCGACAAGCTGGCCGTCGTAGAGACACCAGGTTTCGTCGGTGGAATCGTCTTCATCGTTGTTGAAATCCGGGAGCTGCCCGCCATGACCCGAGTAGCTGATCAGGAAGATATCACCCTCCTTGAGATCCCTCGCTGCTCTCTTGACCTCGCTGATGACGTTCTGGCGTGTCGCCTCCTTGGTGAGGAGCGACTTGGTGTCGTATCCGAGAGCGGCCGCGATTTCCTGCATATCGCTGGCGTCGAATTCACAGGCGCGCAGCGGTCCGTCCCAGCCCGCATAGTGAGCGGCGCTGACCATATTCAGGCCGATGTGGAGCGACATCCCTGACGGCCCGTCGGTTGCTCGCGAACTTGCGGCAGCCGGGCGGGAAGGTGTTTCGAGGGCCGCTGTCGCGGCGGACGGCGCCTTGGCTCTTCCGGCGCGCGCCTTGCTCGCTTTATGCTCGACGTCCCGTGCCCTTGAGGCAAACTGTTCGATCAGCGCCGCAAATTTTTGTGCCACCTTGGCATAGCCGTTGTCTGTCGGGTGCAACTCGTCGAACCACTCCGTTGCGCCCACTATGTTGCGGCAATTGATGTAGTTGAGCCGCGCCGATGAGCTCTGCAACAGCGACAGGCGTTCATTGAAGCGATCGATCATGACGCGGGCAATCGCCCGCTGGAAATCCGGATCCTTGATCCCTCGCGATTCCATCGGTTTGCCAAGCCAATTTCCCTTTGCCGGGATCGTGTAATCGTAACCATGACAAAGGATCTGCACTTTCGGAAAGGCCTTGGCGACCTGCCGAACGAGCTTGCCGTACATGCCGATTGCATCGTCCAGCAGCGCCTCGAACGAGGGCCTGAGATGCGCCTCGGGCGGCAAGGCAGGATCGAAATCGAAGAGATGAGCGGCGAGGTTGCCGCCCGCCACGACATCGTTGCCGCCGCCGCTGAACAGGAAGATGGATGCTCCCGTGTTTTCGATCGCATCCATGTATTCGGCTTGTCTCAGCATGTTCGACAACGTGTCGCCGGCGGCGTCGAGGCTGAAGATTGCGTAGTGCTTCATCAACTGGTCGATGACGTCCATCAGGCGGAATGGATACTGAAACCAGCTGTCGCCCTCAGAGACGATGATCGGCCCCTTGTAGTCTCCGCTGCCGATGCGATTGTGGAAAGCGGCCTGGCGGCGAAGGCGCGAGATGAAGTTCGCGCTGTTCAGAAGTGCGGCGCTGCGGGCCCGCCCTTCCGGTGTCGCGGGCACGGTGACCAACTCGCGATTGATCTCGAGCACCGGGTTGAAGGGTCCCGACTTCTCGTCGTCGACCAGAAAGTATTTCTGAAGCTCCTGCTCGCTCAGACTGGGATCAGCAAGCTTCCTGTTCAGTTCTTCCAAAGATATTTTGCTGCCTGACGTCATAACCCGTCCTCCCTCTTTGCCGGTCGGGAACATCCGACACTGGCGCGATGCGGTTGAGTATCTGGCTGATGAGGTCGGTCTTCAGCTGAAGATCTTCCTGTTGGAGCAATTCTCCGAGGCGAGGCGGGATCGAGATTTCGTTGATCTGGATTTTCGCGAAGGCGGGGTGATCTTTCCAGATCTCGTCGATCCGAGTCTTGCGAAGCGACTTGCCGATGAAGACCGGCGGAGGGTCGCTCGAGCGATCGGAGAAAGCTTTCTCTATGAGGTCGAGTATCGACTTCGAGTACATGCCGACGGTCAGCCTTCCATTCGTAGCCGAGTCAGGGACGTGGAGCGCAACAGCCGGCGCATTGGTTTGGCCCGTTGGCGGTAGCGCCGATATCAGTTGCGTGAAGCCGTCAGCAAAGTCCTTTGCGTCAATCGTCGGCGTGATGAAGTCGAGACTGGCGAGACGCCTGGCGAGCAGACGGAACGACGCGACGCGGTCACGTCTCCATCTCTCAATGAGGTCGCGGAAGAGAAGGACGCCAGCGCCGTCGCAAATGATGTGCAGGGAATATTGATCCAGCGGCAACAGGCACTCCAGAATATGATCGACCGGGCCCTTTATTGCCGCTGACTTTCTGCTGGCCGACTCGACGTCCCGCCAGAACGACCTGCCGATCCCATGTGCAACGTCCTCGATCAGGTGGTCCAGCCGATCGCTGCGAACATCGATCTGCTTGGTGGCTTCGGTGAAAAGACCGGAGAGGATCGCGGTCGTCTGGTCGACGAAGTCGTTGCACCAAACGATCGTCAGCGGGTAGAGGCCATGCTGCTTTATCGCATTCTTTTCTCGTGCGATCTGCTGGGCGGTCTGACCGAGCCCCAGCAAACTGCCGCCAAACCGCAGCAGAATTCCGCGGTAGCCACGATTGGCCGGGCCGTCCTTTGGCTCCCAGACCGGCGCGACGGGTTCATTGTCTCGGCCGTCCCGACTGAGGAACCTGACGGTTTCGTCGAATGTCTTGGCGGAATATGGGTAGGGCGCTCTTTTGACTTCTTTCCCGTCGTCGAGGTGGATGAGGTGACCCAGCACCTCGTAACCCGGGACACCGGCAACGCGGGCAGGCTTGCGAGCAAAAAAGATGCCCTGTTCTCCGATTGAGAGGTCGAAGGCGCCGGGGGTGGAAACGCCCAGCCGAAGTACCCAGCCATCGAAGATGTTGTCGGCCCAGTCCTGATAGGACCAATGGCCCAATCCGTTGCAGCCGAGATAGCTGCCCCACTCCGTCCCCCACGAATTGAGCACGAGAAAGCCCGTGCTGTCGTAGCCGACGACGACAAAGGCATGGCCGCCTCCGTCTCCGGTCGACTGTATGATCTTGCCTTCATTCGCGCGCACGGCTTCGATATTCCAGCCGGTGTGCGTCGCGGCGGAAACAAGGACGGGTCCAACTTCGTTCAGGGCCGCGTGATAGTCGTTGAGGCTCGGACGCAAGCGATAGTAGGCGCCCAGCGACACTTCGCGTGCGGCCTTGGCACGCCTGACGTTCAGCGTACCGCGGGGGTCACCTGGTTCGTACTTCCAGAGATCGTCGGAGCAAACGCCATGGTGGTAAAAGCTTTTGATGGCTTCCCTAAGGGAAAGGCCCTCATCGCCGTCAGCTGGTTCGCGCAGTCGAGCCATCTCGTAAAGCATGCGCGCGCTGACCGGCACGTTGGCAGCTGCATCCTGGCAATTGAGCAATCTCTGGAGATCGATGAGACTGGCGAGCGCCTGGGCGCTGCACGTGCCCTCCACGCCCTGATTTCTCGGCAGCCAGTACAGAGGCTCGGCGCTCTTCAGCGCATCAAGAACGAGTTCAGCCGGCGACAGCGCCGGGAGGAGAGGGCGAAGGTTCGGCGTGTAGATCTGATCGCGCAAATCAGTTGGATCGCGCGGAACATTGCGTACCGTCTCCTGCCGCTTGCGAGAAAAAACCTGCATGGTGGTAAGCGCCCAAAAGCCAGAATCGGTTCTGATTGGCTGACGCCCGGCATGGAATGCCGGGCGTCTTCCCATGATTTCAAGCAGCGCGCGGTTCCGCCTCTTCGCTCCCTTCGAGATACTCATTGTCCGGTTCGGCAAGCCGCCGGCGGCGAGACAAGTCGTCGGAGTTCGAAAGGGCGAAGTAAACGTCCGCGATCAGTTCGGATATCTTGGCGGGATCGAGCTTGTTGTTGCTCACGAACCCGGTCACGATCTCGGTCGTCATCTGCAATATCGGATCCGGTTGCGCCGCGTCGCTGTCCATGGTCTCGACAGGGAACAGCGGAGTCCTGGGTGTCTCCATGAATTCCGAGCCGTCGTCGTAATGGGCTGCGGCGATCGGAATCGCCGAGCGCGTGCCGATCCCTTGTACGACCTCTGGCCCAAAGGCAGTCTCCAGCCCGCCTCTGACGGGCACAACGAGCCGGAGGGCTCCAAGAAACCGTGCGTGATACCGCGCAATCGCTTCTGCAATCCCTGGTTCGTGCCCGTTGATGATGGCGCGCGCTCCGACAGGGTCGTTTACGTTATGCCGGAAGTACCGCGCCAAGCTGTGCCGGCCGCCGCTGTCGCCTCGAAACCAACCTTCCCCCATGCCGACAAACATGATCGCGGCTGCATAGTCCGGCCGCAGAGCCAAATCAGGGTTGTCGGCGAGATTGTCGCCGACATGGCCGCCGGCGCGTCGATAGTTATCCCGCCAGGTCAACTGGACATATCCACGCCCGTAGTAAGGATAGTAGCGAAGGTTGCGCCGTCGCCAGGCTTCGGAGAGCCAATAGGCCTCCTTCACCGGTGTCATCTGCCGGGCCGTTTCATGGAATGTCGTGGCAAGCATATAAGCCAGCCAGCGGGGGTCGCCGTCCGGAAGTCTCAGCTCCCACTCGTCAAGTATGGCCGACATCCCGTCTACTTGACCTTGAGTCAGCCGGCCACCGAACATCGGCCGAGCTTGATTGAAGAAGAATGTGCGATCGAATGGCATTCGTGCCTCCTATGTTCAAGACTCACTTGAGAGAACAGGACATGGGTGATTGGAATCCGAATGCGTTGAGCGTTGCGCCCAAGGTTTCACGGTTAATGACAATGGCGGCCGAGGTTGGATGAAGACCGGGATTGTTTCCCTGGAGCCGGTCCGAGTAGGCGATGATATGGCCTTGGGAAGAGATGATGCTGTCGGCTTTCCCTTCCCAGCACCCGTTGTATGCGCACACCGACATATCCTTGGTGCTGGTATTGACCACGCCGCCAGCAGGCGTGAAGTCCTCTTCACTCTCGCACTTGTAGGAGTTGCAGTGGATTTCGAACTCACCGTTGCTGCATGAGTAGTCGCCTGATGCCGCGAAGGTGTCGAAGGGTGAAAGTATTATGATTATTGCGGCTAGATGAACGTTTCGCATGATGACCCACCCCAAAAGTGTTGTTTCGCGTTGTTCCAAGTGGTCGCGAGCTTTCTCCCCGCGCCATGGACTTCCATGCGTGTTCGATAGTCAGGGTCTAAGCATCGAAAAATCAGCGGGTAGGGCGCGGGAGCAGAATGCATTTCGGCCGAAACGTGGGCCGACTTGCATCAAAAGTTACGCGGAGCCGTTCAGCTCCCCGAGCACTAACCGAACTTTATAAGCCACTAACGAAGTGTCTTTAACTGGCGTGTGACGGCATGAAGCCAAGGTCCTGGTGCAAGACCTGCTCGTCGGTCACAGAGGTATTGTCAGTATGCTTCAACGGTAGCATTAATCATACCGCATGGGCGCCCTGATCCTTGTTACATCTGTAACATCTCCGCTCTCGGTTGGCGCGCGCATCGCTTGTTGGAAGCGCATTTCGCCGGCCCTAGGTCCTTGTTGAGGTTTGCATTTGGCTGCGCGGACGATGTCATCGGGGCTCGCCCCGGCGCGACCGTGGCGGCAGCGCCATTTGTCGAATTCGATGACGACAAGCAGTGATGATGCGGCGAGAACCAGCACACTCCTTTCGGCGAAGGAGGATGGGGCGAACTGCTGTGTGTCGCTCAGCGAACGCGCGCCCAGAGCATCGACCGCGCGGAATAGCCGAGAAAAAGACGCACCAAACCATTCGTCATGCAATTTTACGCGCGGCAATTTGATGCTCTTGCGGCGGAATTTCTCCCACCAGCCTTAACGGTCCGTCATTCTGTTCGCGGCTACGACCCGAGACCGCATTCACATGACCAATTGCCCGGCCATGTCCTTGGTCAGCAATTCCTTGTCCTCGCGAACCTGCTTTGCCGTCTCGGCTGCCATGTCCGATCCGATCTCCGCAATGCGCGCGGCCTCGTCGGAATAGTCGAGAACTGCGTTCTGCCAGAAGCTGCAATAGAGGTCGAACGTTTCGTTGAGATGGTCCGGCGAGAGCAGATCCTCGAGTAGCTTCAGGTCCTGTTCGCGTCGGGTCTTCAGGAAATTCAGCATCTCGACCTGGTAACGCAGCGTCATCCTCAAGGCCTCCGCCTGGAAGCGTCCCATCGAGAGAAGGTATTTCGCACCATCGGCCATCGGCGGCCAGCTTTGCGTCGGTGAGGGGGGCATAGGGGTTGCGATCATGCTGGGCATTGACACGACTCCTCGTTCTCGGGCTCGTCATTTGTTCGGTCGGCAAAGCGGCCTTCCGAACGGTCCGCCGCACTGCCAAAGAGCGTTGAAGGGACTTTTACCGAGCCGTCAGTCTACGTCGAAACGCACGGCGTTTCGAAAAAAAGTTAAGCCCGAGGAGTTCTTTCGATCCTTGATCCGCATCAACGAGCGCCCATGGCGCGGGACGGATGCCGGCACGCGGCTGGCCACAAAGGCTTTTATGGCAACAGCGGAGGCCACATGCGAGGGCCGCAGTGGTCGTGAGCCACAGCCAGGTTGCGTCGGGATTTGCGGGGAAAGCTGGGGAGGAGGTCGTCGCTGGCGCCTGTTCCTTCCTGAACGTTCGGGCTAGTCGCGGCTCGCCAAGCTGGATCCTGCAGCCGCCCAGCTGTGCCACTCGTTCTCGCTGCCGTGGAACACGTTGAGGTCTATCCTGCCGTCCACGCCGTGCGAAAGGCCGGAGCCGGAATATTGCCAGAAGAGCCATTTCCGTCCCGGATAGACCTTGGACGGGTGAGCGGCCACCGAGCGCAGCCAGAATGGATGGTTCGGGAAGGCGCCCTTCAGGTTGTCGCGATAGAAATCCGGCGCGGTGTAGATGATCGGGCGCTGACCGTAGTGCCTCTCCAGCTTGTCCATGAAGACCTGCATCTTTTCCAGGACACGTTCGCGCGAGGGGCGCCTTTTGCAGCTCGACTCGCCGTTCCACTCGACATCGATGACCGGCGGCAATGCGCCGGCTTCCCTCGGCACGTTGCGGATGAACCAGTCGGCCTGTTCGCCGGCGGTTCGGCACCAGTAGAAGAAGTGATAGGCGCCGCGTTTGAGCCCGGCTTCCTTCGCCCGGCGCCAGTTCTTCTTGAACATCGGATCGAGATGGTCGCCGCCATCGGTCGCCTTGATGTAGGCGAAGTTCGCGCCCTGCGTCCGCAATTTCGCCCAGTTGATCTCGCCCTGCCAGCGCGAAACGTCGACACCGTGCACGGCAAGCTTCCTCGGCGAGCGGGAGCCGAAATTGATCGGTTTGGCGTCGCGGAAGCGATGGCTGTAGATTTGCCCGCGCGTTGGCGGCGCCTCCTCGATCGCCGGGTTTTCCGGCGTGCGCAGAGTGATCGGTCTTTCCGAAGGGACGGGCATGCCGGCAGTTCTTGCCACGGGCGCGAAGGCCTGCGGCTCTGGAACGGGCCCCGCCCACGCGAGCATTTCCTGCGGCGGTGCCGCTGGCGAAGCAGCCGCGCCTACGTTCGCGGCAGGCATTGGGGCGGGCGACTGGGCGACGGAGCTCGTCGTTTCCCGGGATGGTTGCTGAGCGGCAACCCTTTCCCGATTGGAACTGAACCCGCAGCCCGACAAAACGAGACCGGCAAGGAGGAGCACTGGCACAGCTGAGAAACGCATAGGAACCCGTACGCAAGACTTTCGGTGACGGCAGAGCCGCCGTCGAACCCACTGACGGGAATTGCTAACGGAAAATTACCAAGAAAGACTGAATCCGATCTTTGCCGCCGACGGATTTCTTTGTGATCGAGAGGCACCGCAGAAGCCCCTGCCGCGAAACGGTGTGGAACCGGGACGCGAGTAGTTTGCTCCAGCGCAATGATCTTCAGATATCGCGCGCATAAAAGGTGAGAAAACAACTCATAAATAAGAGCCGATTGGCTCGCTTCCCGGGAAGGAAAACACGCATGTGCTTCAAATTGCTTCCGCTCGCATCGGTCGGCGTCCTCGTCACGGGGGTGTCGTTGGCGTCCGCGGCGGAATATCGGATCGGCGATCCGTTGTTGAGCCACGGCATGGAGATAGCAGCCGTCTACCTGCAGCCGATCGAAATGGATCCTCCCGGCGTGATGACGCCGGCGGCCGAAGCCGATATCCATCTGGAGGCGGATGTTCAAGCCGCAGCCGATAACAAGAACGGTTTTGCGGAAGGGGACTGGTTGCCCAACCTCCACGTCGAGTATCGCTTGACCAAAGCCGACACCGGTGAGGAGACGGCAGGTTCCTTCATGCCCATGGTCGCGAGCGACGGGCCACACTATGGCGACAACGTCAAGCTCATGGGCCCGGGCAAATACAGACTGGAACTGACCATCCACTCGGAATCCCATGACGAGACGGCCCATTTTGGTCGTCACGTGGACAAGGAAACAGGGGTCGCGCCCTGGCCCGAGGCATTTTCCGTCGAATATGAATTCACCTACGCCGGCGTGGGGAAGAAGGGCGGCTACTAGAGCGCCGTGCGTTCAATGAACGCACAAAGGACGTTCCAGCATTTTGATTCTAGAGCATCTTATCCGCCTTCAGTGATGCCACTTTGAAAGCGGGATGCTCTAGAGCCTGTCCCACGGCGTGAACGGGAGCGGCCGATCTTGACGGTAGACGCCGCGCCCTACAGCCGGGGAGGCCGCGCAAATGCGGCCTCTTCGCACCCCGCCATAGCGATACCCGGACCTACCATGGCGCCAATTCTCCAAATCTTCTTGCCATGCGCGGGACTTAAGGTCCCGCTCGAAGAAAGGCGGACTGACCGGGCGAAGCGGCGGGCCGTCGCATGACCGTGACTGTGCTTTTGTCGCGTCCACAGCGCGATGTCTGGCAGCGCATCGGCGACTGGCTGGCGCGGCACCAAAGGCAAATCCGTTGGCTTCAATGGAGCGTCGTTTCGGTCTATGCGGCGCTGCTCGTCGCCCCGGTTTTGCGGCCGATGCCGGGCAACGCCGCGCATATCTGGGACGATTTCACCCGCTTTGCGCAGTTTGCGTTCTGGGGCATATGGTGGCCAATGGTCCTGCTTGCGACGGCGCTTGTCGGGCGCGTGTGGTGCGGGCTTCTTTGCCCCGAGGGGGCGATTTCCGAATTCAGCAGCCGACACGGACGGGGAGGTGGTATCCCGCGCTGGGTCAAATGGAACGGATGGCCGACGATCGCCTTTGCCGGCACGACGCTCTATGGCCAGATGGTCAGCGTCTATCAGTATCCGAAACCGGCGTTGCTGGTGCTCGGCGGGTCAACGCTGGCGGCGGCCATCGTGGGTTATCTCTACGGCAAGGAAAAGCGTGTGTGGTGCCGCTATCTCTGCCCAGTCGGCGGGGTATTTGGCCTGCTCGCGAAGCTCGCGCCGCTGCACTTCCGCGTCGATGCGGAGATCTGGCGGGAGACACAGCGGGCGGGGTTCAAACCGGGCGCCGTCAACTGTGCGCCGCTGGTGCCATTGAAGACGATGCGGGGCGCAAGCGATTGCCATATGTGTGGCCGGTGCAGCGGATTCCGCGGCGCGATCCGGCTCGCGCGCCGGTCGCCCCTTCATGAGATCGTGCATGTGGCGGGGGAACATCCGAAGCCGTGGGAAACGGTGCTGATCGTCTTCGGGTTGATGGGCGTTGCTGTCGGCGCCTTCCATTGGAGCGTGAGCCCCTGGTTCAACGCCGCAAAGCAATGGGTTGCCGAATGGCTTGTCGAACGCGGTGTGCTGTGGCCGCTGGAGATTTCGCCGCCCTGGTGGGTGCTGACGAACTATCCCGAGAGAAACGACGTATTGTCTCTGCTGGACGGGGTGATCCTCGTTTCCTACGTGCTCACGACGGCGCTTGCCGTTGGGCTCGCGATCACGCTGCTGCTTTCGCTTGCAACACTGTGCCTTGGTCGCTGGAACGCGGCGCGGTTTCATCATTTTGCGCAAACGCTCATCCCGCTCGCGGCCGCCGGCGTCTTTCTCGGACTGTCCGCGCTGTCGGTCACGCAGCTTCGCATGGACGGGATCGATCTGCCGTGGGTCGATGAAGCGCGCGGAGCCATGCTCTTCCTTGCGAGCGGTTGGTCCGGCGTGCTCTGCTGGCGCGTCACAGGGCTTTATTGCAAACCGCCAAGGCGCCGCATGATGGCGCTTGCGAGCGTTGGGCTTGCGGTTGCGATCGCCAATGCGGGCTGGTTCCTGTTTTTCTGGGGCTGGTAACGGATGCCGCTTTCCGGCGTCAAGACCGGCCGTACCCTCGCTTGCAAACCGCGCACATCCGGCTATCTGTCGCGGGGCAGAGACTGAACGATGCCAGCGCGGGATGAGGAAAAGTGTGTACGGTTTTCCGCCCGCATCCCGCGCTAACGCATTAGAATCGATTACGTTTATGATTTACGTCGATCGGACGTAAAATCACCGTGATCTAGCGCTGGCCGTGGCCGGCCAGCAGCCCGAACCAGGATGGTCTAGGCGCGCTCTTCCCAGATCTTGGCAAGCTCGACGAGCGTCGCGACGCTTCTCTCCATGTCCTGCCGGCTGATCCATTCGAGCGGTGAATGGAAGGCATGGCCGCCGGCGAAGATGTTGGCGCAGGGCAGGCCCATATAGGAGAGCCTCGAACCATCGGTGCCTCCGCGGATGCTGCCGCGCACCGGTGTCATACCGGCGCGGCGGATAGCCTCCACGGCATTCTCGACGATATCCGGGTGGCGGCCGAGGATCGCCTTCATGTTGCGGTACTGCTCCTTCACTTCGAACGCGTAGCTCGAACGGGGAAACTCCGCCATGACGCTTTTTACGATGTCCTCGAGCATCTTTTCCTTGACGGCAAGGCCGGCTTCATCGAAGTCGCGGACGATAAAGCCAAGGGTGGCTTTTTCCATCGATCCGGTCACGCCGATCGGATGGATGAAGCCGTCCCGGCCTGCGGTCGTCTCCGGCGCAATGTCCTTCGGCAAGCGCTCGATGATCGCGCCGGCGATCTTGATGGCGTTTTCCATCTTGCCTTTGGCGAAGCCGGGATGGATGGCGACGCCCTGAATGGTGATGTCGACGCCGTCGGCCGAGAAGGTTTCGTCCTCGATATGGCCCGCCGTTTCACCGTCCACGGTATAGCCGAACGCGGCTCCGAGCTTCTTGAGGTCGGCCTTGTCGACACCGCGGCCGACTTCTTCGTCCGGCGTGAAAAGAAGCTTGATCGTGCCGTGCTTGATTTCCGGATTGTCGATGAGGACTTGCGCTGCCGTCATGATCTCGGCGAGGCCGGCCTTGTCGTCGGCGCCGAGCAGCGTCGTGCCGTCGGTGGTGATGATGTCGTTGCCGATCTGGTTGCCAAGCTCGGGATGGTCGCTGACGCGAATGACCTGCTGGGGATCGCCGGGAAGCCGGATGTCGCCGCCGGCATAGTTTCGCACCACTTGCGGCTTGACGTTGGTGCCGGTGAAGTCGGGCGCAGTGTCCATGTGCGAGCAGAAGCAGATCACGGGCACCGGCTTGTCGACATTCGACGGTATCGTCGCATAGACGTAGCCGTGCTCATCGAGATGCGCATCGGCAAGCCCGATCGCCAGCAATTCCTCGACCAGTATCCGGCCGAGATTCTTCTGCTTTTCAGTCGAGGGCTGCGTCGACGACTTGGGATCCGATTGGGTGTCGATGACGACATAGCGGAGGAAGCGATCGGTAACGGTGTCGGTCATGGCAGCTCCAATCTGTTCGTCGGCGTTGCGACCGCTATAGCCTTCGCGGGCCTTTCCGTGAATGCATTTTTTTGTCGGACCTCCTCAAACGCCGTCTCGGTTTGGCTTATCCTAACAGGGGATGTGCCCATCGTGGCGCTCAAGGCAAGGAGTGCATGCATGAGCCGTGATTTCGTCTATAGCGGCAGCCCTGCTCACATCGTTTTCGGCGAAGGCAAGGGCGCGCTGGCCGGGGAATGGGTAGAGAAGATCGGTTGCCGGAAAGCGCTTGTGCTCTCGACACCACAGCGGCAGGCGGACGCAGAGGCGCTGGCCGTGCGTCTCGGTCGGGTCGCTGCCGGTGTATTTGCCGGCGCCGTGATGCATACCCCGGTCGACGCGACGGAAAGGGCGATGGAGACGGTGGCGCGAACGGGCGCCGACTGTGTCGTCTCGCTTGGAGGTGGTTCGACCACCGGCCTCGGCAAGGCGATCGCCTATCGCACCGATCTGCCGCAGATTGTCATTCCGACGACCTATGCCGGCTCAGAGGTGACCCCGATCCTCGGTGAGACCGAAGGCGGGCGGAAGACGACCGTCCGTCATCCACGCATTCTGCCGGAGGTCGTGATCTATGATCCCGCTCTGACGCTGGGGCTTCCAGTCGGCATCAGCGTTAGTAGCGGCTTGAATGCAATGGCGCATGCTGTCGAGGGGCTGTACGCGCAGGACCGAAATCCGATCTCGACGCTGATGGCGGTCGAGGGGCTGCGCGCCTTCAAGGCGGCTTTACCTAAGATCGTGGAGGCTCCGCGCGACATCGAAGTGCGGACCGAGGCGCTTTACGGCGCTTGGCTCTGCGGCGCGGTGCTCGGCACGGTCGGCATGGCTCTGCACCACAAGATTTGCCATACGCTCGGTGGCACTCTCGATTTGCCGCATGCCGAGACGCACGCAGTTATGCTGCCGCACACCGCCGGTTACAACGCCGCCGCTGTCCCGGAGCTATTGGCTCCGGTCGCGGAGATTTTCGGCGGCGCGATCGGGGGCGGGCTTTGGGATCTCGCCACGCAAATCGGCGCGCCGCTGGCGCTGAAGGATCTGGGCTTGAGCGAGCCCGATCTCGACCGGGCCGCGGCGATCGCGACAGAAAATCCCTATTGGAACCCGCGGCCGGTCGATCGCCGATCCATCCGCGCCTTGCTGCAGGATGCCTGGGACGGCAAGCGGCCAGCGCGTTAAAGATGCGCTCTCCCGCGTCCTGCTGCCAGGTCACGGCTGATCCACCCACTACAGTAGGCGATCTGCCTCGCTTCACCGCAGCCGCCGGCCGTCAGCAGCAAATAACCGCCGCTGATTGCCGTCGACCGAAAGGGCTATCGTGCTGCCCGCATTGATTCCCGGTCCCGAACGGTATTCGGCAATGAGCGGCTGGCTATCGGCAAGCTGGCAATAGAGATACTGGGTGCCGCCGAGATATTCGGCAAAATCGACCTTTGCGGGAATGCATCCCTCTCCGCCTTCGGTGACGAAAAGATGCTCCGGCCTCGCTCCGAAGCAAACCTTTTCTCCGATCTGCAAGTCCTCGTCGGAGACGGGCACCGACATCTCGCTGCCCGCGACGCGGACGCGTCCGTTGCCTAGCCAGACTGCGTCGAGCAGGTTCATTCGTGGGGAGCCGATGAAGCCCGCGACGAAGATATTGGCGGGATTTTCGTAGACCTCGCGCGGTGTTCCTGCCTGCTCGATGCGGCCGTCGCGCAACACGACGATCTTGTCGGCAAGCGTCATCGCCTCGGTCTGGTCGTGGGTGACATAGATCATCGTATTGCCCAGTTCGCGATGGAGTCTGGCGATCTCGATGCGCATCGAGACGCGCAACTCCGCATCGAGATTCGAAAGCGGCTCGTCGAAAAGAAAGACGTCAGGTTTGCGCACGATCGCTCGTCCGATCGCGACGCGCTGGCGTTGCCCGCCGGAAAGCTGACCCGGGCGACGGTCGAGCAGGTGGTCGATCTTCAGGATCGCGGAGGCGGCTTTCACGCGCGCCTCGATCTCGGCCGTCTCAGTGCGCGCCATTTTGAGGCCGAAGGCGAGATTTTCGCGCACGCTCATATGCGGATAGAGGGCATAGGATTGAAAGACCATCGCGATGCCGCGATCGGAGGGATCGAGGTCGGTAACGTTGCGGCCCTTGATCTCGATCTCGCCGTCGGTGACCTCCTCGAGGCCCGCAATCATGCGCAGCAACGTCGACTTCCCGCAGCCGGACGGCCCGACGAAGACGACGAACGAACCTTCGGCAATCCTGAGGTCGATGCCATGGATCACCTCCAGGCTGCCGAAGCTCTTGCGAATGTCCGTCAATACAACTCCGGTTTCATGCATGCCGTCACCGCCCGACTTCGCCGGCGCGAACCCAGACGAGCATCTCGCCGGGCGTGCGGTTGTCCCACAGGTGATAGGGAACGAAGCGGGCCGTTGCCTGGTTCACTTTCGGCGGTGATGTGCGATAGAGGGTGGCGCCCCAATCATCCGCTTTGTCGCGGGCGACGGAAATGTCGAGCGCGACTGCGCCTTGAAGTTCAGCGATTTCTGCAGTCTTCGCGTTCGAAATGTCGCCGCCAAGCACGATTCCGTTCAAACCCGCGCCGTTGTCGGTTGCCTCTGCGCAATAGACGAGCGGCCCGCGCATGAGTGCGACGCGGCCGGTGTCCTGCCGCACCTGCGGATTTGCCCAGAGTGTACGAGGCTTTAGCGGGATATCGAGCTCCACGCGGTCGCCGCTTCGCCATTCGCGCTCGATGCGCGCGTAGCCGTCGATCGTTACATTCGAAAGGTCGACGCTCTCGCCGTTCAGTTTCAACGCGGCGCCCTCCGCCCATTCGGGAATGCGCAGCGACAGCGAGAAGCGGACCGGATCCTGCGTCGTGACGTCGAAGCGGATGGCGCCGTCCCAGGGATAGCGGGTCTTCTGCGCAAGCTCGACCTTCTTGCCGCCGATTTCGAAGCGGCCCTTGCTCTCGCCGTAAAGATGGACGGCGATTTCGTCGTCGGCGACGGCATACATATAGGAGCCGATAGAGGCGAGCAGGCGCGAGATGTTCGGCGGGCAGCAGGGGCAATGGTGCCAGATCCAGCGATGATGCTTGCCGGCGCTTTCCAATGGGTTCTCGTAGAAGAAGGTTTTCCCATCGAGCGAAAGACCCGCCATGGCGCCGTTGTAGAGCGCTTGCTCCATGATGTCGGCATACCGCCGATTGGGGCCGCGCCCGAGCATGCGGCTTGCCCAGAAGACGAGACCGACGGAGGCGCAGGTCTCGGCATAGGCGCTCTCGTTCGGCAGGTCGTAGTGATCCGTAAAGCCTTCGTTCGACGCCGCCGGTCCGATCCCGCCGGTGACATACATCTGCTTGGTCGTCAGGTCGTCCCAAAGGGTTTCGAGCGCCGTGGTGAGACTGTCGTCGTTGTACTCGGTCGCGATATCCGCCATGCCGGAATAGAGATACATGGCGCGAACGGCATGGCCGACAACTTTCTTCTGCTCTCTGACGGGCAGATGGGCCTGGCCGTATTCGTAGGTCTTCTGGATGAACTGCTTCGGATCGCGGCCGTCGCGGATCGCTTCCTCGGTGAAGAAGTGGGGCTCTCTGCCGCGCTCGTCGATGAAGAACTTGGCGAGATCGAGATATTTCTTCTCGCCCGTGACGCGGGCAAGCTTTACCAGCGCGAGCTCGATTTCTTCATGGCCGCAGTAGCCCGGCAGTTGCCCTTCGCCATGGCCGAACACTTCAATCATATAGTCGGCAAAGCGGGCCATGACGTCGAGCAGCTTGCGCTTTCCCGTCGCCTGGTAATAGGCGACGGCGCCCTCGATCAGATGGCCGGCGCAATAGAGTTCGTGGTGATCGCGAAGGTTGGTCCAGCGCCGGCCGGGTTGCACCCGCTGGAACCAGGCGTTCAGGTAGCCGTCCTCGTCCTGCAGCTTTTCATACATGTCGACGATGGCATCGACACGCGCCTCGAGCCTGGGGTTGGGCCTCCGGTAGAGCGAATAGGCAATGGTCTCGATCGATTTTCCGAGATCGCTGTCCCAGAACATCTGGGTCGAGCCCGACCAGGCCTGCAGCGGAATGACGATGCCGGGGCTTGGCTGCTCGACGTCGATCGCCCTGAGCATGCCGGCCTCGACGCAGCGGTCGAGCAGGACTTCGGCGGTGGATTCGCAGATTGCGTCCTGGCGGTCGCCGAAAAGACCGTGCACTTCAACACTCGGAACGGGGAGGGGGCGGAACTGGCGATCCTGTCGGAGTTTGTTCATGGCTTCATCCGTTTCTTGGAGTTCATTTCACGGCGCCGGCCATCAGCCCGCGCATGTAGTAGCGTTGCAGAAGCAGGAAGACGACGAGGCAGGGCAGCGTCATGACGGCGACACCGGCCTGAACCGCGCCCCAGTTGACGGCGCCGAGGCGACCGGCGCGCACGGCCATCATCAGCACCGGAAGCGTATATTTCTCGTTGCTCGACAAGAGCACGAGTGCCGCCAGGAATTCGTTCCAGGCATTGAGGAAAGCGAAGATCGCGACCGTGGCGATGCCGGGCAGCACCAGCGGCATCAGCACCCGGAAGAGCAGTTTCAGGTCGCGGGCGCCGTCGATGCGGGCCGCCTCCTCGATCTCCTTCGGCACCGCATCGAAGGCGTTGCGCATCATGAAAACCGAGAAGGGAAGCTGCAGCGTCACGTAGACAAGCGTCAGCCCGAACAGCGAATTGTTGAGTCCGAGTCTCGCGAGGATGATGAAGAGGGGCGTGAGGATCGACTGGAACGGGATCATCAGCGTGGCGATGATCAGCACGAACAGCACGTTCTTCAACGGAAAGCGGTAGCGCGAGAAGCCATAACCCGCAAGCACGCTGACGGCGACGGTGAGCGCGACGGTTGCGAGCGACACGAGCAACGAATTGAACGTGTGCTGCCAGACGCCGGCGCCGAAGGTGTCGAGCGAGCGATAGGAATCGAAGCTGATGCCATTAGCCGGCCACGGCGGCAATGGCGGCAGACGCGCCTCGGTGCCGTGTCGGAACGACGCGAGCAGGGTGATGGCGAAAGGCGCCAGGAAGAAGAGCGCGATTGCCACGCCTGTCGCGTGATAGGTCGATTCTGCCCGAAAGGCCTTGCGTGCCCGGCGCCGACTGGAGAGACTCATGTTGGACATGTTCATCTTGGAAAGGGTCAAGGGCGATCCTCCCCGACGCGAAGCAGCCGCAATTGCACGATGCTGATAACCACCAGGATGGCGAGGAGCGCGATCGAGAGAGCCGCGCCATAGCCGAGATTGAAGGATACGAAGGACTGGTTGAAGATGTAGTAGACGACGGAGATCATCCGGTTCTGCGGACCGCCGCTGGTCATGATGTAGAACTGGTCGAAGGCGAGGATCGAGCCTGTCACCGAAATGATCAGCGCCAGCGCGATCGTCCGGCGCATCAGCGGTAAGGTGAGATAGCGGAACCGCTGCCACCGACCGGCGCCGTCGATGCGGGCCGCCTCGGTCAACTCGGAGGGAATGGCCTGTAGCCCGGTGAGCAGGATGATCATCGTAAAGCCGGCGATCTTCCAGACGACCATGACGATGATCGTGAAAAAGGCGCTATCGAAAGTGGCGAGCAGATTGGGGCTCTTCTCCACGAGTCCGAGTGCCTTCAACGCAGGGCCGATGAAGCCGCTGTCGACGTTCGCGAGCCAGACCCAGAGCAACGATGCCGAGGCGAGGCCGACGACGACGGGGAGGAAGATGATGGTGCGGTAGGCGCCGACGAAGCGTCGGTGCTTCTCGACGAAGATCGCCAATGGGAAGGCGACGGCGAAGATCGCGATCGTCACGATCACCGTGTAGTAGGTCGTGAAGCGCAGGGCCGAGACGAAGCGCCCGTCGTTTGCCATCCGGAAATAGTTGTTGAAGCCGATCCAGCGCGGCGAACCGAGCAGAGGCCAATTGTGCAGGCTCATCCAGCCAGTAAACAGCACCGGCATGACGAAGAAGACGATGACGAGGGCCATCGCCGGGGCGATATAAAGGAGACCGCGCCATTGCGAGTGGCGCCGCCGTCTCCTGCGCACGGGCAATGCTTTTCCTGGGCCAGAGCCGGCCATTGCAATTCTCCGCCTGTTCAAGAAAGAGGGGCCGGAGGATTGCCTTCGGCCCGCTGCATGTTCCTTAAATCGGAGCCGATTTAAGGATAAAAACATGCAGCAATTCAAAATGCTACAGCGGCCCTCGTGCGTCTGAAAAGACGCACGGCGCTGTAGTTGCAGCTTGCGATCACTGCCCAGTGTCGATGATTGACTGCATTTCCGACTGGGCGTTCGAGAATGCCCCGTCGACATCGTCGCCATAGATTGCCGCATTGGTGAAGGTCGCCCAGGGGCCGTTGGCGCTGTTGATCAGATCGTTGAACTGCAGCGTGTAGGGTGTCTTGGCGACTTCGATCGCCTTGATGCCCACCTGCATGCGCGGGTCGAGACCCTCAAGTACCTTGTCGGCGATATCGCCGCGGGTCGGCAGGCTGCCGTATTTCGCCATCACCTTCTGGCCGTCCATCGAATAGGTGTATTCGAGGAATTCCTTCACCGCATCGATCTTCTTCGTGCCCCTCGTGATGACGAAGTTGTCGCCGCCGGCAAAGGACGAGGTTCCGCCATTGACGCCGGGGATCAGCGTCACGCCGAAGTTGATGTCGGGGTTTTCGGTGACCAGCGTGCCGATGGCAAAGGCGCCGAGGCTTTGCTGGCCGATCTTGCCATTCGTGAAAGTCAGGAAGTTTACGCCGTTGTCGCTGGCCGAACTCGCCGGCACGAGGTCCTTCTTGACCATCGAACGGTAGATATCGACCGCCTTGCGCATTTCCGGCGTGTCGAGCGTCGCCTTCTTGCCGTCGCCGGAGAGAATGTCGGCGCCCGAACCCCAGACAAGCGGCGTGAAGGTGAAGATCATGCAGCCGCCGCAGCCGCCGCCGGAGAAGTAGAAGCCGTAGATATCGTCACCGAGCGCGCGGATCTTTTCGGCATTGGCTTCGATCTCCTCCCAGGTGGTCGGCGCCTTTTCCGGGTCGAGGCCGGCCTTCTTGTAGAGGTCCTTGTTCCAGGCAAAAATCGACGTCTCGACCGAAAGCGGCAGGCCATAGATGCGATCCTGATAGGTCCCGAGCTTGACGTGCGACGGCGAGAGCGAATTGAAGTAGGGCAGTGCCTTCGCCCAATCGGTCAGGTCCTCGAGTTGGCCGGCGGCGGCAAAGGCCGGGGTGTAGATGAGGTCGAGCGAAAGCGCGTCCGGGGCCTGCCCGCCTGCGATCGCGGTCGCATATTTTTGCACCAGTTCGGAGAACGGCACTTCGGTCATGGCGACCTGGTTCTCGTGGCTGGCGTTGTAGGCCTCGACGACCTTCTTGAAGGATTCGCCGATGCCGGAACGAACCCACATTTCGATTTTCTCGGCGGCCGACGCACCGGACGCCAGACACAAGGTAATGATGCTCGTTGCTGCCAATAGACGCTTGATCATGGCACTCCTCCCGTTGTGGCGCCTCCTCGCGCCGTTTCGTCATTCCGTGGGGCTCATGCCCCCGCACGATTGCCGGACAACCAACCGGCACGGCAATTTCCTCACGCCCGGCTCGACGCGCCGCCCCTCTGCGAGCGCGAGCACAGTCAGGCCGGCCTCACGGCCAAGCTCTTTCAACCCCATGTCGATGGACGTCAGCGGCGGCCGCGTTTGCGCCGCCAGGATCTCCCAGTTGTCGAAGCCGACGATCGACAAGTCTTCAGGCACCCTGACGCCGCGCTCACGCAAGGCGTCGACGACCCCGCGGGCGATCTGGTCGTTGCCGCAGAAGATGGCATCGGGCTTTTCTCCGGGCCGATCCCAGATTGACCCGACCGCCTCATGTCCCCAGCTCTCGGCCCAGACGCCGTAAAGCACCGGCTCGACATCGCCGGCGACCTCTCGGTAGGCGCTGGCGCGCTCGCGGACCGAGAAGAAATCCTCAGGTCCCGTGATATGCGCGATCCGACGGCGCCCCAGCTTCGCCAGCCATTCAACCGCAAGACGCGCGCCCTGCGCATCGTCTGAGCGCAGCGTGACACTGTTTTCCGTGCCTTCCGTGAAGGCGTAAACGACTGGTACTGGCAGGCTCGACAGATCGACCGGCAAACGCCGGTCCAGGCGCTTGCCGGAGGCGATGATGCCGTCGACCTGCTTGTCGAGCATGGCATCGACATGGATCTGCCCCAGCGCTGGGTCGTCTTCGATTGCGCAGAGGAATACCGAGACGCCGTGATCGACCAGTGCTTCCGAAATGCCCGCCATGACCGGCAGGGTAAAACGTCCATAGGTGTCGTTCGTCAGGAGCCCGATGGTGAAGCTGCGCTTGCTGAGCAATCCGCGCGCAAGCGCGTTCGGCCTGAAGCCGATTTCGCCAGCGATGCGCTTCACTCTCTCGCGCGTCTCGGCGCCCATGCGGCCAGTATTGTTCAACGCCTTCGAGGCCGTTGAAATACTGACGCCTGCTGCCGCAGCCACGTCATGAATGGTCACGCGTCTGTTGGTCGGATTGTCCAGCGCACCCTCCTATGGTCAGGCAGAGAAAACCTTTTCTCACTGCCGCTGTCAACAGAAAAAAGGTTTTCTCAGCATCGGTTCCTAGACAGGGTTCAAGGCCGGGCAAGGGGCAGCAGCAAGATCGCGACAAGGACGATCGAGGCAAGCGGGACGACTGCAGCACGATCCTCCATGGCCAGCAGAGTCAGGCCACTGAACGCGCACCACAGGAGCGGAATGGGCAGAAGCAGCAAGAGGCGTCTTCCTCTGATTGTCAGCACGGTGCCGAGCGTCGTGATCGCGGTTGGATCCGGCATCATGCCGAAGGTTTCTGCGGCGGCCAGCGAACGCGTCGAAAACAACGCGAGGAGCGGGTGAACCAAGAGCCCGAACAAGGCAAGAACTGTCCCGCCGTAGCGGCGCCATCGGTTCACGGCGATGCCATGGTTCGTATCAAAGCTGAGAATCGTCAGAAGCCCGGCCTGAAGAAAGAAGGCCATTGCGGCATAGGTCACGCCCCAGTTTATGGTCGCATAGCGAAGCCAGAGGAACTGCCATGCGCAAAAGGCCCAGGCCACGGCCAATGCCGGCAGAAGCGCGGCCTTCGCCAAGCGTACCTCTCTAAGCGCGAGAACCACGATCGCCAGCATGCCGATCACGAAGACGAGCTGAAGCGGCCAAAAATCCTCATTGTAGCGCTCGACGAGACGAAGGTAGACGCGCGGCGAGAACATCAGGAAATCGCCAGGTGTGTACGTCCACCACTCCGACATTCGCCGACCTCACAACTCATGCGTTGGGCAGCAGCGGGTGAGGCGGGTGATCACAACGCCTCCACGTAATCGACCATACGCCGTCGCATCGCCTGGTCAGGCAGGACGCCGCCGCCAGCTTCGAGATTCTCGCGCACGTGGTCGACGCGGGTCGTCGCCGGTATGGCGCAGGTGACCGCCGGATGCGCGACGATGAACTTGAGCAGGAACTGCGCCCAGCTTCGCGCGCCTGTCTCGGCAACCCATTCGGGCAGAGGTTCGTCATCGAGCTGCCGGATCAGACTGCCCTGGCGGAACGGGCGGTTGACAATGACCGCGATGCCTTTCTCCCGCGCCAGAGGCAGGATGCGCTCCTCCGCCTCACGGTCGAGGATGTTGTAGGTGAGTTGTACGAAATCGATCGGCTGGCTCGCCATGATGCTTTCGATTTCCCGATGCCGCCGCCCTTCCGATGTGGTGATGCCGACGTAACGCAATTGCGCCTTTGCCTTCATCTCGAACAGCATCGGCAGATGGTCTTCCCAGGAAACAAGATTGTGGACCTGCATGAGATCGAACTTCTCAACGCCCCAGTAGGCGCGGGAGGCTTCGATCTGCTCCGCCCCACTTGCCGGATCGGAAACCCAAACCTTCTCGGCTGAAAACAGGCGATCGGGGTATTTCAGCTTCTGAAGGCCATAGCCGATGGTCGGCTGCGAGGAGCCGTACATGGGAGAGGAATCGACCATGCGTCCTCCGTCTTCGAAGAAGGCGCCCATCACGGCGGCGCACTCGTCCTTGAGGACCGGATCGTCGCCGACGTTGAAAGTGATCCAGGTGCCGAGCCCTATTACCGGTATTTCCTCGCCGCTCGACGGGATTGTCCTTCGGGTGAGAGCGGTGGTCTGGGCACGTGAGGAGCGTCCGATCGCCGGCAAGGATGCTGCCAATGCAAGTCCCTGAAGGACGCTTCGCCGTGTGAACCTCATCGGGGCACCTCCTTTCCGCGCTCGGTAAGGGACAAACATTCAAAACGGTATCCGCTGCATCCGACGAGATAATGAACCGCTGCCGCCGGGGCCTGAAACCACGAAGTCGTGATGCGAGACACGGTGGGTCGCGTCGGGACTTTCCGCTTGTTCAGAGCCGTTCAAGCCCTTATGTGACGTTGATCGTCACAGGCTGGAGCGGGGTGGGGCAAAGACTGCTTCGTCTTGCTGTACGGCCATTGCCCGCGCAGCCCGCTGTCTTTTGAGCAATGCAACAGTTCGCCAAGGCGCCGAAGAGAGAGATCGCATGGGGCATGCCGACGTCGGTTGCCCTGCATCTGGCCGTCGCGTTCTTGTTGCTCTTTCGTCCGCCCGAAGCACCGCCGGAACCGGCGAAGGAGCAGAGCGTCAACGTGGAACTGGTTCCGCCGCCGCGTCCGAAGGCGGAGGAAAAACCGCCGGTAGAACCGGCGAAATCAAGCACCAAGCCATCGGCCGCGCCGCCACAGGCCTTCGAATCCGCTTCAGCGCACGCGGATCTAAACAACGAAGAGCAGCAACTTCCGCCGAAGCAGGGTGAGGCGCAACAAGCTCCGAAAGCCGTCGAACAGCCGAAACAGACGTCATCCACGACAGAAACCGCTGCGCGCGAACTGCCGGAACCCAAACCGGCGCCGCCGGTGCTGGCAACGCCGCAACGGCACGCGGCGACCCAGCAGGGTGAGACGGAAGCGGCCTCCCTTGAAAGCGTGCCGATTCCCGCGCAAAGGCCGCCGCCGGAAACTGCGGAGAAACAGCAGTCCCCGGAGCCGACAGGCGCGAAAGTCGAACGGAAATCCGACGCGCTTGTTCCGGCAAAAGAACTCTTTTCGCCAAATGCACTGTCGAACCCGCGCATCAAGCAAGCGCTCGGGAAGCTCCCCGTCACGAAGCGGATCGCGCAGATCTGCAGCATCGAGGCGCTGGAGCAGATCCGTAACCAGAGGCCGGGCGCTTTCCCGGATATGCTGGCCCGCGCCGGGACTATTTCAACTTCGGCGGTCACCGCGATAGGCAGCGCCTATCGAAGCAAGGCGAACTGGTACAACGTCGATTTCAAATGCGAGGTCGACGCCGAAGCGACGTCGGTGGTTTCCTTCAGCTTTGCGATCGGCGGCGCTGTGCCGAAGAGCGAATGGGATGCGCGCCGGCTGCCGGTGAACTGAAGGGCACGCGCCAATCTCGCGGCTTCATCTGCCCCATCGCCCGGCCGACCCCCCGCCGCGAGATGTCCCGAACGATCGGTGCCACAAGCCGTCGCGGCGGGAGGCTGTCGCCGTTTCCCCGACATGCTGCCCGGATGCGCAGAGTAGAAGGGCAGTAAACCCAAAGATTGGCTCCCGCGCCCTCCCGATTGCGTAAGACGTCATCTAAGTTGTCGCTAATGTTGCGCTTATGAGGAATGCGCGCACTGTGATAAAATCGCGCCTGGGAGCAATTCCGGCCTAGGGAGGCGCCGGAAAATTTCAGTTTCTCGTTACACGCTTCAAAGCAGCGTCTCCGCCATGCCGGATAGGGTGAGGTCCTCCTTTCGAAAAAGCGGCCTCTGAATAACAACTCGGAATGGGAGGTGTATGATGGTTCGTAAACTGTTTCTCACCTTGGCTGCAGCGGCGTCCGCGCTCGCGATCGGGGGTGTCGCATGGGCCGATATCACGGTCCTCGTGCCATCCGGCAGCGAAGGCGACGGCCTGAGAGCCGCGGCCGCAGACTACGCAAAGATGAAGGGCACCAAGGTAGAGACCGTCCAGGCGCCCTACGCCAACGTCTTCGAACAAGGTGCCAATGCCGGCGCCACCAAGTCCGGCGTCTTCGATATCGTCCTGATGGATGATCCTTGGATTCCGTTCTTTGCAGAAAACGGGCACCTGGAGGACCTGACGCCGTACTTCAAGAAAGCTGGGTTGGAAGGACCCGACAACGATTTCCTGTCGAAGTCGCTGGCGATCTGCCGCAACCCCTATAATTCCGGGCCCTATGTCTGCCTGCCCTATGTGGGAAATGCGCAGATGTTCTTCTATGACGCCGCCAAGTACAAGGAAGCGGGCGTTGACGCCCCGAAAACCTGGGACGACGTGCTGAAGGCCAGCAAAAAGCTGACGGAAGACGGCGGCGGCCGCTATTTCGGCTATGTCTTCCGCGGCGGCCAGGGCAACCCGGTCGTTGCCGATTTCATGCCGATCTTCTGGTCTTATGGCGCCGACCTCTTCAATGCCGACCGGAGCAAGGTCACGATCGACACGCCGGAAGGTGCTGCCGCCATGAAGACGTTCATGGCGCTGCGCGACGTCTCGCCGAAAGGGGTCGAAAGCTACAATGCCAACGAAGTTGGCACGGCGCTCGCCGCGGGCACGTCCGCTTCATCGATCAACTGGCCGAACTGGGTCGCGACCTTTGAGGATCCGAGCCAGTCGAAGATGGTCGGCAAGATCTCCTACACCGCCATTCCAGCCGGAACGAAGCCCGGCAGTTCGGAAATCGGCCACTGGACCATGGGCATCATGTCGGCATCGAAGAACAAGCAGGAAGCCTTCGACTTCATGCTCTGGGCAACTTCGCCCGAACAGATCAAGATTTCCGCAGAGCGCGGCAATCCGCCTGTCCGGGCCTCAGTCTTCACCGATCCGGAACTGACGAAGCAGGAGAAGTTCCGGCACTATCCGGTGCTGATGGAGGCAATCCAGGCTTCGACCCCGCGTCCGCGCCATCCGAAATGGCCCGAGATCGAAAATGCCTTTGGCATCGAACTCTCCAAGGCCGTTGCCGGCACGATCACGCCGGAGGAGGCGCTGAAGAACTCGCAGGCGGCAGTCGAGCAGATCACCGGCCTCAAATAGCCGGAATTCCTGCACGAACGGAGCTTTCGGGCCCCGTTCGTGACAGGAACCGAGAGCGACAGAGGGTCTGCAGGGAGAGACGGATGTTGAAGTCCGCGAGCGACGGCACATCGACTGCACAGTCTCAGCCAGGTGGTGGGCTGGAACGGTGGGCGGAGCGCCACCTGCGCTACCTGATGCTTGCGCCGACAGTTCTGATACTGCTGGCGCTGACGATCTTTCCGAGCCTCTACATGTTCTACGCGGCGGTTCACAGGATCAGCCCGAACCCCGATCTGCCGTGGGAGTTCGTCGGTGCCGGCAATTTTGCGCGGCTCCTGTCGGATGCGCAGTTTCATGTGGCGCTCCGCAATACCATCGTCTTCACGGTGGTGGCGGTCACGGCCGAATTTCTTCTCGGTCTCGGCCTGGCGCTGCTTCTTGATAAATTCATCCGCCGGCTGACTTTTCTAAAGACCGTGCTGATGATTCCGATGATGCTGCCGCCGATTGCCGTCGCCATCACCTGGAAGCTGATCTACGAGCCTCAATTCGGTGTGCTCAACGAAATCATGTACCGCCTCGGTCTTCCCTTGCAGGCATGGGCAGGCGACGTGAACCTCGCGATGTTCTCGATCATCGTTGCCGATGTCTGGCAGTGGACACCCTTCATATTCCTGTTGATGCTGGCGGGGCTCGCGAGCCTGCCGGTGGAACCTTATGAGGCGGCCGCACTCGATGGCGCCTCGTCCTGGCGGCAATTCTGGGACCTGACGATCCCCTTCCTGAAGCCGGTCATCGCAATCGCGCTGCTGCTGCGGGTGATGGACGCACTGCGTCTCTTCGATCTGGTCTTCATTCTCACCGGCGGCGGCCCCGCCGATCGCACCAAGGTGTTGAGTCTCTACATCTACCAGGTCGCTTACCGTTTCGCCGATCCCGGCTATGCGGCGGCGATATCGCTGTTCGTGCTGTTCGTAACGATCGTTCTCAGCACCTGGTTCATGAAGCGCATGCGGCTGGCGGATTGAAGACGATGGCGACAAGGACCCTCCACAGACGCAGTCGCACCAAAGAGGTGCTCACACGCCTTTTGGCCTATCTGGCGATCCTGGTCGCACTGATCCTGACGCTTTTCCCGATCTATTGGATCGCTGCCAATTCGTTCAAGTTCGATATCGACATTTTCGCCGTGCCGCCGGAATGGCTGCCCAGAAACCCGACATTGAAACATTACCAGGAAGCCTTCATCCAGCGTCCTTTCCTGCGCTACGCGCTGAACAGCTTCCTCGTCGCGGTCGGGACGACGATCGTCTCCGTGGTTTTCGGCACTATGGCGGGTTATGCCCTGGCACGGTTCCACTATCCGTGGCAGTGGCGCAAGCAGGTTTCGTTCTGGATTCTTTCGACACGCATGATGCCGCCGATCGTCAGCATCATTCCGCTCTACCTGTTCTTCAACTACTTCCAAATGCTGAACACGAAGTCGGCGCTTGTGATCGCCTACACCGCCTTCAACCTGCCGTTCGCGACCTGGATGATGAAGAGCTATTTCCAGGACCTGCCGGTCGAACTGGAGGAGGCTGCGGTCGTCGACGGCGATACCCGTTGGGGCGCCTTCCTGCACGTGGCCTTGCCGCTTGCCCGGCCGGGACTTGCGGCAACGGCGATCTTCTGCCTGATCATTTCGTGGAACGAGTTCCTGCTGTCGCTTATCATCACGCTGACCGAGCAGTCGCAGACGCTGCCGATCGGCATTGCCGGGCGGGTGACGCAGTACAACACCTATTGGGGCGAGATCAGCGCCGCCGGGTTCATGGCTTGCGTTCCGATCGTCATCTTCGCTTTCATCGTTCAAAAGCATCTCGTCCGGGGGCTCTCCCTTGGGGCTGTCAAGGGTTGAGCCATGGCGTCGGTTAGTTTCAAGAACGTCTCGAAGAAGTTCGGCGAATTCGTCGCGATCATGGATTTCAACCTTGAGATCAGGGACAAGGAATTCCTCGTCCTGCTCGGTCCTTCCGGCTGCGGCAAGACGACGACCATGCGCATGGTTGCGGGGCTCGAGGAGGCGACCTCCGGCGACATCTACATCGACGCGGACCGCATCAATGGCGTGCTGCCCAAGTATCGTGACGTGGCGATGGTCTTTCAGTCCTATGCGCTCTATCCGCATCTGACTGTCGAGCAGAATATCGGCTACCCGCTAAAAATCCGCAAAGTGCCGCCGGCCGAAAGCAAGCAGCGGATTGTCGAGGTGGCGCGGCGCGTGGAGCTCGACAGCCTGTTAAACCGTCTTCCGAAGGAGCTTTCCGGCGGCCAGCGGCAGCGCGTGGCGCTCGCTCGCGCCATCGTGCGCACGCCGCGCGTCTTCCTGATGGACGAGCCGCTCTCCAATCTCGATGCCAAACTGCGCACCCAGATGCGCTCGGAGCTGAAGCATCTGCAGCATGAACTCAAGGTCACGACGATCTATGTCACCCATGACCAGATAGAGGCGATGACGCTTGCCGACCGCGTCGCAGTAATGAACAAGGGTGTGATCGAGCAGCTCGGAACGCCGAGGGAAATCTACAACGATCCGCGCACGCTTTTCGTTGCCGGTTTCATGGGTTCGCCTTCGATGAACCTCATCCCCGGGGAAGTGCGGGATGGCGTGTTTGCGAGTGCTGGTCTCAGGGTCGGCGGGCTCGGCCGCGTCAGCATTTCCCGCGCTGTCCTCGGCATCCGTCCGGAGGACGTCCATGCGGCTCGGGTCGACGATCCCGACGTCAATCTGGTCGCGCCGATCTATTCGGTCGAACTCACCGGCGACAGTACGCTCGTCAGCCTGCGGCTCGGCGCACAACTCGTGACGCTACGGGGCGACAAGAATTTCGCCGGGCAGATCGACCAGCGGATCGGCGTGAAGGTTGCAGCGGATCGCGTGTTTCTGTTCGACGGGGAGACACAAGCCCGTGTCGATGTCTGACCTTTGCGCAGCGGCGATCTTCATCGCTCTCACATCCCAAGCGGCCGCGGCCGATACCGGGCCGATCGCCGACAATCCGCTTATCGACATCCCTGCGGGTCCGTTTGTCTTTGGTCGCGATGACGGTCCGGAAAACGAGCGCCCGCGCCGCGTGCTCGACGGACAGGCCTTCGCCATCAATCGCACGGAGATCACCAACCGCCAATATCGCCGTTTCGTCGAGGCAACCGGTCATCGCGCGGCATTCTATGCAAATCACCCTGCACTCGGCCTGGACGACAGGCCGGTGGTCGGCGTCAGCTGGGGAGATGCGGTAGCCTTTTGCCGTCACTACGGCCTGTCGCTGCCGTCGGAGCAGCAATACGAGAGGGCCGCGCGAGGCTCGAATGGGGCCGCGTTTCCTTGGGGCGAGCACGGCGGCAAGGTCGTGCCGGCGAATTTTGGCACGGACAGCTGCTGTTCCGGCGACGCGCGCGACGGCTACCCCATGACTGCGCCGGCCGACGCCTTTGCCGAGGGCGCAAGCGAGGAAGGCGTCCTCAATCTCGTTGGCAATGTCTGGGAATGGACGAGCGACCTCTACGCGCCTTACGAGGGCCAGGCTGCGGCGGAGAGTGCCGGGCAGTACCGCGTGCTTCGCGGCGGCTCCTGGAACAGCGATCCGAGCCACCTTACCACGACCTATCGTCTCGCCTATGATCCGGAGTTCCGTTTTGCAGCCAACGGCGGCTTCCGATGCGTTCGCTCCGCGCCTTGATCATCGCCACCAGTCTTCTGTTCCTCGCAGCTGGCGCTGCCGCCGATCCCCTCGCCGCTCCCGGCTACCGGCTGGAAACCGTCAGCAAACCGGGTGCGGCCCTCTCCGGCCTTTCGCGTGACGGGGAGGCGCTGCTCATCACCGATCTTGCCAGCGGTCGGCTCTTCCGGCGCGAGGCAGACGGTGAGCTTGTCGCCTTCGGCCCGGTGTTTCCTCACGGCCTCGACGTCATTGGCGACCCGACCGGGCCCTATCGCGTCGTGCGCGTTGGCGATGCTTTTGTCGTGGCTCAAGGGTGGACGCCGGCCGATGCCGGCGAGGGCCCGCTTGACCATGCCCTCGTGGCGGTCGGCGACGACGGCAACACCCGTGTGATCAGCAGCGATTTCTGGAATCCGTTCGACTTCGCCGTCGCCAATGGAACCTATTACGTGATCGACTCCGCACGAAACAGTGTCGAGCGCATGCAGGCGGACGGTCGCAAGCAAACGATCATGATCTTTCGCCGCATGAAGCAGGAAACGACGGCGCTGCGACAACTTTCGCCGACGGAGTTCACCGAAGAAGGCGGTTACGAAGTCGATGCGGTGCCGACCGGCATCGCCCTTCGCGACGGGCGCATCCATGTCGCGTTGTTTGGCGGATTTCCTTTCCTCGACGGTGCTGGAAAGATCGTTTCAGCTCCAGAGACGGGCGGAACTGCGCCGCCGCGGGCCGATGTCGATGGCCTGAACGCCCCGGTCGCGATCGCCTTCGACGCCGATGGCGGGATGCTCGTACTCGAACATGGTCGCTACGACCAGAAGGAAGGTTTTCTGAAGGGCAGTGGCCGATTGCTCAAACTCGATAAGACGACGGGCGCCCGGGAGACCATTCTCGCTGGGCTGACACGACCGATCGCCGTTCTCGTCTGGGACGAGCGGCGGCTCGTCGTTTCCGAACTCGCCGGCAATCTCCATTTCCTGACACGGGAACCGACGCCGTGACGTTGGCCAGCCATCAGGCCTTCCTTGCCTGATCGGCGGTCAGCGCCTGCTCGCGCGTGCCGGAGACGATGATCTCCAATACCTCGTGCTCGTCGGTGTTCTTGATGTAGCGGTCGCCGACATATTCGCCGCGCTTCAGCACCATGACACGATCGCCGACGGCGAAAATATCGACGAGGCGGTGCGAGATGATGATCTGGGCGACGCCCTGTCGCTTCAGTTCCAGCATGGTTTCGAGCAGCCGTTCAGTCGCCATCACCGAGAGGTTAGCTGTCGGTTCGTCGAGTATTACCACGCGCGGCTCGAACGAGATTGCACGGGCGATCGCCACGGACTGCTGGCGGCCGCCCGACAGGCTCTCGACTTTCTGGTAGACCGAGTTCACATCCACCTTGAGGCGCTTCAACACGCTATCGGCTTCCGCATACATGCGTCGCCGGTCGACGAAGAAGCCGCGGCGCGGCCAGCGGCCGAGAAAGATGTTCTGGCCGACGTCCATGTTTCCGCAAAGGGCGAAGTCCTGATAGATCATCTCGATGCCCGCCGCGCGGCTTTCATGCGGGCTCTTGAAATATACCGGCTGTCCGGCAACGAAGATCTCGCCGGCGTCGCGCTGGTAGGCGCCGGTCATGATCTTCATCAGCGTCGACTTGCCGGCCGAGTTGTCGCCGACGAGGCCGAGGATTTCGCCCGGATAGAGCACGAGGTCGACGCTGCGGAGCGCCTGCACCGCCCCGAAGGCCTTTTCGATGCCGCGCATCTCTACGATCGGGGCACTTGCGGGGCTATCTGGCATGGCTTGTCTCCGGGGCTCGCTGGCGCACTTTACGCTCGCGCAGGCGGCCAAACAGATTGGCCTGGCGAACCCAGATGTCGACCAGCACCGCGACGATGAGGATGCCGCCGATGAAGACGTTGATCCAGTGCTGCGGCATGCTGAAGCCCTGCACATTCAGCTGCAGCAACGCCCGGACGAGCGTGATGACGCCAGCGCCGGCGAGCGCTCCGATCATCGTGCCGTAGCCGCCGAAGATCGAACCGCCACCGATGATGACAGCGGCGATCGCGTCGAGCTCGCGGAACTGACCGGCTACCGGGTTGAAGCTGCGGAAATAGGCGACGTTGATGATCCCGGCCATGGTCGCGCAGAGAGCCGCCAATAGCAGCGAGAGGAAGCGCACGCGGTTGGTGTTGATGCCGGCATAGGCCGCGGCGCGGACGTTGCCACCGGTGGCGTAGACCTTCTGGCCGAACGGCGTGTAGGCAAGGCCGATACCGGCGACGAGCGCAACGAGGAGCATCCAGATCGTCTGCACGCTCACAACCTGGGCGACGGCGCGCGAGAGGCCCTCCGGCAACACGATATCCATGTGGAGGAGGATGTCGTTCACCTTACGGCCGATGAGGTTGTAGCCTTCGGGCCAGCCGGTCAACTGCTGGCCGGCGACGAACCAGGCGGCGAGGCCGCGGGCGATGTAGAACATGCCGAGCGTGGCAATGAAGGCCGGCAGCTTGAAGCCGACGGTGACGACCGCATTGACGAGGCCGGCAGCCATCCCCGCCAGCAGGCCCATGGTCACGGCCGTGAGGGGATCGGCGCCCAGCACCTTCAGAAAATAGGCGGCCGTGCTGCCGGCGAGCGCGAGCACGGCGCCGACGGAAAGATCGATATCACCGGCGGCGATGACATAGACGAGCCCGACCGTGATCAGTGCCAGCTCGGTATAGTTGAGCAGGACCGCGAAGGTGTTGGAGAGGTTCCACCAGTAGTCGGGGCGCAAGGCAAGTCCTGTCAGCCACAGGAGAACGGCCAAGGTGATGGCGAGCGCATCGCGGCGGGCGAAGAACCGGCCGAACGCCGTCGCCGACGCCTCGATGTCCGTTGCCATCGCGCCCTTGGTCTGGACACCCTCCAATGCCACACCGCCAATCTCGTAGGCCGGCGGCGGTGGCCGGCCGCGCAGCCACGCCCAGAAGCGGGCCGCCAGCTGACGACGAATGAGATGCGGCTCGATCAGCACGGCGATGACGAGGAGGAGGCCGAGGAACACAAGGACAGCGCCCGCCGGCAGCGTGTATCGAGCATTGACGGCGATGCTCTCGCCGTCGATCACGACGGTGCGCGTAATCGACCAGCCTTCGCGCAGCACCTTGTCGATCAGGACGACAACGGCGGTGCCGAGGCAGGAGCCGATCACACGGCCGCGGCCGCCAAGGATCGACGCCCCACCGATAATGACGGAGGCGATGACAGTGAGCTCCCAGGTAACGCCGTAGAGGGGAGTCACGCCCTTATCCTGGGCAGCCGACAGGAGTGCCGCAAGGGTCGCCGAGAGCGATGAGATCAGATAGGCGCGTATGCGCACCCAGTTCGTCGGGATGCCGGCATAGATCGCCGCCTGCTCATTGCCTCCCGTGGCGAAGGTCTCGTAGCCCCAGCGGGTCTTGGCGAGCACGAACGCGCCGATAATGGCGACGACAGCGAAGATGACGATCTGGTTGTTGAAGCCGAGGACGTTGCTCTCACCAAGGTGGAAGAAGAGCGGGTAATCCTTTGCTTTGCCTGAGTAATAGATCGCCTGGCCGTGCGTCAGCGCGAGCACGAAGCCGCGGCCGATGAAAAGCATCGTCAATGTGGCGATGAATGCCGGCACCTTCAGGAGTGTGACGAGCGTGCCGTTGACGAGACCGATCAGGGTGCCCAGGAGCACGCAGAGGACGACCGAGGTCGCGACATCGAGATCAAGGAAGCTCGGCGCGAACAGCCGGGCAAAAATGACAGCAATCAGTCCGTATGTCGAACCGACCGAAAGGTCGAGATCTTTGTTGGCAATGACGAAGGTCATGCCGACGGCAATGATCCCGACGCGAGACGTGTCACGCAAAAGCGCGTGAAGGGCCCCTGTCGAACCGAAGAAGGCCGGATTGACCAGCGCACCACCGAAATAGAGCAGAGCGAGGAAGATCAGGAGGCCGGCCTCCCAACCGCCGACAAGCTGCGGTGGTGCACGGCCGAGCGATGTCGTCGTCGTGAGCGCCATAGAGTTCCTACCGGTCGGTCCTTGCCAACGGGGGCGGGAGAGGCTTGCCCTCCCGCCTATGCTCGGGATGCGTCTACAGCCTGCGCGCCTAATCAGACGCGCAAAAAAATTGCTGTAGCACTTTGAATCGCTGCATGTTTTTACCTTTGAACGTACTCGATTTAAGGCCGTGCAGGCGAACTCAGTTCTCGAAGCGCTTGCCGACCTTGGCGACCGTATCCTTCGTCACGAGCTGGGCGCGCGTGTCGAGATTGGCGGCCGAGATGCCGCGGTCGATCTGCAGGTAAAGCTGCATCACCGGCCAGAAGCCCTGCAGGAACGGTTGCTGCCCGAGCGAGCCGGTCAGGTTGCCGGCAGCGATGCCCTCCTGCTGGGCCGGACCGAGGTCGAAACCATAGGCGCAGAACTTGTTCGTCCACCCCTTCTGTTCAACGGCCTTGACCAACGGCGGCGTGAAGACGTTGTTGGCAGTAAAGGCGCCGACCACGTCGCCGCGCGACTCGAACAGCGACACGAGCGCGTTGACCGGATCGTTCGGGTTCGTGTCGATGCCGACGTTCTCCGGACCGGCATCGACCTTGAAGGCGTCGAGCTTGCCGGCATCCTTCAGCGTCTTGACTATTGCATTGAAGGCTGCCGTAACGCGGTTGTTGACCTCGATGTTGCCCATCGCAGTCGACGACGGCAACAGGATCGAGCCCGAAGTGGCCCCGCTATCGAGCACGCATTTGGCAAGCGCCTCGCCGCCGATCGCAGCAGCCGAAGCGTCCTGGCCGGTGTGGCTGATGCCACTGCGGTTAAGGATCGTGCCGTCGAAGGAGTTGGTCGTGGCGACCGGAATGCCGGAGGCCTCGGCGGCTTTGACGATATCGTTGTATGCCCCGGACTGCGGCGTCGTCATGATGATCCCGTCGATCGTCGGATCCTGCACGATCTGGTTCAGGATCTCGATCTCGCGGGCGGGATCGTCCACTGGCGATTCCGAGCCGAGCAGCAGGATATTGGCGCCGATCATGTTGCCGGCGACCTTGGCCCCCACATAGACCGGATCGAAGAAGCCGTTGCCGGCGGTGTGGGTCACGATAGCAAAAGTGAGATGGCCATCGGCCGAATGGAAGTTCTTCGTTTCGGGTGCTTCCTTGGCGGCTTCATCGAAGTTGTAGCCGCCGACTGCCTTTTCGACACTGCCGGATTGGGCAAAGCTGTTCTGCGCGCAAAGAGATAACGCCGCGACCGATGCCGCGTACAATAAAACTCGCCTCATGTTGGTCCTCCCTTATGGTCAAGGGTCGGAAGCCGTTCGGGCGGATGTAACGAGAGGGTCCGAAACGCTTCCTCCCATTTGCCAAGGTGCTAATATTCTGCGCATTCTGGTAGAAGTAAATGGGGCCTCACCGTATTGGTGAACTTGTTGCACTTCGAAGCACCCTAAAAGGCTTAGGACCGTAATGTGCGCGGCCGACGCCGAGGGAGCAATCGCTCCTTGACCAGCGTCGGCCGCGTCCCCCGAAAGTCAGTGCGCCGACAACCCGAAGAGCGCCTCGGCATTGCGGAAGCAGATCTTTTCGAGATCCTCTTTGGGCAGGTCGAGGCCGTTCAGGATCGCCAGCGTATCGCGGATATAGCCAGGCCCTCTTTCCGGATCGAAAGGAGAGTCGGACGCAAAGAGGATGCGGTCGCTGCCGTAGAATTCGAGGCCGCAGAGTGTCGCGGCGCGCGAGCCGAAAACGGCGGTATCGGCGTAGAAATCCTTGAAATAGTCCAGCGGGCGCTTCTTCAGCCGCTTGAGCACTAGCGACAGATCCTCGTCGGAGGTCCGCTTGCCGAGTTGATCCCAGCCGGGGCCGACACGCCCTTCGAAATAGGGGACCATCGCCCCCATGTGATGGGCGAGAACCTTGAGAGCCGGAAGCCGGTCCATGAAGCCGGAAAAGACGAGGCGGGCCATGGCGGCACTGGTCTCGTATGGCCAGCCGAAAGTCCACCAGATCTCGTATTTCGATTTGTCCTCGGTCGCATAGTCCGGCATGGACGAGTTCCGTGACGGGTGCAGCAGCACCGGCTTGCCGTGGCGGGCAGCGGTTTCGAAGATCGGAAAGAAACGCTCCTCGTCGAGCGGCGCGCCATTGACGTTGGTGTGGATCTGCAGGCCGTTCGCGCCGAGTTCGGTGAAGGCGCGCTCGGCTTCCCTGACGGCCGCTTCGGGAGCGTTCATCGGGAGTGCGGCGACGAAGCCGGCGAACCGCTCCGGGTGTTTCTCGACGAGCTCCGCCAGGCCATCATTGCCGAGCTTGGCAAACTCCGTCGACAGTTCCGGACCGCCCATGGCCTCGAGCGGCGGCATGCCGAGCGAGAGGATCTGCGAATAGTCCCTGAACTCGTCCATGACGCGGAAGCGAGCTTCCAGGTCGTAGATGCAGGGAATGCCCTGCATTCTGCGGCCGATATCCTTGCCGGCCCCGTCGAGCTCTTGGATCCGTTGCCACAGCGCCTTCGGGAAAAAGTGATTGAACGCATCGATATAGTGCATCGTCTTCCTCTTGGTGCGATTTGGTTGTTGTGCCGATGGTCAGCCGCGCTTCAGGCGCCGGACGAGATAGGCGAAAGTGGCCTTGAACATTTCTTCGCGGAACATGTGCCGGCGCTTCGCCTTGATATCCTCCGGCTTGCCGAGTGCCTTGGCCCCGCCTGCGGCCTCGACCCAAAGCTGCATCATGCAGGCGGTTTCGAGCGAAAGTGCCAGGTAGATCGCCTGCTCGATGCTGGCGGCGGCGGTCACGATGCCGTGGTTCTGCAGCAGCATGGCGCCATGACCGCCGAGCGTTGCGGCGACCGCGCGGCCGCGTTCGGTCGTGGTGATCAGTTCGGTCGTCTGGGAAAAGACCGGCAGTCCTTCGGAGAAGATCGATCCGGCGTGACCGATGGCCTGCAACGGCTTGCCGAGGGCCGAGAAACTGACTGCGTAGGGCGCATGCGTGTGCACAACGGCATTGACGTCGGGTCGCGCCTTCAGCACCTCGGAATGGATGTAGACCTCGTTGTGACGGCCGAGATCCCCGGCGATCTTCTCGCCGTCGAGACCGACGGTGATGAGATTGTCGAGCGTGATTTCCTCAAGGCCGATCTTCGAGGCCTTCATGTAGAAACGATCCGGCGCATCCGGCACGCGCACGGATATATGGCCGCGCGTCCAGTCGCCCTGTCCGGCCTGTTCGAGAATTTTGCCGGCCTCGACCATTCTCTGTTTCACGTCCTCATGCATTGTCTTTTGCTCCGATGGCTCATTGCACAGGAAAGGATTGCCGCTCGGGAGGGCTGCTGCGCCCGAGTCGTGCAGGTCGCAGGCGCTACACACGGTGCTTGTCCCCCCGCTTGCGGCCCTGCGACACGTCGAGGAAAAGCTCGGAGAGCGGGACCTTGCGATCGATCAGGCCCTGTTCGTGCGCATAGCCGACGACGGTTTCGAGTGTCTTGCGGTTCTGGCCGTCGAGGCCGTAGGCCCACGGGTCGTCGCCGAGAATTTCCTGCTGCTCCTCCCAGGCTTCGCGGTACCAGGCGAGCGGCACGATGCGCGGGTTTTCCATGCGCCGCATGGCGATGCGCTTCGCCTCGTTGAACGCCTGAAAGAGATTGATCGGCACCCAGGGATGACGCTCGACAATTTCCGGTCGGATGCCGAGAACGTGCATGATGGGGAAAATGCCGGTTCGCTTGCAATAGGCGATCTCCTCCCGCTTGTAGTCGGCAAAGAGCCGGCCGACGCGGGGATCGCGCCTGACGATGGGCTCGATCAGGTCGGGATGGAGGAGCGCGTCGATCTCGCCATCGAGCAGCATCTGCTCGACCGACTGATTGTCGGGAAGCCGATGAAGCCGGAGCCCTTCCGGCGGCGTGAAATCGACATCCTCGTCCAGTTCGGCATACCAGTCGATCGACTTGTGCGGGACGCCGTACTCGCTTTCGAGCAGCCCGCGCAGCCAGAGCGTTGCGGTGACGAGATAGCTCTTCACGCCGACCTTGCGGCCGATCAGATCTTTCGGTTCGCGGATTCCGCTTTGGGTGTTGGTGAAGATGAAGCCGTGGCGAAAGCGGCGGTGCAGAAAGACCGGGATGGCCGCGAAGGGCAGCCCCCGCGTCTTCGCGGCGATGTAGGAAGACAGAGAGACTTCGGCGACGTCGAACTCGCCGTTTCTCAGAAAGCGCCAGTGACGCGTCGTCGAATCCATCTCGGTCAGGATCGTGAGGTCGATCCCGTCCGGCCGCACGTCTCCCTCTTTCAGTGCCCGGACGATCTCGTAATCGCCGCAGGCGAGCGTCAGCTCAATCTTTTTCGTCACCCGTTCCTCCCACCTCATGCGAGCCGCCCTGCGGCATCAGCGAACGCACCATGCGCCAAACGCGATCGGAATGTCCAGCAGAATTTCATTGTTTCCCGTAATATGAGATTTGCGGATTTTCCGTTTGACGAATGAAATGATCTGACAGTACAAGTTCGGCATCCCTATCGAACAGCGCTTCCGGCATAGTAGCTTTGAGTGAGGCGAGTTCGTTATGTCCGGTTTGGTTGTCAACAAATGGTGATGGAATCTTAGTATGCGCGAAACGGATGTCCTTATTGTCGGTGCCGGACCTGTCGGGCTGACGCTTGCGATCGATCTCGGCCAAAGGGGGGTGCGCTGCACGCTGATCGAGAAGAAGGCGGCGCCGGAGTTCCTGCCGAAGATGGAGCGCTGCAATGCGCGAACGATGGAGATATTCCGGCGCATGGGGCTTTCCGAGCGGATCAGGGCGGCCGGACTCGATGCCTCGATACCGATGGACGTCTATATCGTGCTTGCGATGAACGAGCCGCCGCTGTTGCGGCTGCCTTACCCGTCGGTTGCCGAATCGTTGGCGGAGATCGCGCAGAGCACGGATGCCTCGCAACCGCTCGAAGCCTATCAGCTCATCTCGCAATATACGTTGGAGCCGCTGCTGAAATCGGTCGCCGAAAGCCTGCCGAGCGTCACGGTGCGCTATGGCTGCGAGTTCCTGTCGCTCGAACAGGACGAAGGCGGCGTGACGGCGCGGACCGCGGATGCGAACGGGACGATCGAATATATCCGCGCCAAGTACCTGGTCGGCTGCGACGGCGGTGGGAGCCCCGTGCGCAAGCAGCTCGGCATCAAACTGCGCGGCGAGGGCAACCTCCTGCACCTGCGTCAGGCGCTCTATTACAGCGAGACGCTTTATGACCGTATTCCGATCGGGGATGGTCCCGGGCGTGGACGGCACTATCATGTCGCCGACGGGCAGGCGACGTTCCTCATCATGCAGGATTCGACCAAACACTGGACGCTTCACGCCGTCGTCGAACGCGACGAGGACATGGCGGAACAGTTCGAGAAGGCCGTCGGTGCGGCGGTCGACTATACGATGCTCTATGTCGGGCAGTGGAAGCAGAACCTGCTTCTGGCGGATCACTACGGCGCAGGACGGGTCTTCCTCGCGGGCGATGCGGCGCATCTCGTGATCCCGACCGGTGGACTCGGCATGAATACAGGCGTCGGCGACGCCGTCGATCTCGGCTGGAAGCTTGCGGCGGTGCTTGAGGGCTGGGGCGGACCCAACCTTCTGCGCTCCTACGAGATCGAGCGGCGACAGGTGGGCGACCGGAACGTTGGTGCATCGCGCTATGCCTCGCTCGGGCGACGCAAGTGGCGCTCGCAATACCGGCCAGACATCCGCGACGCGACACCGGCGGGGCAGGCGACACGCGACAATCTTGCGCGTGTCGCAGACGTCGAGCAGCGCAAGACCAACGAAATGATCGGTGCCGAACTCGGTTATCGCTATGTCGGGTCTCCAGTCATCACCGATGAGCCCGGAGGACCGGAGCATCTCTTCCGCGAGTACCATCCGACCACCTGGCCCGGCGCCCGGCTGCCGCATCTCTGGCTCGACAACGGCGGGCCGGTGCAGGACCGCATCGGGCAAGGCTATACGTTGCTGAGGCTCGGTGGCACGGGCGCCGATGACGGCGCTCTCGGTAAGGCTTTTCGCGCTCGCGGCGTACCGTTCGCGACCGTCGATATTGCGGAGCAGAGGGCGCGGGATATCTACGGCTACAATCTCATTCTCCTGCGTCCCGATATGCATGTCGTCTGGCGTGGCAACCAGGCTCCGGACGATACCGTCGCGCTCGCGGCGATGGTGGCAGGCCACTGAACGAGGAATGCCGCGAAGCCTCCGGGGCTTCGCGGCAGGTACGAAGAGCGGTCGATTGCTGCGGTCAATCGCGATCGAAAGCTTCATGGCCGAGACCGAGGCTCGGGAAGACAAGCGATTTGATCACCACCGGCACCGCGCCGGACGTCTCGAGCATGGCGCCGATGTCGATGAAATCGAACTCGTCGAGCTTGATGCCATCGATGGAGACGAGTTTTGCGATGCCGGCTTCCTGTTTGCAGTGCATTCCGACGAGGCCCCCGATGTCACCGTCGCCGACAAGGATCAGGGGATGGCCGTTGTGAAGGATTGGAGCGAGCCCATCGACAACACCGCGACAGAAAGCGTCGAGGCGTCGATAGCTTGCCGAGCCGTCCCATTCGTAGCAGACGGCGACCGCACTCTCGCCATCGCTGAGATCGAGCCGTGCGAGGCTTTCCCGCACCGCTTGCGCGATGGCGGCCGCATCGATCTCCTCATCGAAGGCGAGCGCTGGCTTGATGACCGGCACGTTGCGCACCGGCAGCATGTCGAGCGGATCGACAAAGATCGTGCTGCCGCTCACTTGCACCGTGTATTGCGAGGCGCCGACGACAGTCGCGCGGATACCCTGCTGCGGGCGCTCCAGACGCGGTGACCAGTTCGCCAGGCGCTGTCGAAGTTCGACGGCGAGAAGGGAACCGAGATCGCTGAAATCCTGTTCTGCATCCGCGTAGAGGAATTCCGAAACGCCGCCTGAGATCGTCACGACGTCGGGCGCTGGACCGGCCGGCAAAGGGGGCAAGCGATGGAGATCGGCAGTTTCCCGCCGCATCTCCCCGCCCTGCATGGCCTCGAACAGCACGTCGACCATAGAGGCGGCGATGCGGCGAGCATCCTCGGCCGTCAACAACGCGCCGAGTTCGATCGCGATCGCTGCGCGACGCGCAAAGTAATAGCCTGCCTCTTCGATCCGGGTGATGCGACGGTTGGCGTCAAAGGCGATTACACGTGCGCCGATATCGATGGCGCTGATGTGCCTGATTGCTCCGTCTTCGCAAAGGGCGAGCTTGGACGTGCCGCCGCCGATATCGACGTTCATTACCCGTCCGCTTCTGCCTGAACGCGCGACCGCGCCCGAACCGAAGGCGGCAAGCGTCGTTTCGAGCCCGTCTCCGGCGCTGACGACGACGAATTTTCCGGTCTGGGCGGAGAATATCTCGCCGATCGCCCGCGCGTTGCGGCGGCGAACCGCAACGCCGGTCAGGATCAACGCGCCCGTGTCGATCGCTTCCGGCTTGAGCCCGGCTCTCCCGTATTGCTCGGCAATGAAGGCGCCGAGCGCCTCCGCATCGATCTCGTTGTCGCCCGCATAAGGCGTCAGCAGGACCTCGGACTGATGCAGCAGCGTGCGCTCTACCACCATGTAGCGCGTATCGAGCCGCTCGAGCACGATACGCGAAAAGGCAAGGTGAGACGTCGACGAGCCGATGTCTATACCGACGCTGGTTAGTCGGATCTCGTCCTCGAGTTCCATGCTGCGGCCGACGTTCGAAAAGAATATCCGGCCGCCCTGTTCTTCTTCCTCTGACATCGCTCTGCCAATCAGACGACCGTCGACATCTTCTTGGTCGTATCCGCCGGCTTCTCGTACCATTCCGGTTTCATCCGGATCTCCACGCCGTTCCGCTTGAGATGCGCCTCGTATTCGTTGCGGATGAAGGGATCTTCCATCCAGTAGGGGATGGCGGTACCGCCTTCATTGACGTCGATCGCCGTGTAGTCGGTGTGTTTTTCGCCGGGTGCACCCGGATCGCGACCCGGGTTGTGCGGGCCGAACCAGGCCATCAGGCGGAAGGGTTCCTTGGAGACGCTGAAGTGCTGGTGGTACCAGCGGGCGCCGCCGGGTGCCGCCGTGACCATGCCGAACGGGCCGTAGTCGAGGCGACGCACCTTGTCCGCGTGGCCGTCCTTCCACGGGTTGACGCCATATTGCTCCGGCCAGGTGTAGGTATAGCCTTCGCCCTTCAGGCAGATCAGGATCGCCGCCGAGGTGTGAGCGTGCGCCTTGGAATAGCGCCCGTTCTCGTGCTGCCCGATCCAGTAATAGAAGGTGTTGTTGGTCATGAAGGGCTCGACGCGGCGGTAGCCGGGCGAGCGCCGGTTATCGAGCGGCAGTTCGCAGTTGACGGCGTCCGGCAGGAAGTTCGTCCGACGCATGGCGAGACCGCGCACCGGATCCGGCTCGATATCTTCGCGATATTTGTAGAAGTCGTCGGCGCCCGAAAAACGGTCGCGGAAGACGTAAGGGTTGTTGAAGACGGCGTCGGCGTTCTGGAGCTGGTTGAGCACGTTCGGCGCCGTCGTGCCGCCGAGCAGCAGAGCCGGGCTGTTGGTGGCGTTGACGATGCGGTGCCAGGCATTCATCGGGATGGAGAACATGGAGCCCTCCTGCCACTCGAAGACATGCTTGCGGCCCTCGCCCTCGAGCCAGACCTCCGTGGAGCCGCGTCCCTCGACCACGATGTAGATTTCCTCGTACATGTGCTTCTCGGGATTGAGCGCGCCGGCGGCGGGAACCTCGACGAGGTGGCAGCCCCACTTGGTTTCGGTGCCGTAGAGCTGGATGTAGGTGCCGTTGCCGCCGGTCCGCTTCCACGGCTTCAACGGCAGGTTCTTTACGCTCGATACGCCGAGATCGCGAAAGACCGGAATGCCTTCTTCTTCCATGAACTGGTCATAGGGCGTCGGTTGTTTCTTGAACTCGCCGAAGCCAGCCTTCTTGGTGCCGGCGGGCTCGTGCCAATGCGTACCGGTGCCGCCGCCAAGTGGGTCCTGATGCATTCCTGTCTCCTCTCGGTTGTCGCAGTCGGGCAGGGCGGGTTCGCGCCGCGGGAGCGCGCCGCTCCAGATTGCCCGTTTCAGCCAAACGCTAACAGACGCAGGGAATGACGGTAGTGCGTTTTCGGAAAGGCCTCCTTTCCGATCCGATCGCAAGTCGGCGGACGATCTGCAGGCCTGCAACGGCGCGAGGACCCTCGGTTCTCAGCTGCGCGCGACGGTCTTGGAGATGATACCGGCGCAGAATACGACACGCTCGGCGACATCCTCGATCATTTTCGAGTTGGTACGCGAATCTCGGAGCGTCAGGCTGAGGCTGCCGAGAATTTCCGATCGGCTGTCGAAGACGGGGGCCGCCACGCCGGTCACGCCGGGGGTCACGTCGCCGGTTGTGCTTACCCAGCCTCGTTGCCGGTGCTCCCTCAGTGTCGCCTTGACTTCCTTCAGCGTCGCGCCGAGGCCGGCAGTGCCGAACTGTTCGGGTACCAGGCCATAGAACTTGCGCAGTTGATGGTCGGGCAGGTAGGCGAGGATTCCGAGCGATGCGGCGCCATGAAGGAGCGAGCGCCTGCGCCCGCGTTCATAGTTGCTGTGGATCGTATCCGTCCCGCTTTCCTGATGGACGCAAAGGACGTCGAACCGATATCGGCGACAGAGGAGGGCGATGCCGCGGAACTGGCTGGCGAGCTCTTCCATCACCGGTCGCGCTGCCCGGATCAGCACGTCGCCCGTCCGGATCTTGTAATCCAGTTCGACGATCCGCGGGCCGAGCATGTAGCCGACCGAAGGCAGCGAGGTGAGAAGGCCCGCGTCCGTCAGTGTTTTCAGGTAGCGATAGAGTGTCGAACGGGTGTAGCCCAGCCGTTCATGCATCTCGTCGAACGTCACCGCGACGGCGTCCTCGCCGCTGTCGAAAAGATCGAGGATGCCGAGCATCTTTTCGTGACTGTTCACGCGTCGATCCCCCGTAGTTCAGTAGTATGCAAAAGGAAAAAGAGGGGAGATCGCGAAGACAGGCCGATTGGTGGCGACATCGATACGTGTACTCGAAGCTTACAGGGCGCGGCGCCCCGTTCTGCGCGACGGACCGGAGGTTGCCGGCCCGTCAATGTGGGATTCGCGCATATCTTGTGCCAGCCCATAGCTTCCATCAAGCAGCAAATTTCAGAGGCCGGTCGCCCGGCCTCGTCGATGTTGGTCAGCGGCGCTTGCTTCAGGCGCCCGCGTTCCAGGCTTCGGGGAAGATGCCGTCCCGGATGGCCCCGCGCGCATAATAGTTCCAGAGCTTCCGGATGTGATGCCCACGCCTGAAGCCGTGCGAGAACGACTCGATTTCCGCTTCCGTCAACGGCTTCACCTTGCCGATCGCGGCGGCGCGATAGGCGGCCTCGGCGTTTTCGACGAGATGCACCGAATCGATGAAGACGCCGCGAACCGTTTCGGCGGTGACGATCTGCCCGTGCGCACGGATCTGCATGGCGTGATGCGGTCCGAGCGTCGCGACAATACCCCGTCCCCTCTCGGCGTCGTCGACGTGGGCCGGGTCGGCGTGAACCGGGATGCCGCTCTTCCAGCGGATCGCGTGGTTCTTGAAGGGCAACAGCGGCACGTCCTCGACCAGCGTGAATACGTTGGTGACGTCGTGATGGAAGTGAGCGATCGAATTGACGTCCACCCTTGCGCGATAAATCTCACAATGAAGGAATACCTCGGATGGAGGCTTGACGCCTGACGGGCCGGACACGACCTTGCCATCAAGATCGCAGACCAAGAGATCGTCGGGAGAAACCTCCGCGCGGCTCTTCTCCTGCGGCTGGATCAGAAAGGTCACGCCTCCCGGCAACCGGGCACTGACATGGCCGCTGTACTCCAGTATTTTCAGGCTATTGAGCAGCCGCGTGCTCATCGCCACATCGAGGCGCGAGGACGCCTCGGATGGCACGTCCGCTGCCTCCACAGCCGCCGCGCCGTCGCTTTTTCCATGAACCTGCATGCGTTCCTCCGTGAGATTGAATAAATCTCACATTATACGACTTTTTTGTTTCCGCAAGCGCGCCGGATCTCCCGACCGCGCCTGACGCGCGAGCGCCGTTAAACCTCGATCGTGACGTGCTCGTCTTCGATCACCACCTTGTAGGTCTTGATCGGGATCATGCAGGGGGGCGTGACCACTTCGCCCGTGCGTATGTCGAACGCGCCGTTGTGGAAGTCGCACTCGATCGTGTGGCCGTCGAGATAGCCCTCGGAAAGCGATCCTGGGCCGTGTGTGCAGAGGTCGTCGGTAACGTAGAACACGCCGTTGACATTGAAGACGGCGAGGGTGAGGTCGCCTTCCTCAACCCGTATCGCGCCGTCCCAGTCGACGTCGCTCGTGGAACACAGCCTGATTCTGGTGCTTGCCTCGGCCATTCCTGGCTCCTCCTTCGTTGCGTTGCAGGCCCGCTTGACGGGACGGTCATCAGATTGTACGTTGCTTAAAAAGAAACAGCGTTCCGTATAAAGGAACACAGAGAAAATACCTGATCGGTCGAGAACGTCAACCCGCAATTCGGAAAAGCCGCGCGGCGGTCGGAAAAAGGGGCGTGGCGATGCAAATCGGCGCACTGCGCAAGCGGTCCGCAACATGGAGGAAGTGAAATGCTCAGGAAGGAACAGAACGATCTTCTAACGCAGACAGGCCCGGGCACGCCGATGGGCGACATGTTTCGCTGTTATTGGATCCCGGCGCTGCTTGCGGAGGAACTGCCGGACAACGATTGCGCGCCGGTCCGTGTGAAGCTCCTGAGCGAGCGTCTGCTCGCCTTCCGCGACAGCGAAGGCCGCTACGGCCTGATCGACGAATTCTGTGCCCACCGCGGCGTCTCGCTGTGGTTCGGCCGCAACGAGCAGGGCGGTCTGCGCTGCCCCTATCACGGCTGGAAATACGATCACACCGGCCAGTGCACCGAGGTTCCGTCCGAGCCGAAGGAGAGCGGCTACTGCGGCAAGATCAAGCTGAAGTCCTATCCGCTGATCAAGATCGGCGACATCCTTTGGACCTACATGGGGCCGGCGGAAAAGCAGCCGCCGCATCCCGAATGGGAATTCGCCCTCGTTCCCTCGGAACAGACCTTCACGTCGAAGCGCTGGCAGGAGTGCAACTGGCTGCAGGCCATGGAAGGTGGCATCGATTCCAGCCACGTGTCCTGGCTCCACAGCGGCAATCTCAATAGCGACCCGCTCTTCAAGGGCGCGCGCGGCAACAAGTACAACATGTCCGATGCGAGACCCTTCTTCGAAGTGACCGACAATGAGGGCGGCCTGTTCATTGGTGCGCGACGCAATGCCGAAGAAGGCCACTACTATTGGCGCATCACGCCTTGGGTCATGCCGTCCTTCACCATGGTCCCGCCGCGTGGCGACCATCCCGTTCACGGCCACTTCTGGATCCCGATCGACGACGAGAACTGCTGGGCCTGGAGTTTCGACTATCACCCGGTTCGTGCTCTGACGACGGAGGAACGTCAGGCGATGATCGCCGGCAAGGGCATCCATGTCGCCTATGTGCCGGGAACCTACCGGCCGCTCGCCAACAAGGACAATGACTACCTCATGGACCGCGATGCCCAGCGCAAGGGCATCACCTATTCTGGCGTCGAAGGCATCGCCATGCAGGACGCCTCACTGCAGGAAAGCATGGGTCCGATCGTCGATCGCAGCAAGGAAAACCTGGTGTCGACCGACAACGGCATCATCATGGCGCGCCACCGCCTGTTAAAGGCCGCCCGCGCGCTGCGTGACAAGGGCGTCGTTCCTCCTGGCGTCGATCCGGCACATCACCGCGTCCGTTCCGCTGCGATCGTGCTGCCGGTCGACAAGTCTTATGTCGATGTCGCCGAAGAGGCATTGACCGTGATCTCGGGCAAGGCACCGACCAGCGTCTGAGGCTGGAGCCACCATGTTGACCCGGCGCTATGCGCCGGGTCGGCTCGCCGCCGCCGCACCAATGAGGAGAAATGTCATGCAACTCGGACTGAGCGAAAGTGCGCGCTTCGCCACTGCGGAGGAAGCACGTTTCCGCATCGAATACCCGAATTCCAGCCCACGCAAATCGCGTGTCATCGCCTTGGATGAACCGAGCCTGGGGTTGCTGCGCACCCTTGCCGACATGCCCTGGAGCGGTGCGCATTTTCTGCGCTACGTGAGCGCAAAAGGAGCCACCGATTCGCTGCACATGCTGCCGGTCGACGCGGTTTTGGAGGACCTTGAAGGGAAGTCGGTCAGCCTCGCCGACGAGGTCGCCGACGCCGACATCATCGTCATGATAACGACAGCCGGCACTGCGGCGGAGGCTGCCGAAGTGATCGGCAATGCCTGCTTCGTCCGCAACAAGCTGACAACCGGCCTGGTGCGCAACGCCGATGGTGTCTCCGCGGACGATCTTGCACGTACGCTGACGACCATGCGGCCCTTCGCGGCGATGCTCGTCATCTCCAACGGCGACGAATATGTCGGCGAAATGCTGAGCGCGCTCAGGGTTTGAGGCGGGCAGGGGTGGTGATGTGAGACCATGGCAACTGTGTTATGGACGAGCCGTAACTCTCGCGATGAAACGGACAATCACGCCATGAATGCACCCACCAAACCACCCGCGCGCGGAGGAAAAGGCCCTGCCGGCAAGCGCAACCGCCTGTCTTCGGTCACGACGGCGATCCGTCTCTTGAAGGCTTTTTCCGAGGACGAGGCCGAGATCGGCGTCAGTGCGCTGGCGCAAAGGCTGAAGGTTGCGAAGAGCACGGTCCACCGTCTGGCGGTGACGCTCGTAACCGAAGGCCTGCTCGAGCAGAACCCGCAAACCGAGCGCTATCGCCTCGGGGTCGGCCTCTTTGCGCTCGGTACGCTTGTCCGCCGGCGCATGGATCTGTCGAACGAGGCGAGGCCATACCTGTTCGACCTGCGCAAGCTGACAGGCGAAACAATCATTCTGGGCGTCCCCTCTGATGGAGAGGTGATGCACGTCTACGATCTGGAAAGTCCGCAGGCTCTGGCGATGAAGTCCGACCTCGGTGCGCGCAAGCCCGCCCATTGCAGTGCGGTCGGACGCGCGATCTTCGCCTTTGCCCCGGAACAGGCGATCGAGCGGTTGCTGGCCGGTCCGCTGCAGCGGCGAACGGCAAAGACCGTCACCGATCCGGCGCGCCTCAGAGAGATGCTGGCCGAGACCCGGCAGCGGGGCTTTGCCATCGAAGACGAGGAAAGCGAACCCGGAATCCGGGGCATCGCTGCTCCGGTACGCGATTCGACCGGCGCCGTCGTCGGAGCTGTCGGCATCGCAGGCCCATTGCAGCGGCTGTCGCTGGAGGCGCTTGAGGGCTATTCGCCCGCGCTTCTTGAAGCGGTCGCGGCCATTTCATCCCGCCTTGGTTACACGGCGGCTTTTCGAGAGAGATACGACTTAGGGAGTTGAACATGGCGGCAATTGCACTCAAGGGAAGCGACGTCCAATGGACATGCGCAGACGACGACACGATCATGCGCTCGGCGTTGCGCGCGGGCCTCGGCTTTCCCTATGAATGCAATGTCGGCTCGTGCGGCAACTGCCGTTTCGACCTCCTGGAGGGAGAGATCGAGGAATTGCGCGCCGATGCGCCCGGTCTCAGCGATCGCGATCGGGAGCGCGGCCGGCGCCTCGGCTGCCAGTCTCGTCCGCTGACGGATTGCGTCGTAAAGCTCCGGCTGATGCCGCAATATGAAAGCCGCTTCCCGCCCGTGCGGCAGCAGGCGGAACTGATCGAAGTGCGCGACATCACGCACGACATCCGCGAGTTTCGTTTCCGGCTGGACAAGCCGGTCCGCTTTCTCGCGGGTCAGTATGCCTTGCTGGACCTTCCGGGTGTTGCAGGCAACCGGGCCTATTCCATGGCGAACGTGGAAAACGACGCGGGTGAATGGCATTTCCAGATCCGCCGCGTGCCGAACGGGGCGGCGACAGGAAAACTGTTCGACGGGCTCTCGCTCGGTGATCGCATCGGCGTCGACGGTCCCTACGGCATGGCTTATCTCAGAGCCGAATCCGACCGCGATATCATCTGTCTTGCCGGCGGTTCCGGCCTTTCGCCGATGATATCGGTCACCCGCGCCGCCGCGGCGACGCCGCTCTTGGCCGGACGCCGGATCGACTTCATATACGGCGGGCGGACGGCACGCGATATCTGCGGCGAGGACATGCTGGCCGAGCTTCCCGGGTTCGGTTCCAACATCCACTACCACCCGGTCGTCTCCGCCGCGGACGGCGACGGCTGGGACGGCCATTGCGGCTTCGTGCACGAACTGGCGGGAAAGCTCTTCTCCGATCGCCTTCCCGAATGCGAGGTCTATTTTGCCGGCCCTCCGATGATGGGGCAGGCGATCCAGAAGATGCTGATTGACCTCGGCGTTCCGCCGGCCCAGGTTCATTTCGACCAATTCTACTGATCGGTGAAAGGCGCACATCAGAAATGCTTGGACATGCAATGAAGCTCCGCCAGCTTGCCTATTTCGTCAAAGTCGTCGAAGTGGGCAACATTACGCGGGCGGCAGAGCAGCTCAACCTCGCTCAGACCGCGCTTGGCATCCAGATCCGCAATCTCGAGGACGCTCTGCAGATCCAGTTGCTGGACCGCCATTCGCGCGGCGTGAGCGCGACGCCCGCAGGCATGCTGCTATATGAGCGTTCCATCGAAATCCTGCAGCGGCTCGAAGAGACCCGCCGGGACCTGATCGCGCTCGGCGGCGAGCGGGTACGCATCCGGTTTGGCGCTACGCCGAGCATTCTCAAGCTGATCGGGACGGAGCTGCTGGTCGCCGCCAACGCGCAGTTGCCGGGAATCGCGCTCCATGTCGTGGAGGAATTGAGCTTCGTGCTGGCCGATGCCCTTGAGCGCGGCGAACTCGACTACGTGCTCGCCTACGACATAGAGGAAAACCCTGGTATCCGGCGCGTTGCTCTGATGGAGGAGGACCTTCTCCATGTGTCGGCGGCGAACGGCGGGGAGCAGGGCGGTGATATTTCCTTCCGGCAGGCAGTCGCCGGCGATCTCGCCCTGGTTTCGAACCGTGACATCATCTGGCGGCGGGTGCACGAGACAGCCTCGCGACTCTCCGTCGACGTCAAGATTACCTACCAGGTTCAATCGAACGAGGCGATCAAGGCGCTGGTGCTGCACGGCGTTGCGCAAAGCATCATGCCCTACGGGATCGTCGCAGAAGAGATCAAGACGGGGCAGATCATCGGGCGGCGCGTGGACCGGCCCGGCGTCAAGCGGACGCTGTTTCTCGCTCATCCGGCTCATAGGGGGGTCGCGGATGAAAAGCCGTTCCTCGCGTTCATCGACAAGATGGTCGACCGTCTGATGGTCGAGGTCGGGCCTTACGCACACCCGATCGATCGGCTGGTTCCGATGGAGCAAGCGGATTCTCTTTGAGCAAGCCAATAGGTTTTATCTTGGACATTTGGAGTCCCGCATTCGATGATTACAGCAGATCGGAGATGTGAAACGGCGGGAAGCGGCGGCGGAGCCGTCCAGGATTTTTGCTTGTAAGTCGCGGACTTGCGCTCGACTAACGCAGGCTTTCCTGGCCCCCGGTAGTACTAGGGAGACTATTCTGACTTCGTCGCTTCGTTTGTCGTTCGGTTGTTGGAACTACGACCGGACACGCCCCCTCATGGACAGAACGGTCGCGCCTGACGGGATCGATCTCGTTTATCTCAACATGCCGGTGGAAGAGACTTTCTTTCGCATGCTGCGCCATCGGGAATTCGACATCGCCGAGATGTCGCTTTCCTCCTACGTCATGTCCTGTTTCTCCGAAACGCGTCCTTTCGTGGCGATTCCGGTCTTTCCGTCCCGCTACTTCAGGCATTCGTCGATCTATGTGAATGCCGCGTCGGGCATTCGGGAGCCTAAGGATCTGATCGGCAAACGCGTCGGGACGCCCGAATATCAGATGACCGCGCCGGTCTGGATACGCGGCATCCTTTCCGACGAGTATGGCGTGAAGGTCGACGACGTCACCTATTATGCCGGCGGCGAAGAGCAGCCGAACCGGCCGGAAAAACTGCCGCTCGACCTGCCGGGCCACATCCGCGTCAACCGCATCGGTCCGACGCAAACACTCTCGGCGATGCTGCGCGACGGCGAGATCGACGCGCTCTACACGGCGAGAAAGCCCTCGTCCTACGAGGGGCCGACGGGCCGTGTCCGTCGTCTCTTCGAGAACTTCGTCGAGATCGAGCGCGCGTATTTCAAGCGGACAAGCATCTTTCCGATCATGCACACGATCGTCATCCGGCGAGAGGTATACGAGGCGCACCGCTGGATCGCGCAATCGCTCTACAAAGCCTTTGCCGAGGCGCAGTCGCGCGTCTATCGCGAACTCGAAGAGACCGCCGCGCTGAAGGTCATGCTGCCCTGGCTCAACGCACACGTCGAGGAAGCACGTCGGCTCATGGGCGATGACTACTGGAGCTACGGCTTCAAAGAGAATCGGGAGACGCTCGAGACGTTCCTCCGCTACTCCTACGAGCAGGGGTTGTCGAAGCGGAAACTTTGCGCGGAGGAAATTTTCGCGCCGGAGACGATGGAGAGCTTCGTCATCTAGGGACCGAGACGACGTCGGCTTGGTGAAGCAGGCCGAACAAAGATTTGTTTAACCCGCGTAAGGTGTTAGCGGGGACCTGAAGGAAGCTTACCCTGCCATGCGGTTGCTGCATGGCAGGGCTGTTCGCGTTGATCTTCTGGTTGTTGCAAAGCAGCATTATATCTAATGCGTATGCAACGGAGAGATGATGGAAATGACAACGCTCGCAGCACGTCCCGCAAACGCACAGTGGGTTCGCAGCATGTTCGGCGGGTTCATGGAGGGCATGAGCCTGGTCAGCGCTGCGCATGAATGCGCGATGGCGACCAGAGAGCGCCGCCACCCGTCCGCCGCTGCACTGCAGACGCTCGGTATCGACGAAGGCGCCTTCGGCCGCACGCTCAAGCGCCGCTAAGCGCGTCCCGGTTTACGAACCAGTGCTTGCCTTGCGATGAACGACTGCAGCGGGGAAGTGATTCCGGCGAACAGGTCACGTGGCGCCGCACATCTTGTTCCGAATACATGAAAAACGGGCGGCTCCTCGAGCGGCCCGTTTGTTGTTTCTAGCCCCGATTACGCTGGGCCTTTGTAGAAGCCGTCCTTAGAGAATGCCCGTCATGATGCCGAGGCCGGCAAGCGCCATGGCACTGCCGCCGAGTCGCGTTGCGACGTGGGACTTAACGCCGACGCGTGCAAGGCCGAGGCCGAGTGCGATGCCGGCGACATGCAGCAATGCAGTCGCACCCATGAAGCCGAGCGCGTATTGGACGCCGGACGCATCCATCGGCATTTCAGCGCCGTGAGCATAGCCGTGGAATACGGCAAAGAGGCTGACGACGCCCATTGCAACGGCCGTCGGCGGGTTCCAGCGAAGCGCGACCGCAAGGCCAAGGACGATCACGGACGCCGCGATACCGATTTCGACAAACGGTACGGCAACGCCTTCGATCCCTAGGATGCCGCCTGCGGCCATCATCAGCACGAAGCTTGCCGGAACGAGCCAGAGGGCGCGGCCGCCAAGGATGGAGGCGAATGTGCCGACGGCGACCATGGCGAGGATATGGTCCAGGCCGCCGACCGGGTGCATGAAGCCGTGTGCCAGGCCGCCTGCCGCGCCGACGCCGGTGTGAGCATGGGCTACGGCCGGTAGCGCTACGGCAGCCAATGCCAGCAGACCGCTTTTGATTGCTGCTTTCATCTTTCAGTTCCCTTGATGTTGCGAACGATTTTGCAGATGCCAACCGCTCGGTACCTGTGCGGATCTCATTGGGGGCGAACCTGCTACGTTGAAAATCAACCATCTACGCACGAAAGTAAATTTTAATCTCTTTACGTGTGCGTTAAGTTTTTTTATGCTCCCCGCATGAAAAATATCACGTTTCGGCAGCTGAAGTCGATACGAGCGATCGAGGCGCACGGCAAGATCGTCGGCGCTGCGAAAGCGCTCGGATTGACCGCTCCGGCCGTCACCTTGCAGTTGAAGCAGATCGAGGCTGAAGCAGGCGTGCAGCTGTTCGAGCGCATGGCCCACGGGATGTTTCCGACGGAAGCTGGACACGCGGTCCTGGCTGCGGCGCGCGATATCGAGGAGCGCCTTTCCCTGCTGGAAACGGAGCTCGACGCCTTCAAGGGCGTGAAGCGCGGGCACATCGCCGTCGGCGCCGTTTCCACCGTCAAATACTTTGCAAAGCCGATGGTCGCGGCCTTTTCGAGCGCCTATCCCGACATCGACCTCGAGCTTTTCATCGACCGCCGCGCTGAAACGGTCGAGCGCTTGAAGAATAGAACGATCGACGTCGCGCTGCTCGGGCGCCCGCCGCGGGAATTCTCGGTGCGCGCGGCAGTCTTCGGGGAGCATTCGCTGGTCGTCGTCAGCGCGCCCAATCATCCGCTTGCCAAGCGGCAGGGTATTTCGAAGGCGGAAATTGCGCGTGAGCATTTCTTCCTGCGCAGCCCGGACTCCGCCACACGCAACTTTTTTGACCGGTTCATGAGCGAAATTCCGGGAAGGGCCGACGGCCCGAACACGGAGATGGAATCGATCGAGGATATCAAACGGGCGGTGATGGCGGATACCAGCGTCGCCTTTCTTGCGGCGCACAGCGTCGCCGCCGAGGTGCAGGCAGGCGAACTGACGATCCTCGATGTCGTCGGTCTGCCGATCCGCCGGCAATGGTTTGCCGTCAGCCGGACCGATCGCGCGATGACGCCGGTCATTGCCGCCTTCGAGGAGTTTCTCGCGACCCAGGGGAAGGAATTCCTGCCGGACCTGTTGGCCGCGGAAGATGCGGTCCCCTGATCGTCGGGGACCGCCTTGCCGCTGCTTATCGCTTACAGCATTCAGCAGTTAAAAGTGCCGCAGTGAGCTTTGCGCGTCTGATCAGACGCGCGGCGGTGTGTTGCGCGACTCTTCCGTCTGGCGGAGGAATTCGATCACGCGCGCGTTGGTGGCGGCGGATGTTTGCTCCGAGACGGGGACGTCCCAGTATTGCGATCCGGGGATGCACTCCTGGAGATACCGTGCGGCCGATGTCGCGTGGGAGGCGTCGGCGCCCGGAATGATCAGCGTCGGGATGTTCAGGCGCAACAGATCTTCCGGTTCGGCGCCGGGCGAGGTATCCCTGTCGAGCAGCGTTCTCGGCATGCCCGCCAGGATCGCCTTGTAGTGATCGACATTCTGCCGGACATAGCGGTCCGTGAACTCCGGATCGTGCCTGAGAACCGAGACCCATGGGCCGCCGCGAGGATCGGCGCCGAAGGCCTTGTTGCTCTCTTTCGCCAGTGCGACGACCGCCTCCAGGCCATTCTGGTGGACAAAAGCCAGGTGCTCGGCGAAGCGCTGATGGCCAGCAATGCGATAACGCGCGCCGCCGACGGGCCAGAAGAGCACCATGCCGAGCACGGATTCGGGAAGCTCGGCCGCAAAGGCTGCGACGACGCTGCAGCCCATGCAGCCGCCCATCAGATAGGCCTTGTCGATGCCGAGATGGTCGAGCAGGCCCTTGCCCTGCCTGACGTAGTCCGACCAGGTTACCCGCTCGACGCGGCCGCCTGACTGGCCGGTCTCGCGCCGGTCGAAAGTAATGCAGGTAAAATGTTGAGGCAGCTGTTCCAGGAACTGGATTTCGGCATAGATACCCTGCGTCCGCCATTTCTCGATGGTCGCATCGAAACCTCCGGGCGAATACATCAGCAGCGGTGGCCCCGAGCCCAGTACCTCGTAGCGTGTCGCGATGCCGTCGATCGTTGTCATTGCCATGTTCATTCCTCCTCGAAACGGCGCATCATCCTTTTCAAAGCCGCTTGGCATACGCGCGCTCGCGGACCGTGCCTTTTGGAAGGCACGGTGACGCGTCGGACCAAGCGGCTCCTGAACGTGTCGCGCCCGGCAGGGCGCACCAGATCACTGATTTCGGTCGGATCGACCCAAATCAGTGACCTATTCCGATAAGGTAGAGCGGAAAACCGCTCACACTTATCTGGCTCTAGACGCCCTCGCAGCCGAGCTTCTTCAGGCTTTCGTCTACCCAGAGCTTGGGGTCGAGCTTGCCGGCGAGCGTGTTGGCGAGCGTTTTCGCCTCCGCTTCATTCTTGCCTTTTGCCTGGGCGTAGACTTCCTCGACCTGGTCGAACGGTACGCAGACGAGGCCGTCGTCATCGCCGAGCATCAGATCGCCCGGCTCGATGATCATTCCGCCAAGGGAGATCGGGACATTGATCTCGCCCGGCCCGTCCTTGTAGGGACCGCGATGGGTGATGCCGGCAGCGAAGACCGGGAAGGTATTGGTCTTGATCCAGCCATAGTCCCTGACGGCGCCATTGATCACGACCCCGGTGACGCCGATCGCCCTTGCGTGGGAGAGCATGAGCTCGCCGACGAGAGCATTGGTGAGGTCCCCGCCGGCATCTACCACGATGACGTCGCCGGGACCGGCCATTAGCAGCGCCTTGTGGATCATCAGATTATCGCCCGGCCGCGTCTTCACCGTGAATGCCGCGCCGGCGAGCACGCCCGAGGCGTGGAGCGGCCTGAGGGCTGCCCCGCCCGCCGTCATGCGGGACATGACGTCGCTGACGTTGGCGACCGGCAAGTCGCGAAATTTTTCGACCATCGCCATGCTGACGCGCTGGCGGCGCTCAAGGATCCTGAAACCCAGTGTCATCTTCCTGTTCCTCCCTCGACGCTGTTGCTCACATCCACGGCATCAGCGATGCGTGAATGACATCCGGCACGCCCTGTCCACCGACGGACTTGATTGCCAGGTCGGCGTCCTTGAGGCCGAAGCGGTGCGTGGTGATCTTTTCGAGCGGGAAGCGGTTCGATGCGATCTGCTCGAGCGCCAGCTCGCAGGCAAGATAGCTGTGACCGCGCGCGCTCTTGATGGTGATCGCCTTCGTCGTCACCTTCTCGAGCGGGAAGTTCGGGAACTCCTTCATCTCGCCCTGCACGAGAATGGTGCCCGCCTTTCGCTTCAGTGCCTCGACACCGAGAAGGATCGGGATCGTGCCGGCGCCGGCCGTGCAGTCGAGCGAGATGTCGACACCCTTGCCGCCGGTGATCTCCATGATGCGTTGAAGCGGATCCTCCTTCTGCACGTCGATGACGTAGTCAGCGCCAAGGGTCTTCGCGACCTCCAGGCGGGCCGCGTCCTTGGAGGTGCCGGTGACGATGATCAGCGATGCGCCTGCCTGCTTGCAGACGACTGTCTGCGACAGACCCTGTTGGCCCGGCCCTTGAATGAGGACGGTGGAGTTGTAGCCGACGCCTGCGTCGAAGAGCGACCACTCAACCCCGTTCGCCATCGGCGTGACGAGACCCGCAAGCTCCGGCGTCACGCCCTTCGGCACGCGGTGCACGACGGCATTCCACGGCAGGTAGACATATTGGGCGAAACCGCCCCACAGGTGCGGTGCGCGTTCGGCCGAGGTGTAGCCGTAACGGATGCCATCTGGATTATTACGCCAGTCGGTATTCTCGCAGTGGCGATACTGTCCCTGGTGACACCATTGGCATTTGCCGCACATGACATAGTGCTCGACGAAGACGAGGTCGCCTTCCTTGAAGCCCTTGCGACGGGTGAACTCGCGGCCGGCCTTGGCGATATAGCCGATGTTCTCGTGGCCCATGATGGTGGGCGCATTGTTCGGCGGGCTCTTGAAGAGCTTTACGTCCGTGCCGCAGATGCCGGCCACTTCCATCTTCAGAAGTGCCGCATCCTCCGGGATGTCGGGCATGGGAAATTCCCGCATTTCCATCTTGCCCGGACCGGTGCGGACCGCCGCGAGGACCTGTTCCGTCATATCTTTGTTCCTTTCGAGTACTGTCGGCCCGGCCGGATGCATGGCATGGCATTCCGGTCCGGCTGGTTTTTCCGAATTCGTTTTTGACAGGCGCGACCGCGGCGCCCTATGTAGAGAGCGATCGCCCCAGGCCTTGGCGCCGGCGCGACTGGTTCAAAATCATGCTGAAGACCGCCGCTCCGAAACCCGAACATCTCGCCGCCATCCGCCAGGTGAAGGCCTGGACGCGCGAGCGTTTCGCGCTTGCCGACGATGTCGCGATCATGGTGTCCGAAATTGCCTGCGGTCTGCCGGGGTGCCCGCCGCTCGAAACGGTGGTCGCCTTCTGGACGGCGCCTGACCGGCGCCACCAGTTCAAGGTCTTCAAACGTGCCGTCGAAGTTCGGGAGGACGATTTGCCGCCGTCCTGGATGAAGAACGCGATCATCTCGGACGACGACGCGTCCTGCTGCTGAAGCGACCGAGCTTTGGGCCGGCGGACAGCGGTCGATGATGGGTGAAGCGCCTCCCATGACGTGTCACGCCGCCCGCGCAGGCCGCCCGCGCTTTGCGAGGTGGGCATCGAGCCGCGGATAGACGCGCCGGGCGTTGCCTTCGAAGATCTTATAGCGGCTTTCCTCGTCGAGCGTTTCAAGCTGGTCGATGTAACGCTTCGTGTCGTCGTAGTGGTGCCCGGTTTCCGGATCGATGCCCTTGACGGCGCCGAGCATCTCGGACGCAAAGAGAATGTTGTCGACCGGGATGACCTTGGCCATCAGTTCGATGCCCGGATAGTGATAGACGCAGGTATCGAAGAAGACGTTGTTCAGAAGGTGCTCCGAGAGCAGCGGCTTCTTCATCTCCTGCGCAAGCCCGCGATAGCGCCCCCAATGGAACGGCACCGCGCCGCCTCCGTGCGGAATGACGAACTTCAGCGTCGGGAAATCCTTGAAGAGGTCGCCCTGAATCAACTGCATGAAGGCGGTGGTATCGCCGTTGATGTAATGCGCGCCGGTGTGGTGGAAACACGGATTGCATGACGATGTGACATGGATCATCGCCGGTACCTCGAGCTCGCAGAGCTTCTCGTAGAGAGGGTACCACTGCCGGTCGGTGAGCGGCGGATCGGTCCAGTAGCCGCCCGACGGATCGGGATTGAGATTGACGCCGACGAAACCGAGTTCGTTGACGATGCGCTCAAGCTCGGGAATGCAGTTCTTTGGCGGCGCACCAGGATGCTGCGGCAATTGCCCGACGGCGGCGAAATTGTCGGGCAGCAGGCTGCAGATCCGATAGATCAGGTCGTTCGACATCGCCGACCATTGCTTGCTGATGGCCTCGGTTCCGACGTGGTGGGCCATGCCGGCGGCGCGCGGCGAGAAGATCGTCAGATCGCTTCCGCGCTCCTTCTGGAACTTGAGCTGCGGTTCGACCGATTTCAGCAGCACCTCGTCGGTGATGCCGAGGTCCGACGCGAGCGGCCGGCGCATCGGGTCTGCAAGACCCGCGAGCTGCTTGTCTCTGAACTGGTGGAGCGCCTGCGGCTCCGTCGTATAGTGTCCGTGAATGTCGATGATCATGGCGGCATCCTTGTGCTGCTATGGGCGAAGGCGGACGTCGTCCGCCACGTCCTCAAGCGTCAAATCGAAGGGAAAAGTTCGTCCACGTCATAGACGCGGGGCGTGATCTGCTGCTCGGCCGAATAGGCAAAGGCGAGCTGCAGCGATCGGCGGTTTTCCTCAAGCCCATAAGGCGGAGGCGGTGCTGCGCCGTCGGCCTCGGCGACGCGTCGCGCCTCGTCGAACAACTCCATCAGCTCGCCGGCAAGCCACGGGTGCTCTTCCATAAGAGCAGTCTTGACCGTCAACACGTGGTTGATCGGAACGATGCCGGTCGAAGCAATCCAGTCCTTCGCAGCCTTCTCGGCATTGGGGATGACACTGCGGATCCCTGCCGGATCCACCTCGCGCTCACCCATGATCGCGGAAAGTTCGCCTGCAAGCATCAGCGGCCGCAGCGCCATCTCCGAACGATTGCGTACCGCGATGGCCGGGTCGTCGTATTCGCTTAAGTGCGCATCCTCCATGGTGACCCAGGTGATGCTGTTGAGGTCGACGCCGTATTCATGCTGCAGGATGCCACGGACCCAGACGCCGGACGTCTGTGCATAGGCGCGCACGCCGACCTTTGTGTTTTCCAGGTCACGCGGCCCTTCGATCTTCGAATCGACGGTACAGACGAGGTTGGTATGCGGCAGCCGGCTCCAGAGCGGCACCGCAAGGCCGGTGATCGGCTTCCCGTAGTGATGCGCCAAGAGATGCGTAACGATCGCCATTTCGGAAAGATCGAGATCGCCACCGCGCACCATCGTGCGGAACGCCTTGGGCAGCGGATCGAATTCCTGGAACTCGAGTGTTACCCGGCTCGATCGCACCCTGCCATCCTTCAGGGGCTTGACGTGGTCGTGTTTCCCGACCGCGGTCCGCAAAACCAATGGTTCGGCCATTTGCGTTCTTGTCCTCCCGTTACATGTTCCTTTATGCGGAACAATGTTCTGATTTAAGTATCATACTGTGAATCACCCTCTGGTCAATCGCGCCCCGCAGATTTTTATCTTTCGTCACGTTCGGGGTGAGGGAACGGCACCCGGAGGACGCGCGGCCTCGACCGCAGCCGGTGAGGCCGCGGCACCCGAATGGATGGGCTTGCGCTGGAGTTCAGGCCATTCCGCCGAGGCTCAGCAGAAAATAGCTGACACCCACGACGGCGAGGACAGGATAGGGGCCGGTCTTTGTCGTCAGCAGGACGGCACCCGCACCAAGGGATGTTGCCAGTTCGAGCGGCGTGAACCTGGCCGACTGGGCGACCGCAAAAACGCCGGCGAAAATCAGGCCGACGGCGACTGGGGCGAGGCCCTTCTCCGCGGCAATCGCCCAGGCCGAGCGGCGATGGCGCTGCCAATAGCTGCCCAGGATGCAGAGCAGGATGGACGAGGGAATGAATATCGCGAGCGTTGCGAGGATCGCGCCCCACAGGCCGCTGACCTCCCATCCGATCAGCGCCACGATCAAGGTGCCGGGGCCGGGAGCCGCGCGCGAAATAGCATAGAGATCGGTAAACTGCGGGCCGTTCAGCAGATGCAGGACATCGACGGTCTGATGCTGGAGGCTCGCCACGATCGTCTGGCCGCCGCCAAAGGAAACCAGCGACAGCGGAATGCAGAGGAGAATTAGATTGAGCAGCTTTTCGTCAACCACGCGATTTCTCCCGTTCGACCCAGAACGTCGCGGCCACGCTGACGGGAATGCTGCCCGCAACGACGGCAACGAGCGACCAGCGCATGACGCCAACCATCAGGAAAACGGCGAGCGCCATCAGAATGGGCAATGCATGTCGGTGGAGCCGGCGGGCGGTTTTGATTCCCATCGTTAACGACGAGGCGATGCCAACACAGGCGAGTCCCCGCAGCACCGCCTGCGCCTCCGGATGGGACTTGAGTTGCTGATAGGTGACGCTCATGGCCAGAATCACCGCGAAGGCGGGCAGCACCATGCCGAAGAGCGCGATACAGGCGCCGGCAACGCCGCGCAGTTTAAGGCCGATATAGACGGCGAGATTGACCGGATTGGCGCCCGGCATGACCTGGGCTACCGTCAGTGTCTTGAGGAATTCGTCGTCGGTCAACCAGCCGCGCCGTTCGACGATCTCGCGATGGGTCCAGCCGGCCATGCCGCCTCCGAAAGAGGAGGCGCCGAGCCGCAGAAACGAAGCGAGCAGGGCAAGAGAGGTCACATCCTCGTCCCTCTCCATGCCGATGTCGCCGACAGGTTTGTCCATTGGTACTCCGATAGCCGCAACCTCCCCTCGGCAGTCCGAAGCCGTGGAGAGAGCAATTGAATAGAGGTGCGATTGGCGCGGCGCGCTTGCCTTGCGCGCCTGTGAGCATCGGTATGCTAGTGGTGTAAGCCACGGAAAGTCCATGCCATTTCGTCTTAGCTGCGTAGTAAGAAAAATTTATCGGCGCGATCCGCGTGGGTAAAACATGTCCGTCGAATGCGCCGGTTAAAGCCTGGCTCGCCTGGACCGCGTCACAACCAAAGAGACGGTCGAATGGCCGGTACAATGTGGATTATTACTTTCTAAAGAAGGCAAATAACCGTGATATCAAGCGCATAAACGTGTGATTGCGCGAGGCTGCCACGGAACCCTCGATCCTGCCTCCAAAATTCTGTCCGCGCGAAAATCGTTGGACTAAGCATAATTTTTTGCTTTGGACAAAGGTCGCAGCGATGGCACTAATGAAACCACGCAATAGGCAGGGGTCAGCGCGAATGATGGCAATCGCCCTGTCTACAGGAGGAGTTCGCAAGTGATTGCCCGATGGAGCCGCGATTTGATCGGCGGGCACTCCATTCTACGGGAGGATTGGAACCAGAAATGATCGAGACTATGTTCGGGGCGCTCTTCAATCTTGTGAGCACCCCTCACACAATGGGTCTCATGCTGATCGCGGTCGTCTTCGGACTGCTCGTCGGCGTGACGCCTGGGATCGGAGGCAAGCTCTCCATCGCCATGGCGATTCCCTTCGTCTATGGCATGGACATGGTGGCGGGCGCCGTTTTCCTGCTGACCATGCATGCCGTCAACGGCACCAGCGGCCAGATATCGAGCATCATGTTCGGCATCCCCGGTGACGGTGACGACGCGGCAACCACGCTTGACGGCTATCCACTCGCCAAGCAGGGGCAGGCGGCGCGCGCGCTCGGTGCTAGTATTACGGCCTCCGGTGTCGGCGGCATCATCGGTGCGGTCGTTTTTGCGATCATGATTCCGGTGCTGGAACCGGTCATCCTGATGTTCAGCCCCGCCGAGTTCTTCCTGATCGCCCTTCTCGGCATCAGTTTCATTGCGTTCCTGGCAAGCGGCAGCAAGATCGTCAAAGGCCTGATCGTCGGCTTCTACGGCCTCATGCTGTCGACGATCGGCATGGATCCGATCACCGGCACGCCGCGCTATGCCGGCGACATGCTCTTCCTGTGGGACGGCGTCAGCCTCGTCACCGCGGTGCTCGCCATGTTCGCCGTACCGGAAATGCTTTCGCTGGCCACTAAGGGCGGCTCGATCTCGGCCGTGCCGATGGACAAGGCCTTCTCGTATCGTCAACTGTTGTCCGGCGTGATGGAAGTGCCGCGTCACTGGTGGCTCGTGGTCCGCACCTCGGTCATCGGCTCGGTCATCGGGATGATTCCCGGTCTCGGCGGCTCGACTGCGGCATGGCTCTGCTATGGCCATGCGGTGCAGAGCTCGAAGACGCCGGAGCGTTTCGGCAAGGGCGCGATCGAGGGCGTCATCGCCCCGGAGACCGCCAGCAACGGCAAGGAAGGCGGCTCGCTGCTGCCGACCCTCTTCTTCGGCATCCCGGGCAGCTCCGGCATGGCCGTGCTGCTTGGCGCCTTCCTCATCCTGGGTATCCAGCCCGGCGCGATGATGGTCACCAAGCATCTCGATCTGGTCTGGACGCTGATCTGGGCGCTGGTCGTGGGCAACCTCATTGCCGTTGCAATGCTGCTCGTCGTCTGTCGCTGGCTCGCGGTTCTGACCTTCGTCAATGGCCGCATGCTGGCACCCTTCATCCTCGTCTTCGTGACGATCGGCTGCTTCGTCAGCGATGTGCAGTGGCAGAATCTCGTGGTCCTCGTGCTCTTCAGCGCGGTCGGCTACGGCTTCCAGCGGGCCGGCTGGCCGCGCTCGCCCTTCGTCATCGGCCTGGTTCTCGGCGGGCAAGCGGAAGCGTCGCTGCACCAGGCGCTGCAGCTGTGGGGTTACTCCTTCTTCCTGCGCCCGATGTCGCTGGTTCTCATCAGCATGATCGTCGCGCTGATGGTCTACGCTTTCTACCGTAACTTCCGGCCCGGCAACCGCCAGCCCAGCGTGGAGATCAACACGTGAAGAACCTTTCCTTCAGCACATGGCTCACCATCGTCATGCTCGCTTTCTTCATCGTCATGGTGGGCCTCTCGATGGAATTTCCAGCCAAGGCGCGCTTCATGCCCCTGATCGTCGGTCTGCCGGCCATCGCGCTCTGCCTCGTCCAGATCGGCATCGATTTGATGCCGTCCTCGAAAAGCGCATACCACGGTGCACCCCGCGCCGGTCTGACACAGCAGGCCGGTCTGGAGCCGGAACTGCCGGAGTTCGGGCCGCACACGGTCTCGCAGGAGATCTTGATGTGGATCTATTTCGTGGCCTTTGTCGCGGGGATCCTCACCTTCGGGTTTTACGTGAGCGTGCCGGTCTTGCTGTTGACGTTCCTTCGTCGGGAAGCCGAGGCGTCGTGGCGGTTCGCCTTCTCGTTGGCGGCTGCAGCTACGCTGGTGCTCTACCTGATGTTCGGCGCACTCCTGCACATCCAGCTCCATCCCGGCTTCGTAACGCCCTGGCTGGTGCAGACGATCGGGATCGGGGCAGCCTGATCAGGATCCGCGAGGAGGCGGTTCGAAAAAATGCACGCCTTCCGGGGCGCGCGCCAAAAAAGAAACACCAAACGCACTGCAAGGATGGCTTCACGTTGGCGGCGCCGCCGTGAGCGGGGTTGGTTTGCCGCTTGCAGACGTTATCGGAAACCAGGTGTCCGCAAGAGCGGGCAGCCTACGCCGCAAGGCAAAGGGAGGAATTAATGGGAATTGAAACACTTCGCATCGCGGCATCGGGTGCTGCGATCCTGTCGGCACTGTGGCCCGGTCTCGCCTTGGCCGAGGACGGCGTCGAGTTCTTCAACGGCAAGACCGTCAACTACATCGTCGCCACAGCGCCGGGCGGCGTTTACGACACCAACGGACGTCTCGTTGCGCAATACATGCAGAAATACCTGCCAGGCTCGACCTTCGTCGTGCAGAACATGCCTGGCGCAGGCCATCTGCTGGGCACGAACTATATCTATGCCTCCGAACCGGACGGTCTGACCTTCGGCACCTTCAACACTGGACTCCTCTACGGTCAGCTCAGCGGCGACCAGAACATCAAGTTCGACCTGACGAAGATGTCCTGGATCGGAAAGGTCGCATCCGACCCGCGCATCATTCTCGTCACCAAGGAATCCGGGATCGAAAGCTACGAACAGCTGAAGGCGCTGAAGGAGCCGATCAAATTCGCGACCGCCGGAAAGGGCAGCGCCTCGATGATCGAGGCGACGATGTTCGTCAAGGCGCTCAAACTGCCGATCCAGGTGGTTTCCGGGTATAATGGCAACGAGGACCAACTCGCGATGATGCGCGGCGAGGTTCAGGGCGTGATCGGATCCCGGTCGGAATTTCAGCAGTTCGTCGATGAGGGCAAGGGCCGTTTCATCGCGCAAGTTGGCGGCACCGAAACGGACGTACCGCAACTCGCTTCGATGGTCGACGACGCCACGGCAAAGCAAGTCGTCGGCCTGATCGAGTCGCAGAGCGGGATCTCGCGGCTTTCCGCCGGCCCGGCCGGGATCCCCGAGGATCGCCTGAAGGCCCTCCGCGACGCCTATAAGGCTGCTACGACCGATCCGGAATTCGTCGAGAAAGCGCGTGCACTCGGCCTTCCCGTCGATCCTGCAGTCGGCGACGAGGTCGGAACGCGGGTCGAGAAGGCTTTGGACCAGGCTCCGGAGGTCATCAACGTACTGAAAGAGGCGCTCAGCGAAGGCTGATGCGCACCAGATCACAATGGCTTTGGGTCGAACCGACCAAAAGTCATAAAATGTGATCGATTCTAATAAGTTAGAGCGGGATGCGGGCGGAAAACCGCGCACACTTTTCCTCATCCCGCGCTATCGAATTTTCAAGCTTCAACTGGGAGGAAAATCAATGAAATGGCATTCAATTCGCATGGCCGCTTGCGCGACCGCGGCTTTGCTTACGATCTCGACGGCCGCCGCTTGGGCGCAGGAAGGCAAGGAGTTCTTCAACGGCAAGACCGTCAACTACATCGTCGCGACCGGACCGGGCGGCGGCTACGACACCAATGGTCGTCTCGTGGCGCAGTTCATGCAGAAGTATCTGCCGGGCTCGACCTTCGTCGTCCAGAACATGCCCGGCGCCGGCCACCTCATTGGAGCGAACTATATCTACGCTTCCGAGCCGGATGGCCTGACATTCGGTACGTTCAACACCGGCCTCATCTACGGGCAGCTTGGCGGTGACCCCGGCATCAAGTTCGACCTCGCGGACATGTCCTGGATCGGAAAGGTCGCCTCCGACCCGCGCGTCATCGTCGTGAGCAAGGATTCCGGCATCGAGAGCTACGAGCAGCTCAAGGCTCTGAAGGAGCCGATCCGGTTTGCTTCCGCCGGTGTCGGCAGCGCCTCGACGATCGAGACCACGATGCTGGTCAACGCGCTCCATCTGCCGATCCAGATCGTTTCCGGCTACAACGGCAGCGACGACCAACTTGCCTTGCGACGTGGCGAAGTGCAGGGGATCATTGCCTCGCGTTCCTCGTTCCAACAGTTCGTCGATGAGGGTAATGGCCGCATCATCGCCCAGATCGGCGGTTCGGAGACGGACGTGCCGCAGCTCGCCTCGCTGGTCGACGATGAAGATGCCAAGAAGGTCATTGCGCTGGTAGCCTCGCAAAGCAACATTTCTCGCCTGACGGCGGGTCCGAACGGAATTCCGGAAGACCGGTTGAAGGCACTGCGCGACGCCTACACTGCCGCCACGTCCGATCCGGAATTCCTGGAAAAGGCCAAGTCTCTCAGCCTGCCGGTGGATCCGAAGGTCGGCGACGACGTCGCGGTAACGGTCAAGGCGGCACTGGATCAGACGCCCGAGATCGTTGAGTTTCTGAAAGAGGCTCTCTTGTCGCGGAACTGAGCCTTGCGGCTGTGCGGGCGGCGGTCTTGCCGCCGCCCGTTCATCTGGCAGCGCCAGAACATGCGCGCCATCGACGCCTTGCGTGATGTGCCAGTGCCATTCCTTGAACCTAGCCAGTTCAAGGAAAAATTATGCAGTGATTCAAAGGTTTGCGCAGGCGTTTTCATGTCCTGGAAGAGGCGTGTCGCTGTGGCGCGGCCAACAAATGCTGATGTGGAAATGAAAATCGGCGTCGTCGGCTTCACGGTTTCGGCCTTCGACCTCGGCGAACAGCGGGCTCACCGCCGCCGCGGTGCGCCGCCTTGCAGCGAGGCCCGTCCTGAGCGCTCCCATGATTGTCCCCCGCGGCTACTGAAGGCGGCCTCGCTTGGCGGCAATTCGTCCTTTCGGAGGCCAGGGGCGACCGGCATGGGAGCATAGCGTCGGGAAAACGCCTTTTCCGAAAACACGCTACCGATGCCGGCACAAAAGACTCATAGTTCGTGCCGAATGCGGAACGACAAAGCGAAATGAAAGTGAACCAGATGGCCAGTACAGTCGATACAACGCCGCTCAGTGGTGAACCGGTTGCGGTGCCGGATCCCGGCAACACCAAATTCCTTGTCGATCCCTATAAGGATTGGTCCAAGGGCGAGGGTATCCCGATCCATTTCGATCTCGGGCACGATCTGCTTGCGCTGGAAACCGGGCCGTGGGACCGCTACGATGCACGCGGCTGCTTCGCGCATACCCATGGTATGGGCGACTTCATGGCGAACTACGTCATCGAAGTGTTGCCTGGCCGCAAGACGCGCCCTGTGAAGCACCTCTATGAAGCGTTCTTCTATGTCCTGTCAGGCTATGGGTCGACGACCGTATGGCTCCCGAACGGCGAGGTCCGCACCTTCGAATGGGGGCCGAAGGCGCTCTTTGCGATCCCGTTGAACTGCCTCTACCAGTTCAACAACGGTTCCGGTGTCGATACGGTGCGTCTCTCCTGCACGAACAATGCGCCGCTGACCATCAATCTCTATCACAACCTCGATTTCGTCTTCGACAATGACTTCGCCTTCAAGGACCGCATCGGCCAGGCCAAGCATTTCGAAGGCGAGGGCGCACTTTATTCCTATGGCTTGGAATCGGCGCGAAAGGTGCAGAACATCTGGGAAACCAACTTCGTCCACGATCTGACGAGCTTCAAGCTCTATGAATTCGAGGGACGCGGCAAGGGATCGCTCAACGTCAATTTCGTGCTGGCTGACGGAACGATGCATTCCCACGTTTCGCAGATGCCGGTCGGCCGCTACAAGAAGGCCCACCGCCACGCCGCCGGAACGCACGTGCACGCGGTTGACGGCGAGGGATACTCGCTGATGTGGTACGAGGGAGACTCCGAGTTCAAGGAAATTCCGTGGCGCCACGGCTTCATGTATACGCCGCCGTTCTGGATGTACCATCAGCATTTCAACACCTGCGATCAGCCGGCGCGCTACGTCGCCTGCAGCCTCGGCAGCCGGCGTTACCCGTTCATCTCGCTGCGCCGCAAGAGTGCGGAAGGCGGCGGTGCGACTTCGGTCAAGGACGGTGGACGGCAGATCGAATACGAGGATCAGGATCCGCGCGTACACCGCAAGTTCCTCGAGGAACTGCAGAAGACCGGAGTTCCGTCGGCCATGGGCGACATCTTCGACGAGCCGGCGATCATGGCCCTGCCGCAGGAAAGCCTGACGGGCGTCATCCAGACGCCGATCCTTGCCGGTCCGGCGACGTAAGGCGCGGCATGCAGTGAAGCCAGGTCGGCGGCCGGGCTTCACTGCGTGATTTTGTTCTAGAGCGGAACCGCTTTAAGGACAAAATCATGAGGCAGTTCATGGTGCTACTGCGCCCCTACGCGCTTGATACGCGCGGCGCTGTAGAGAAGGAGGAGTTGCGTGCACGATCTCGATTTCGACCACGAGCATGACAATCTGTCTGACAGCGAACGTCAGCAGATCGCGGACTGGCTGTGGAAACAGGAAACCGTCGATCTGTTGACGGTCGGTATCGATATCGGCAGTTCCACCTCTCACCTCTTGTTTGCAAATGTCGTCCTGCGGCGGGAGACGGACGATCTTTCCAGCCGTTTCGTCGTCGTCGATCGGCGGGTGGTCTGGCGCTCGCCGATCCTGCTCACGCCGTTTTTGCCGGACGGGACGATCGATGCGCACGAGTTGAGACACTTCTTTCAGCACTGCTATCACGACGCGGGTTACAAGCGCAGCCACATTGACACCGGCGCCGTCATCCTGACCGGCGAGGCGATCAAGCGAAAGAACGCGCGGGCGATTGACGAGATCTTTGCAAACGAATCCGGGCGGTTCGTCTGTGCGACGGCCGGCCACAAGCTCGAATGCATGCTCGCGGCCCATGGTTCGGGCGCGACCGCGCTCTCGAAGAAAAGGGACGCCTGCGGTCTGCATGTCGATATCGGCGGCGGCACGACCAAGCTTGCGTTGATCGACAAGGGAGAAATCGTAAGCGTCGCCGCCTTTGCCGTTGGCGGACGGCTGCTGGCGCGGGATGCCCAAGGTACCTGGTCGCGCATTGACGATTCTGCCCGGATCGTTGCCGACGTACTCGGGCTCGGCACGGATCCCGCGACGATTGCCAACCCCGAGAACCGCCGTGCCATTGCGAAGCGCCTGGCTGCGGCCGCGGTCGATGAAATACTCGGCGAGCCGCTCGACGCGCTCGGCCAGCGCCTCCTGCTGACGGAACCTCTCGAACGCCCGGTCCAGCCCACCTACATCACCTTTTCCGGTGGCGTCTCCGAGTACATTTTCGACTACGAGCCGAATGATCATGGCGATATAGCGCGGGATCTCGCCACCGAGATCGTGGCGCAGCTCAAACCGCGCATCGAGATACCGGTCGTCGATGCCGGGCAACGCATCCGTGCGACCGTCATCGGCGCATCGCAATTCACCGTGCAGGTGAGCGGCAAGACGCTCTACATGAACGGCGCCGACGCTTTGCCGAAACACAATATCCCTGTGGTCCATCTCGGAAAGACGCTTTCCGAAGAGATCGATCCGGGGGAAATCGCCGCTGCATTCCGTGAGAGCGCCGCCAGGCAGGATCACGATGTTTCCGCGATGACGGCCCTTGCTTTCTCCTGGACCGGGACACCGGACTACCAGCGCCTGCTCGCCATGGCCAAGGCGATCAAGATGGTTGCAGCGCCGGACGGCGAGCGCAAGGAATTGCTGGTGCTGATGATCGATGGCGACGTCGGCCAGACGATCGGCCGGATTCTCGATCGGGAGCTCGGCATCCAGTCACACCTGATTTCCATCGACGGCGTGCGGCTGAAGGATCTGGACTACGTCGATCTCGGCGAGTTTATGAACCCGCCGGGGGTTATTCCCGTTGTTATCAAGTCGTTGCTCTTTTCTTGAATTGTCCCCGGCGCAGAGTTGTGCCAAGACGCCGGAGATGATCAAGTCTTCCGACATGCCGAGATCGAGCTTTGACGGGCTCGATCTCAACGACATCGTGATCTTCACGCGCGTGGTGCAGCATGGCAGCTTCACCACCGCCGCAAAGATCTTTGGCAAGTCGCCGTCCTATATGAGCAAGCACGTCTCCCAACTCGAGGAGGCGCTGAAGCTCACCCTGCTTAACCGCTCGACGCATGCCGTCTTTCTAACCGATGCGGGGAGTGTCTTCTTCGATCACTGCACGCGCATCCTTGCCGAGATCGACGCCGCGAAGGCGGATGCGAGCGGGCTGAGCAGCGAATTGATCGGGACTCTCCGGGTTCACAGCACGCCGGGCGTCGGCCAGGCGCTCGTCGCACCGGCGATCGTCGATTTCAACGCGCGATATCCTTCAATAAAGGTCGAGCTCACCGTCAGTGCCTACTCGGTGAATCTCATGGAACGCGGCGTGGACGTCGTGATCGGCAGCCGCGATTTCGATGACGACGAGTCCTTCCACACCGGCCTTTTCGAGCGCAAGCTCGGTCCCGCGCCCTATGTCATTTGCGCCGCGCCGTCCTACTTCGCCGAGCGGCAGAAACCGCACAAGCCGGCCGACCTTCGAGAACACAACTGCCTGATCCACACGACGCAGAAGCCCGATCCGCGTACCTGGAGCGCACGCTTCGACGACGAGGAGATCACCGTGCAGGTGGACGGCACATTTCATTCGAATTTCGAGAGCGCGATCGTGCTCGCGGCCCTCCAGGGCGCCGGCATTGCCCGGCTTCCGCTTTACAGCATCGTCGAGGAAATCCGCGCTGGGAGGCTGCTTTCCGTCTTCGACGGCGAGATCGTCTCGCGCCGCGTGATCAAGGCGTTCTATCCGCGCAGCCGTTTTGTGCCGAAGAAGCTTCGGGCTTTCCTGGCCATCCTGGAGGCGCGGCTGAAGGATGCGATGCGGCCGGGCGCAGAATAATCCCGGGACTTAAGCAAATAGGGGGTTACCTTGGCTAAGAAGAAACCGACCGTCCTGATGATCATGGACGGATGGGGCTGGCGAGAAGAGATAGAAGGCAATGCCGTCCTGCTCGCCAAGACGCCGAACTTCAATCGTTTGTGGGCGACCTGTCCGCATGCGTTTCTCACGACGCATGGCCCCGCTGTTGGCTTGCCCGAGGGACAGATGGGCAATTCCGAAGTGGGGCATCTAAATATCGGAGCGGGGCGCGTTGTGATGCAGGAGCTGCCGCGTATCGATGCCGCGATCGCAGACGGCACCCTGCGCGATCTGCTCGCCGAGAGCGGGCTGCCGGACGCGCTCGGGCGGACGGGGGGTGTATGCCATATTCTCGGACTCGTTTCCCCGGGCGGCGTGCATTCCCACATGAACCATGTCGCGGCGACCGCCCGGGAGCTGGCGAGCCTCGGCGTGCGGCCGATCATTCATGCCTTTACCGATGGCCGCGATACCCAACCGGGGCAGGCGGCGCCGTATCTCCGCCAACTCACTGAGAAGCTTCCGGACAGTGCTGTCGTTGCCACGGTCAGCGGCCGCTTCTTCGCGATGGACAGGGACAGCCGCTGGGATCGGGTCAGACTCGCCTACGAGGCGATCGCTCTAGGCAGGGGCGTTCGTGCCGGTACGGCAGAGGAGGCAGTCGCTCTTGCCGCGGCCGAGGGTAAGACGGATGAATTCATCCCACCGAGCGTCATCGGCGATTATGCCGGCATTCGCGACGGAGACGCGGTTCTCTGTGCGAACTTCCGCTCGGATCGCGTGCGTGAGATTCTTGCGGCTCTGACGCTTCCGGATTTTGATGGCTTCGATCGGGGCAGGGGGCCGGACCTGTCGACCGCCGTCGGAATGGTCTCGTACGGCTCGGAACTCGACGCCTCTATGGGCACGTTGTTTCCACCGCAGCGCCTCGACGACGGATTGAGCGAGACGATTGCGAAAGCCGGGAAGACGCAAATCCATCTCGCCGAAACGGAAAAATACCCCCACGTCACGTATTTTCTGAACGGTGGGCGCGAGGTTCCGCATGAAGGGGAGGAGCGGGCGCTCGTACCCTCGCCCAAAGTGGCCACGTATGACCTGCAACCCGCGATGTCGGCTCCAGAACTGACGACGAAGGTTGTGACCGCGATCGAGAGCGGAGGCTACGACCTGGTGGTCGTCAACTTCGCCAACCCGGATATGGTTGGTCACACCGGCAAGCTCGATGCGGCCATTCTCGCCGTGGAGACGGTCGACGGCGCGCTCGGTGAAATCGACGCGACCGTCTCGCGTGCGGGCGGGTCGATGCTGGTCATCGCCGACCACGGCAACTGCGAGACGATGATCGATCCCGAAAACGGGGAGCCGCACACGGCCCATACGATCAATCCGGTGCCGGTCCTGCTGTCGGGGCCGTCGCGCGATGTAGGCCTGCGCAGCGGTATTCTCGCCGACGTCGCCCCCACCATTTTGGCGCTTATGGAGATCCGGCAGCCAGAGGCCATGACGGGCAGGGCGCTTCTTGCGGATCGATGATCTCCCTCGCGGAAATGACTTGGCGGCGCAGCCGGCGAAGTGAATTCCGCGCCGGTGCATCCGCGGATTTGCGCTAGATCATTTCATTGTTTCATTGAAACGCTGAAATGATCTAACTCGTAGAAACTACGCAATTCCGGACGGAAAACCGTTACACACTTTTCCTGGAATTGCTCTAGGAGGATAATACCAGTATAGCTCCAGCTGGCGTTTGTGGATGAAATCCACAGGCGGTTCAATTTGCGTGGAGCGGCAATGGAAACCGATACCTTCATCGAACTGGTGGGCAAGGAACTTGCCGGCGCGGCGCCCGGTTCACCGCTCTACAAGCAATTGAAGTCGGCAATCGAGACCGCAATCCGCTCCAACGCTTTGAGGGCCGGTGCAGCCCTGCCCGGCGAGCGCGTCATTGCCGATGCATTTTCGCTCTCTCGCGTGACAGTACGAAAAGCGCTCGCCTTGCTTGAAGAGGAGGGATTGCTCAATCGCCGGCATGGCTTCCGCACGGAAGTTGGATCGCGCGTCGAAAAATCACTCTCGACGCTGACGAGTTTTTCCGAGGACATACGCGCACGCGGCTTGACACCCGGATGCGTCTGGCTTTCCAAGCAGATAAGTCGGCCTTCGCCGGCCGAGATGATGGCATTGGGGATCGCCGGCAACGCCAATGTCGTCCGCATGAAACGGGTTCGAACTGCCGATTTTGCACCGATCGCTGTCGAGATTTCTGCAGTTCCGGTTCGCTTCCTGCCATCGCCGGATCTCGTCGGCGACTCCCTCTACGGGGCGTTGGAGGCGCGTGGCTTTCTGCCTCAGCGCGCGATCCAGAGAATGCGGTCAAGACCAGCCAGCGAGGAGGATGCCCAGCATCTTAATTGCGACCCCGGCGCGCCGCTGCTGATGACCGAACGGCGCTGTTTTCTCGGGGACGGCCAGATCGTCGAATACTGCGAGACGCGCTACAAGGGCGACGTCTACGATTTCGTGTTCGAGCTGCAACGATGATACCAGTCATAAACTGGTTGTATTCTGGTATTTTCTATCTATCGTGATGCCGGAGAGGGAGTTTCACGATTGCAGCGCGAAGACATAAGGAACGGCCTGATCGTCTCATGCCAGCCGGTTCCGGCCGGCCCGATGGACAACGCCGAATTCGTGACGGGGTTCGCCAAGGCGGCGATCGATGCAGGCGCTCGGGCGCTGAGGATTGAATCCGTCGCCTATGTCAGGGCTGTACGTTCCGCCGTCACAGTGCCGATCATCGGTATCGTCAAACGCGATCTTTCCGACAGCCCGGTGCGTATCACGCCCTATGTCTCCGACGCTGAGGCCCTTGCAGACGCCGGTGCGGACGTCGTTGCTTTCGATGCAACGGACCGGGTGCGCCCGGCCGGTATCGAGGAGCTCGTGCGGGCGGTAAAGGCGAAGGGCAAGCTGACGATGGCCGATTGCTCCTCGCTGGAGGATGCCACGCAAGCGCTCGCCGCCGGCGTGGACTTTGTCGGCACGACGCTATCCGGATATGTGGGTGGCCCCGAACCGGTCGATCCGGACATAGACCTCGTTGCGGCGATGCGGAGGCTTACCCCCTACGTCATTGCCGAGGGACGCATCCGCTCGCCGGAACAGGCGGCCGCCGCCGTCAAAGCCGGCGCCTATGCCGTCGTGGTCGGGTCGGCTATCACCCGCACGGAGCACGTAACGGCATGGTTTCATGAAGCCTTGGCGAAAGCCTACACCAGGCAGGATGGAAGGTCTGCGGAAACCGTGCTTGCGGTCGACATCGGCGGCACCAAGACGATGGCGGCGCTGGTCAAAGGCACCGTTATTGCCGATGAGATTCTCGTTCCGACGGCACGCGAGGCGGGGCCTGACGCATGGCTCGAAGCCGTTGCCGAGCGTACCGCGCAATGGCGCGGCCGTTATGCCCGTATCGGCTTTGCGGTCACCGGTCTCGTTCAGGACGGGCGTTGGTCGGCGCTCAATCCGGCGACGCTAGGCATTCCCCACGGCTATCCCCTGGTCGACAGGGCGACACGCCTGTTCGGCAAGCCGGTCTTCGCCATGAACGACGCGCAGGCAGCCGCCTGGGGCGAATACAAGTTCGGCGCCGGCTCCGGTGAAAACCTCGTCTTTCTGACCATCTCGACCGGGATTGGCGGCGGGATCGTCATCAACGGACGGCCGCTGCCGGGGCTTGCAGGTCATTTCGGTCTCATTCGCGGCCCGTCGCAGGGTCGGTCTCCCTTGGAGGACGAGACGTCCGGGCGGTGGATCACAGTGGAGGCGCTGAAGGCCGGCCACGAAGCGGAGGCCGCCAAGGTTTTCGAAAATGCGAGGCAGGGCGCGCCATGGGCGCGGGCGATCGTTTCGCAATCTGCGCTGCGCGCGGCAACGCTCTGTCGCGACATTCAGTTGATGCTCGATCCGAACCAGATCGTCATCGGTGGCGGGGTCGGTCTTGCTGCCGGCTACATCGATGAGATGCGCGAACATCTGAAGGATGTTGCGCCGCGTCTCGCCCCACGTCTCGTCGCGGCCAAGCTCGGCGGCCGCGCCGGCATCATCGGCGTCGCCGACCTCGCGGGAGAGGGCGGGTAGCGGCGCTGCTTCGCATGCATTCGAACCGTCAAAAGATAAGAAAGGGAACAACGATGAAACTGAACAGGACGTCTTTTCCGGCTGCGGCCGTTCTTCTCGCAAGCGTTGCCCTGCCGGGCATTTCCCATGCAACCGTCACAGTGCTCGGTTGGCCGGGCGGTTCGGAGGAGACCGCCTTGCGTGCGACCGTCGAGGCCTATAACGCCCAGTCGGGCATTGCCGACGCAGACAAGGTCGAGCTGCTCTTCTTCAACCGTGACGGCTTCTTCGACAAATTGCAGGCGGACATGGCGGCCGGCTCCAACGCCTTCGATGTCAATCTCGTCGCGACCTATTCGATCGGCCGTTATGCGCCTTACATGGAGCCGGTCGATCTCGGCGCCGACGCTGGCAAGGTATTCGGCGAGTCCGTGCTGAAGACGATGCAGTTCGACGGTAAGCAGTATGGCGTGCCGACCGACCTGTCGTTGCACTTCATGTACTACCGCAAGGACCTCGTCGACGCGCTGATGCAGGACGATGCCGCCAAGAAGAAATATGCGGAAATCGCCAAGGAGCATCTCGGCAAGGATCTGCAGCCGAAGGATCCCGATAGCTGGACCTGGGACGATTGGGCGGCGACGACGCTTTATTTCAGCAAGCAGGTGAACTCCGACAGCCCGGTGCGCTACGGCACGGTGCTGCAGATGAAGAACCTGCTCTTCAACATGATGGTGTTCCAGTCTCTGCCGCGTTCCTACGGTGCGGACTGGACGGACAAGGACGGCAACGTCACGGTCGATTCCGACGCCTACAAGACCGGACTGGAGCTTTACAGGAAGCTCTATGACGCCGGTGCCTCGCCGAAAGATTCGCTCAGCTACGAATATGCGGAGACAAACGCGGCCTTTGGCGCCGGCCAGGCGGCGACGGCGCTGCAATGGAATGCCGCGGCCGCCGATTTGACCAATACGGAGAAGACCCCTGCGGTCGCGGCTGTCACCGGCATCGTCGCGCCTCCGGCAGGCCCGAATGGCCGCGCCGACCATATCCATGGGCTCGGTCTCGGCCTCAACAAGAATGCCAAGAACAAGGAGGGTGCCGTCAAGTTCCTCAAATGGCTGGCCACCGAAGATGCCGCTCTGCTTTATGCCCGCAGCGGCGGTTCGCCGGCGCTTGCCCCCGACGTTGCGGCCAAGGTTTCAAACGAGCGACCGGACCTCGTCAAGCTCGGGGAATTCGCCAGCCAATACGGCTACGTGATGAACGGCGCCACCTCGGCAAACGCGCTTTCGATCTACGAGCTGCAGGCAAAGGAATTCACCGGCTACTGGGCTGGCCAGCAAAGTCTGGAAGACGCATTGGCGCACACCAAGACCGGCATGCAGGATCTGCTGAAGAAATAATTTTGAGCCGGACGCTGGGCAAGAGCCTGGCGTCCGGCGCATCTGGCGGATGGAAATGGCTATCGTAAACCGCGCCGAAGGCAGAGCCTATCTCACACCGCTCGTGGGTTTCCTCCTGTTTTTTCTGGGTTTTCCTGCGGCGGTCAATCTGGTCTATTCGATTTCGACGGTCTCATTCGAGACATTGCGCAGTCCGAGCCTCAGCGGTTTCGGCAATTACGCCGCGGTGCTTGCCGACCGCGAATTCTGGGGCGCCGTCTCCTTTTCCATGCGCTTCGGTGTACTGACGGCCCTCGCGGAATGTTTGATCGGACTCTTTCTGGCGGTCTTCCTCACGCCGCTGCTGGCGAGGCGCTCATACCTGATGGCGCCCTTGATGCTGCCGCTGATGGTGGCCCCGGCGATGATCGGACTCATGTACCGGCTCGTCCTGCACGAGTTCGCTGGCCCGGTGCCCTATTATCTGTTCGAATGGTTCGGCGACAGCCCGGCCTTCCTCGACGTCGACAACGCCTTCCGCACGCTGCTCGTTGTCGAAATCCTGCAGTGGACGCCATTCGCCTTCCTGCTCTTTTACATGGCCTATGCGGCGATACCGCTCGAGGTTCGCGAAGCCGCCTCGCTCGATGGCGCGTCGGCCCTGAAGGCGCTCTGGTGGATCGAACTGCCGCTGATGCTGCCGACGCTGGTGATTGCCTTCTTCATCCGCTTCATCGATGGCTTCCGCGTCTTCGACAACGTCTACGCACTCACCGGCAGCGGGGCGGGCGGATCGACGACCTCACTCTCGATCTACATCTACCAGGCCTTCTTCAAGGGCGGGGCGATCGGCAAGGCTGTTGCGGCATCCGTCGTCCTTTTCCTGGCGTCGCTCGCCGTGCTTTACGGCCTCAACTGGATAACAGGCCGCGGGAGGCGCTGACCGATGCTCAACCTGCTGCGCTGGCTTGTCTTCTCGATCGTCGTGCTCGCGATGAATTTTCCCGTCCTCGTCACGGTGATCACGTCCCTCAAGAGCGCGCGCGAACTGTCGTTCAATCCTGGGTTCTGGATCGGCGAGCCGACGCTTGAAAATTACATGCGGGTGCTTGGCGAGACCGATCGCTTCAACATCTACGGCTATCTCTTCAACAGCACCGTCGCCTCGCTGATCGGTACGGGACTGGCGATCGCGCTCGCCTTTCCGGCCGCCTACGCCATCGCCCGAAGCGAAGCGGGGAATCGCACGCTGCTGCCGCTCATCATCAATTTGCGTGCTGTGCCGCTGATCATTTTCGCGATCCCGCTCTATATGATGTACCAGTGGCTGGGGCTGCTCGACACGCAGCTCGGCCTCGGCCTGATCCTGACGATCGTCAACACGCCGCTGGCGCTCGTCATCCTCGTCAATGCGATCTCCGACGTGCCGTCCGAGCTGGACGAGGCGGCAAAGATGGACGGTGCCAGCTCCCGGCAGGTCATGCTGATGATCATCCGTCCGGTGGTGCGCCCGGCGCTCGTCACGACCTTCATCTTCGGGTTCATCACGGCCTGGAACGAATTCCTTTTCGGCCTGATGCTGACGACGAGCCGGGCGGTGCCGATGACGGTCGGAGCGTCATTCTTCTTCGCCGCCAGCGGGGGAGGCGTGCAATGGGGCACCGCCTCAGCCGTCATGGTGCTCGGGGCACTGCCCCCCGCCTTGCTGGGTCTGTTGATGTACCGGCAGATCTCGGCGTCTTTGACCGCGGGTGCAGTGAAGGGTTAGGCCGGCGACTGCTGCTTAGATTATTTCATTGTTTCATTGAAACAGCGAAATAATCTAACTCTTTGAAACTACGCAATTCCGGACGGAAAACCGTTACACACTTTTCCTGAAATTGCTCTAGACCGGATCGGCGTCGATTGCCTTCAGCGCGGCGCGAGCCACCTCGAAATCCTGCTCGCTCGTGCCGGAACCGACGCCGATAGCGCCGGCGAGTTTGCCGCCGAAGCGAATGGGAAGGCCGCCTGCAAGATGCGTCACGCCGCCCTGCGATGCGATCCCCGCGGCAACGCCGAATTCGACCGCCATTGCGCCTGTCGGCCCGTTGATCGAGGCTGCGGTGCGGGCCTTTGCGCGAGCCGTATGCATGCTCAGGTATTTCGCGCCGTCCATGCGGATGCTGGCGATCGTCTCGCCGCTCGCATCGACGATGAAGACGCATTGCGGGACGCCCATCGTTTCCGCGTGGCGCACGGCCGTCGCCAGGGCATTGATTGCGCCTTCGTGGGCAAGACTGATTGTCTCTTTGTAATTCGCCATTGTTTTCTCCTTGTTCGCCACGAGCCTACAATGACAAGCGAAAGTGAGAATGCTCGTGTTCGGCGAAGCACTTTCGCTGCTGGGGAACAAGTCAGAGTGTCGCGGTGGCTTGGTGACCGGAGACTATGTCGCGATCGGTGAGCAGGGAGGTCGTGGTGTTACCGGGCGGGGCCACAATTTGCAGCGTTCGCCGGTCAGCCGTTGGGTTGTCGCGTCAACAGCCAGACAGGTGCTATCTATGTGTATCCTTAAGTTATAGCCGGTTTAAGGATAGAAACAGCCAGCGTTCAAGGCGGTGTTCGATTGCGCATCGGATCGGAAGCACGGCGCAATAGAGGCGAAACGAAAGGATAGAGCCCATGACATCGACGGAACAGGATGCGCGACGCCTTGAAATGACGGTTCTGATGACGCCGGACATGGCCAACTTCAGTGGCAAGGTGCACGGCGGCGCGCTTCTGAATCTGCTCGATCGGGTAGCCTTTTCCTGCGCCTCCCGCTTTTCCAAGCAATATGCGGTGACGTTGTCCGTCGACCAGGTGATATTCAAGGAGCCCATCCATGTGGGCGAACTGGTAACCTTCCGCGCCTCGATCAACTATGCCGGCCGCACGTCGATGGAGGTCGGCATTCGCGTGGAGGCGGAAGATATTCGTGCCGGTACCCGGCGGCATACCAACTCCTGCTATTTCACCATGGTCGCGGTGGACAGCGGGGGCCGCCCGGTGGAGGTGCCGCAATGGCGTCCGGAGACTGCAGCCGATCAACGCCGACATCGTGCGGCCGAGTTGCGCCGGACACTGAGGCGTGAGTTCGCCAACCGGCTGGAGGCGGTTGCGAAAACGGGTCGCGACGTGGAGGGACCGGGGGACTGAGACGATGCCACAGCAGCAAGGGCACGATCTCGACGCGACGCTGTTTTGATTGCCGCACGAGCGGATTTCTGTCGCGAAGGATGTTGGCTTATCTCGCAGGGACCACGGCGGCCAATTGCCACCCATGCGGCCGCGATCGACGAAATCCCGCGCGCATGAAGAGGCGGGGCCACAGGCGGGCCCCGAACCCAGGAGACCAAACGTTCTCATCCCGGCCGAAGCGGTCGGGTTGATGCAGATAAGCCAGCCATAAGCATCTGCTTTGCGGTCAGGCCAAGCGGCCAACCGCTTCAACCATCAGGCCGCAGAGCGTGGCCGGCTGGCCTCAACCGACAAATATGGCGCGCAAACGCGCGAACAGGCCTGTCTGCTTGCCGGCTATCGCCGAGCGGATGTGACGGGCCGCCGTCGCAGCGCTTACCGTAGCACCGAAGTGGCAATAGCAGATAACCCTGTGCAGTTGCTCGTCGCTCAGTTCGAAGAACCGCTTTGCTTCGCCATAAGTGTCATTTTCCATTCCGGCTGCGCGCAGGACGGGGTCCTTGAATGCGACCGAGATCGGCGAGTCGTCGCCGCGCATGGTCGCACGCACTCTGGCCGGCTGGTACTCGGTCTCGTGCAGCGTCGAGAGGTGTCTGTGCGGAATTTGTTCGAGGAGTTCCGCCCAGCGTTCCAGACGCTCTGCGCGCGTTGTAAGCCGGCGCGGGAAGTCCTGCTTGACCTCTGCGACGATCTGCAGTTGCTCGAGTGCATGGTGCTTCATTTTGGCCTCCATTCAGACGATAGTTGCTCCGCCCCAGTTCCGAATTCAGCCCACTATAAAAGTGACTCTTGCGCGTGCCGAAGTCCAATCACGATCTGTCGTGGAGAGCCGCTTTCACCAAAATGTGCAGCTTTCGCAACGGCGTGGCCTTCTTGCGAGCCTCGTTTTGCGCGTGTCCGGAGATATTGCACACAGGCCACAACCCCATGCCCGGATGCAACCGCCGCATGGGGTCGGATCATGGCCGCGCACTAGGCGCCAAAGCCGCCGTCGATGGTATGAAGCGCTCCGGTCGTGAAACCGGCTTCGGGGCCAGCGAGGTAGGCCGCAAGACCGGCGACTTCCTCCGGGCGGCCATGGCGCTTGATCGCCATGAAGCTGTGCATGAAATCGCTCATCGGGCCGTCTTCCGGGTTCATGTCGGTCGATGTCGGGCCGGGCTGGATGACGTTGACCGTGATGCCCTTAACGCCAAAATCACGGGCGAGACCACGGGCCATGCCCTGCACGGCAGACTTGGTCAGCGCATAAGCGGCACCGCCTGCAAAGGGCATGCGATCACCGTTTACCGAGCCGACGATGATGATGCGACCGCCTTCGGGCATCTGCCGCGCGGCCTCGACCGCCGCGTGATAGGGTGCGCGCACATTCACGTCGATCATCCGGTCGACGGCATCCGCATCCACCTCCAGAGGATCGCCGAGAACCAGGGTTCCTGCGTTCACAACGAGGACGTCGAGCGCGCCTTGATCCTTCACGACCTTGATGACGGCATCGCGGTCCGAAGCATCCGATTGGATCGCAGTCGAGCCCGTTTCCGAGGCCAGTGCCTTTGCCGCCTCGGTTGCCCCGGCATAGGTGAAGGAAACGACCGCACCTTCATTGGCGAAACGCCGGACGATTGCCGCACCGATCCCGCGGCTGCCGCCGATGACGAAGATCTTCTTTCCGCTGAAACTGGTCATTGCTCTCTCCTTGAGAAAAAATGTAGTAAGTGCTACATAATATGAGCAGGAGACGAGCGCAAGGAATTTTGTAGTGCACGATACAAAAAATGCGAAACCGCGCGGTCGGCCCCGTGCCTTTGATGTCGATGAAGCCGTCGGCAAGGCGCAGGCACTGTTCCATCAACGGGGATACGACGCCGTCAGCCTCGCGGACCTGACGGGTGCGCTTGGAATCAATCCGCCGAGCTTCTATGCCGCGTTCGGCAGCAAGGCCGATCTCTATGGGCGTGCGCTCGAGCGCTACGCGAAGACGGAAGGCCTGGACTTCGAGCGCCTGCTTGCGCCGGACAAGGCATTTAACGAAGCGCTGGCAGCGCTATTCGAAGCCGCAGCCGTTGCCTATACGGCGGATCCTGGCGCCACCGGCTGTCTGGTGATCGAAGGCGCGCGCGGCGGAACGGATGCCGTCGCCTGCGATAAGGCAAAGACGCTCTGGCGTCAGAGCCGTCAGCTGGTGCGCGATGCGATCGCCCGCCGAGAGGCAGACCAGGCGGACGAGATCGCCGACTATGTGATGGCTGTGCTGGCGGGGATTTCGGCAAGTGCGCGCGACGGTCTCGACGTTAGCCGCCTGCGCGCGATCGGGTGCTGGGCATCGCGGGCCTTCATGCACGAGAGGACATAGGCACTTCGCGGTCAGTCGTGCTCGAGCTGCATCGCGGTGATCAAGCGCACGCGTGCGGCGAGCGCATCGATGGCGCGTTCGCCGAGTTCGCAGGCAACGAGATTGAGAAGGCTTGCTACTTTGTTGACAGACCGGCGTCGCTGTCCGATACAATGCCGACATTCCGAGGGGAGCACCGGGCGGTGCTGAGACGGCGGTGAGCCGGACCCTTGAACCTGATCCGGGTCATGCCGGCGTAGGAACGGGAACAGCACCCTTGAAGGCGCTCTCGCCACTTCTTCGCGATTTCCTGGATCTCCGTGATGTTCCAATCTGGAGACCGACAATGATGCTCAATCTTTCGTTTCTGCCTGTTGTCGAGGTGCAAGCCCGATGACGGCGATCGCGCTGACCATAGCCGGTTCCGATTCCGGCGGCGGGGCAGGCATTCAGGCTGACCTCAAGACATTCTCCGCGCTCGGTGTCTACGGCGCCAGCGTCATCACCGCCGTGACGGCTCAAAATACGAAGGGCGTCACCGCCGTCGCCGACCTTTCACCGGAAATCGTCGCGGCACAGATCGACGCGGTCTTTGCCGATCTCGACGTCGCTGCCGTCAAGATCGGCATGGTCTCGCGCCAGGAGACGATCGCCGCCATCGCCGGCGGGCTGCGCCGCTTCGGCAAGCAGGCGGTTATCGATCCGGTCATGGTGGCGACCTCCGGCGACCGGTTGTTGCAGCCGGATGCTGTGGCGACGCTGACGGAGGAACTCTTGCCGCTGGCGCTGGTCGCCACTCCGAACCTGCCCGAAGCCGCATTGCTGACCGGCCGTTCGATCGCCGAGGATGAAACGGAGATGGCGCGGCAGGCCGAAGTCATTCTGACGACCGGTGCCCGTTCGGTGCTGCTCAAGGGCGGCCATCGGACGGGCAGCGAAGCAACTGACCTCTTTTTTGACGGCACGACGCTTATCCGCCTCCCGGCAGCCAGGATCGAGACGAGCAACGATCACGGCACGGGCTGTACGCTTTCGGCGGCCGTCGCTGCCGGCCTCGCGCTCGGACGGCCGTTGATCGACGCGGTGCGCGAGGCGAAGGCCTACCTGCATGCTGCGCTTTCCGCGGCGAATACCTTGTCTGTGGGCGAAGGACGGGGGCCCGTGCACCACTTCCACCGTTGGTGGTGATATGGGGATGGCAGGGCATTATCGAAGCCGCATCCCAACACAGCCGCCGCCTCGGTGTCGCCATTGTTGCGATGCAACATGTTTTCGTCCAAGGTTAACGGATGACCGCGTGATTCCTAAAACGTAGCCGATTTACGGATAAAACAAGCGGCAATTTAAATCGCTTCAGCGGCCTTTGCGCGTCTCAGGACGCGCGGCGCTGTAGCCGGTTCCACGAAGGCAGAGGATAGATGCAGTTCCTTGCTCGTCGTTTGGAAGCGTTCAACCGAGACGAATTGCCGGACTGGCGCCGATCGCCGACGGTGCTGGGTCGCGCGCTGCGGCTCGTTCCGAGCCTCTTGGAGTTTTCCCTGTTCTATCTCCTGGCGTTCGCCATCCTCGCGGGCGTGGTGGCACTGATGGCGCTGGCCTGGATCTTCAGGGTCGATCGAAAGCCGTAGTAAGGACGTCTCGATCAGACGAGAAATTTCAAGGATTTAGATCATTTTATTGACCCAATAAAGTAACGAAATGATAGGCCTTGCGGCGTGCGTAGCTACCTACCGCATGTTTCCTTAGAGCAATTCCAGGAGAAGTGTGTAACGGTTTTCCGTCCGGAATTGCGTAGTTTCAAGGAGCCGATTCTAAGGATAAAAACATGCAGCGTCGCGCGTCGACGCTGCATGGCAGATGCGGGCATCCATTAGCTCACGCCGCGGGCCGGTCCCCGCTGATCGAATGCTCGACATAGTATTTGCCGTAACGGTGTCGATATTTCTCGACGCCGCCGAAGTCGCTGTACTTCGAAAGCTCGTCCATGTCGGTCTTGTTGAGGATGACCCCGAGCACCTTGGAATTGATTTGCGGCTCGGAATGGAGCACGTCGCGCACCAGTCGGGACGGTGTCTTTCCCCATTCGACAACGAAGATGAAACCATCTGCAAGCGGAGCAAAGGCCTTCGCATCCACCACAGGCGCGAGCGGAGCGAGGTCGACGACGACGTAGTCGAACGAACTGCGCGCATTCTCGATCAGGTTTGCCATGGCCGCCGAGGCGAGCAGTTCGTGGCTCTGATGGGGTTGATGGTTGGACGCCCCGCCGCCGACAGGGAAGATCGCAAGTTTGGTGCGCTGGTCGACCTTGATGCCGGCGGGCCAGGTGGCTTCACCCATCAGCGTCTCGACGAGCCCCGTGCGGGGGGCGGGCGTGATCATCTGGGTGAGGCCGGGCTTGCGGATATCGCCATCGATCAAGAGCGTCCGCTTTCCGCTGGCGGCCAACTGCGCCGCGAAGTTTGCGGCGATGACCGATTTCCCTTCGTCCGGAACCGCTGACACGATCCCGATCACCCGGCTGTCGTTGCCGTGCAGCATGTGATCGCAAGCAAGCTTGGCATTCCGGAAGGTCTCGGCAAAGGAGGATTGTGGCGCTTCGAGGACCATGCGCGACAGGCGCTGGAAGGCCACCGTCTCCTCGCCGAGTATTTCCGGTTGCCTGTCGGAGGCAAAGCGTGTGCGGACGAGTTCCGCACTTTTCTTTGTCCGTGAACCGATCAGCGGCACATAACCGAGCGACTTGTGACCGAGGATTGTGCGCACATCGTCTTCAAGCCGGAAGGTTCTCTCGCGGAACTCCTGGAAGGCGGCGAAGGCGCCGCCGGCCATCAAGCCGAGCACGGCGGAAAGTGCAAGCGTCAGGGTCTTCTTCGGGCTCGACGGGGCGGTGGGAACGCCGGCTTCGGAGATGACCCGAGCCTTGGCGATTGGGAAGGAGCGTTGCTGCGCGGCCTGCTCGTAGCGGCCGAGATAGGACTCATAAAGCGTCTTCAGAGCCGCCGCCTTCTGCTCCAGGTCCCTCAACTGAACGAGCGACTTGTTGGCATTCGTGTTTTTCCCCACGACTCCTTCGATGCTTTCACGCAGTGACTGCTCGCGCGAGCGGGCGACTTCATATTCATTCTTGTAGCTCGCCGTCAGTTGCTGCAGTTCCTGGTAGATCTGCCGCCCCATGTCGGCCTGCTCGGCCCTCAGTGATACAGCCTGAGGGTGGTCCTTGCCAAAGCTTCGGGCGACCTCCTGCTCGCGCTTCACGACGGCGAGATAGCGGGCCCTGAGGTCGCGGATCACCATGTTGTCTCCCTCTTTGGGAGAAATCGTCGCGTTGTTAACGGCGGTTTCCGGCCCCTGGTCGACAATCGACTTGAACTGGTTGTAGCGCGCCGAGGCACTTGCAGTGTCGGCCTGGGCGACGATGAGCTGGCTGTTGAGGTCCGACAATTGCTGTTCCGACATCAGCTCGCCGCGCGCGGCAGTCAGACCGTTTTCGCTTCTGAACTGCTCAACCTCGAGTGCCGCCGCCAGGGAGCGCTGCCGCAAATCCGTTAGGCGTTCCTGCAGCCAGACGGAAGCACGTTCCGTCGCTTCGAAATTGGCGTTCAATTGATCGGTGAGATATGCCTGCGCATAGCCACGCACGACGGTTGCGGCAAGGAGGGGGTCGTTCGACTTATAGGAGAGGGCCACCACCGAGCTTCGCGATACGCGCTCGACCGTGAGGGCCTGCTGGATCAACGCTGCCGCCGCCAGCCGCCGATTCTTGCGTAATACCTCCTCCGAAACCGTCGGACCTGACGAAAAGAGGCCGGTCGCTGTCCTCACCCAATCCTTGACGTAGGCAACCGGCGAAAGCGGCGGATTCATGATCGTCTGGTTCTCGGAAAGATTGAGTTTGTCGACGACCCGCAGGGCAAGCTCGCCGGACTTCAGGATCTCCACGGCGCTCGCGATCTGAGTGTCCAGCATTTGGCTGTTTGCCGGCGTTGGCTCTTCTTCGGCAAACTTTGACAAGTTCTCGTCGAGCAGAACCTGCGTCATGGACGTGTAGGTCGGTGTCGCGAAAAGCAGGTAGACGACACCCAGCATGATGAAGAGGACAACAAAGGCCGCGACCATTTTTGCCCTGCGGGCGGCAATCGCCAGAAGCCGATCAAGATTGATAAAGCCGTCGGATTCTTCCTCGGGGGGCACAATGCTCAAGGGGACACTTCTTTGTTTCATGGGGGCCGCTCTGTTCATTTTTTTCTCCGGTCCGTGCCGGCGGCTCCTGCTGTATGTTTCCGGAGCCGCCGGGAAACATTTGCTTATGCCGCTCGGATGCGGCTTTCGTGAGACAAGACGATCTCGCGAACGGATTCGAAGACCATGTCGCCGATATCCGCCCGGTCAAGCGCGAAGGCGACGTTCGCCTCGATGAAGCCTTGCTTCGAACCGCAATCGAAGGTTCTGCCCTCGTAGGGATGGGCGTGGAAGGGCTGATTTGCCGAAAGCTTCAGCATCCCGTCGGTCAACTGGATTTCGTTACCTGCGCCGCGTTGCTGGTGTGCGAGGATGGAAAAGATCTCAGGCTGGAGGATGTAGCGGCCGTTGAGATAGTAGTTTGACGGAGCCTCGCCCGCGGCGGGCTTTTCCACCATCTCTGTTACCGCAAATCCGTGCTTCACCGTTTCGCCCTTGCCGACGATGCCGTATTTGGAGGCGTCTTCGGGGGCGCATTGCTCGACGGCGACCACGTTGCCTCCGACCTCCTGGTAGAGATCCATCAGGCCGGCCATGCAGCCGCGTGGGCCGAATGAAACCATGTCGGGGAGCAGCAGCGCGAAGGGCTCGTCGCCGATAAGATCGCGTGCGCACCAGACCGCATGGCCAAGGCCGAGCGGGGCCTGCTGGCGCGTGAAGCTCACGGAACCGGCCGTCGGCAGCATGCTTTCGAGTTCGGAAATCTGCGCGCTCTTGCCTGAACGTGACAGCGACGAGATCAGTTCCGGCGTGTCGTCGAAGTGGTCTTCGATCGCCTGCTTGTTGCGGCTGGTGACGAAAACGATGTGCTCGATGCCGGCCTGACGGGCCTCGTCCACGGCGTATTGAACCACGGGCCGATCGACGATCGTCAACATTTCCTTCGGCACGGCCTTCGTTGCGGGAAGGAAACGGGTTCCATTTCCGGCAACGGGAATTACGGCTTTCCTGACGGTCCTGATACGGTCCATTCTATCGTCCTTTGCTTGTAAAAGGGCTGTCGCCCGGCGGGGATTGTTCGGTCGCCACCGTGATGGGGGCGGTGCTTGAGCGCGCCGCAAGGCGGCGCAGTCGTACGGCGATCGGCATGTGCAAATGCCGAAGCGCAAGGGGGTCGGCGAGCGCGGTCTTCAGCGCGCCGGCCAACGATCTGGTTTTCAACTGCTCGATGAGGACGAGAAACGAGCGCGCCTGGTGGAAGCCGCGGGTACGCTTGCGCTGCATTCTCTCGGACAGGATATCAAGCGGAAAGCGGCGCAGGAATGCCTCGTCCGCGGACATCATGGCGTCGATATGGTCGAGCTTGAGCACGCGAGAGATGGAACCCTCGCGGATATGATAGATATAGCCGGCCGAAGGCTCGATGGCGCAGCGGGCGCCGGAGGCAAGGGCGGAGGCAAGCAGAATGTAGTCCTCGCCGATCCGGAGCGCTTCGTCGAAACTGAGGTCATGCCTTTCGAGGAAGTGCCGCTCGAACACGGGCTTCATGTAGCCGAAGTTGTGCTGCGAGCGGAAGATCACATTCGACTCGATGAAGGCGGGAAGCGTCAGAAGCGGCTGCCGAGCAAGTTCGGCCTCCGGGAACATTCTGATGCTCTGCCCATCGAGCGAGACGACGTCGAGATTGTCGACGACGACCTGCGCTCCGGTCTTCTCGGCGCGTTCGATCATGCGCGCCAGCCGATCCGGCCTCACGGTGTCGTCGGAATCGAGAACCGCGATCCACTTGCCGCGCGCCGCCGCCAAGCCGGCATTGCGGGCCCCTCCGGGGCCGCGGTTCTGCTCGAGAGCAATCAGGCGCAGCCTCGGGTCGGCGATGGTAGAAACGATCTCCACCGTCCCGTCTGAAGACCGATCGTCGACGATCACCACCTCGACGGTAACGCCTTCCTGACGAAGCGCACTTTCGACGGCGCGCACGATCGTCTCCGCGGCATTGTAGGCGGCCACGACAAAGGTGACGTCCGGAACGAACCCGCTCATGGCGATGTCACCCCCGTTGCTCCGTATTGTTCAAGTTCCTTGTGGCCCAGGAGCCCGCTAACGACGCCGGCGTGCATGATCGCCCGCAGCGCAAACCGATAGCGGTGTACGGGTGAGGGCAGCAAAAGCAGGGTCGCCAACGAGCAATAGGCCGATTTGGCCGATGCCAGGGCGAGGTTCCACGGCCGCCGCGAACGGTTCGATTTCTCCGACAGCAAGCGCCCGTGCGTCTGGCCGGAGCGAAAGCGACGCTTCGAAAGCCACGCGAGCGAGGCCCGATTGTCCGGCACCGGTTCGTAAACCCAGGCCCCTGAGGCGAAAGCGATTGTGCCTCCGGCGTCATGCATGGCGGCGAAGAAGTCCGTGTCTTCGCCGCCGCTTTTGCCAAGCGCGAGCTTGAAGCGACGGCCGGTTAGCGCCGGGGCTCCGACGTTCAGCATGACGTTGCAGGTGTAGCCGGTGCGAATTTCACCACCGACCCAGACGGGCCGTGTCGAATGAAAATCGCCGCGACGCATCCAGGCGGGCGCCGACGTGCCGTAGGCAGCATGGACCGGTCCGAGGACCGCATCGGCGCCAGTCGTTCGCGCGGCTTCCACGAGGGCTACCAACCACTCTTTCGAAGCGGTCTCATCATCGTCGATGAAGGCGAGAAAATCGCCTGTACTGTTGTCGAGGCAGGCGTTGCGCGCGAGCGAGATGTTCGACGCCGGGCAATGGACATAGGTGATGTCGAAGGGCATCTCCGGGCGGAGGGAATCGACATGAGACTTTGCGCTAGGTTCGACGTCGTTGTCCGCCACGATGATACGGACCACCGCGTTCGCGGGCACCGTGATTCCCGCCAGCGAGCGAAGCGTCTCGACGAGCGCGGGCCGACGGAAGGTGCAAACGGCGATATCGATCCGCATCGGCTTCTGCGATGCTTCTTTGCTTGCAGCCGTCATGGGATCACCCGAAACCGTCGCAAGTCGAGAAGCTCACGCCAGAAGCCGGCCGACCAGGCGAGATGCATGACCATTGCCGAGACGGCAGCCAGCGGCCCATAGGGATTTCTCTGGCCGAGCGCCATCCATGCGCCATAGCCAAGGCACGCAAGTGCCCAGACGCCGAACGGAATGGCGGCGACCCAGTTGACGACGGCAAGCAGTGCTCCGACAGCCACGGGCGCGACCGCCAGCGGCAGCATCTGCCGCAAGCCGGGCACGGCGCGATGCTTGAGGAAGTTCTTTGCACGGCCACGGCCATAACCGAAGTACTGCCGGAAGAGCGGGCCGACCTTCGCGCGCGGGTAGTAGACCATGTTCGTCTTGTCGGTCATCCAGATGCGGTACCCGGCTTTCGCCAAGCGATAGTCCAACTCAGCATCTTCATTGTGGCTGAACGTCTCGTCGTAACCTCCGACCATCTGGAAAGCGGCGATGCGCATGAGCGCGTGGTGCCCGTGTTCGGCCCAATGACCGGCCGCGCCGGCCCGATGCTTGGAGCCGCCGTTGCCAAGCGTCGAGTTTTGGGCGAAGGCAGTTGCCTTCTGAAAGGTGCTGAAGCCGACAGTCTGCATCGCCACGACCACCGAGTCGGCGTCGGTCGCCACGGCCTCTTCGACGAGACGTTGGCAATAGTCGTCCGGGTAGCTCCCATGCGCGTCGATGCGGATCAGGTAGTCGAAGGAGGACCCAAGTTCCGAAACGGCCCGGTTGATCGCCGCGCTCTGTATGCGCTTCGGGTTGTCGAGGAAAAAGACACGTTCGTCCTCGGCAGCAAGACGGCTCGCGATCTTGCGCGTACCGTCGATGCTGCCGCCGTCGACGATCGCAATCTTTGCGTTCAGCGGCTCCAGGGATGGGCGCAGCTTTGCGACCAGCTCCTCGATGTGCTCGGCCTCGTTGAGGCAAGGAATGACGATCAGGCTGGAGGTCAGACGGTTCGGGCTCATAGCAATCCACCCTCGTTGTGGCGGGGCTCCGGTATGGCCGGAGTCGGCATCGTTTGCGGCGTTTCGACAGCGAGTGCCGCAAGGCGCCGCACCAGGGCCTCGCAGTCCGTACGGTCGAAGACCCAGGTTCCGGAGTTGCATTGGGCGACACTGTTGGCAGCTTCGATGTATCGATCCGGCGTCATCGATCCGATCAGCGTGGCAAGGCTGTCGGCATTGGCCTCCTCCAGCACCAGCCCGATGCCACGCACCGAGAGGAAACGTGCCGTCTCGGTGCCCTTCATGGCGATAGGCACCCGTCCGTAGCGGCATCCCTCATAAAGGCGGTTCGGCAGCAGCCATGCGGAATTCTGGCCCTCCTCGAAGAAATCGATCGCCCATGTGAAGTGGACATCGCCATAAATGTCGGCGAGGTCTTCCGGATTCCGGTAGGCCCCATCGAAGCGCAAGAAGGGCTCATTGCGGACGAAAGCGTCAAAATCCTCGAATTCGGAATAAGCGGGCCTACCCCGCAGAACGATTTCGAAGCGGCCCTCCATCTTTCTGGAGAACTCGGCGAGCAGCGCGAGCGACTTGGCGCAGCGCAAGGCTCCGAACCAGCCGATCTTCCATGGAGGACCGGGCACCGGGCATTGCGCGGAAACGGCGATCCGATCCGCAGGGCCATCGATCTCCAGGACCTTGTTTTCGAGAAGCAGCGCCGGCGCGTCGAGCCCCGAGAGCGGCCGAAAATAGTGTTCGATGAAGGCTGGCGAACTGGTGATCAGCCAGCGCGCGTCGCGTCCGAGACGAGCCTCCGTGGCACGCAGCGCCCGCCCGACGACGTCCTTGCGCAGGAGCAAGCGGTGTATGTCGAGGCACTCGTAGACAATCGGAACCTGGCCGCCGAAAAGCGACACGGCGCGTTTGGCGATGGCCAGCATCTCGAGATTGCGTGCGATGATCAGGTCGGGCTTGCCGACATGCGCCAGCTTGCTCTTCAGCGAAAGGCAGGCGGCGGCAACCGCTCCGATGCGCTGCGCAAAGCGACCGTCGGCCGTAACCCCCAGTTCGATCGGCTCGATGCCATGCATGGCGGCGAGCGAATTGGCGTCCCGGCGAAAGCCGGCAAGCGTCACATTCGCTCCACCCGCGACGAGCGTCAGAAGCCGCCGGCGTACGGCAGGATCAGCAAGGTCCTGTGCCAAATAAAGTATCTGCAGCATGAAAACGTCCGTTTCCGTGCTCAGCCCCAGCCGAGCTTAATTCAGTTCTTTGTGCATCGCAACAAAACGCTGCATATGCTCAATTGTTGGTCAAATGCTCGGAAGCTGCTCAATCCATGCGGCAGGCGATTGACTCGGCGAACTGGCACTCGTCGCCAGGAGCCGTGAAGGCGACACGATCGACCTGAAGCATTGTCGGCTCCGTGTAGGAAAATGTGCCCATCCAGTCGCTGAGGGTGTCCGTTCCCCAAAGGCTGAAGAAAATCTTCTGCGCGTTCGACGGGATCTTCGCCGGATCCGTGACCTCATGGACCAGTTCGCCGTTGACGTAGTAGCGGATCCGGTCCTTCTCCCAGACAAAGGCGTAGTCGTTGAAGCCCTGGTTGGCTCCGCCTGGAACATCGGCAAGATGCTCGTTGCCGCCCTTGGCCGAAACATATTGATTGACCTGGACTTTCGCCGGATTCTTGCCGAGCACTTCGAAATCGATCTCGTCGTGCGGTTTCTTGTCGGCGGGACCGATGTAGGTGAAGAAGGCCGAGTTCAGGCCAGACCCGTCCGCCGTCTTGATCCGCGCCTCGTACGTGCCGTAGCCGAAACGCTTGCGGGTCTGAATTTCACCGCAGGCGAAATTGCGCTCGCCCTCCTTTCGATGTTCGAAGGCAAGTTCCAAAATGCCGTTGTTTATCTTCACTTGCTTCTTGGACCAGGTGCAGTTCTGGTGGGCGCCGTTGTTCCATCCGTCCGAGACGTACCAGAAGCCGGTGTTCAAAGTGTCGAAATCGTCCATGAAGGATGCGCCGTTGGCGCCCGGCTGGGCGACCGCCGCTCCGGCAAGGCCCGCAAGCGGAAGCGTGACGAGTGTGAGGTTGCGCAGGCGCGCATAACAGTCGGATATCATTGTCATTACCTTTGTTGCGGCGAATAGCTCGCATGTCCGCCACCTTGTGCCGGAAGCGCCCTTCGCCCTTTCCCTGCCCGGCTCCCCGTGAGGGCGTCGAGCAGGTCGGGTGCCTGTCGCCTCATGAGATTGTGGGAAGCGACTAGGATCGCGATCACCAGGATCGGCATCGTGAAGTAGAAGAGGGGGTGGTAGATCAGCCCGCTGCGATTCCAGAGCATCCAGAACAGGACAAACAACGGATAGTGAGCGCAGAAAATCCAGAAGCTTGGGCCCCCGGTTCGGGTCAGTCGCTCGCCGAGGCCGGCGCGCATGCGCGCGAACACGATGCAGGAAACCAGCACAATGCGCATCAGATCGATCCGCGACGAAACACTCGCGTCCATACCCACGATGTCAGTCACTCCCTATCTGGCAGCGCTCGGCGGCAGCCGTCTCAACAGAGCGTCTTGAGCCCGTAGGAAGTAAACTAGAGCATCGGCGAAGAAAAAATATGGCAGTGCAGCAGAAAAATGAAACGAATCCTGCTGCGCTGCACCTAAACGGCGAGCCCGTGAGAAACCGGCGGTGGCCGCTCCATGCCGTGCTTCTTTGAAAAACCTCGGTTTCGTCGCATGTTGTAGAAATTGTGCCCCGCAAAATTCTGGGGCAAGCAGAGGTTGAGTTACAGAAATATGATTTTTTTAATCGATTGTGTTTTTCGACGGCCGATCGGGCGTGGGAGCGAAGGACGCGACGAATTGCGGCAAGCTTTGGGCAGCTTTTCGGCGTGCGATCGAGGATAGAGTCGGCAAACGCCAAAGCCGTTGAACATGCTCGGATATTTGGCGTCGCGCCCAAGCCGGGTTGACTGGCCGCCTTGTTGACCGTGCCCCTGAGCACGGCTGGATTTCAATCATTGAGCAGCGACCGAACGCCGCCGTCTGTTGCCAACTCCACTCGCGCAGCCTGTTGCGTCAGTCCTTGTCATGCTTTGCGGAAACGGTTCGCGTCTCGCTCTCCAGCAGCGGTCTCGCGATTTCCTCCGCTTCGTCCTGGCGCTTCTCGGCGAGCGCCTTGTCTTCTGATTTCAGCGAGGGCATCAAAAGCGCAACGATGATGCCTATCGGGCCGAGTACACAACCAATCAGCAACCAGCGAAGACTGTGTCCACCCCTGAGCGCGGCCACGACCGCGGTCACGATGCTGCATAAGATCCAGATTTCAATGATCATCGATTTCGCTTGCTGCCTTCAACACATCGGCTTTCGGTTCACGCGTCCGCGCGGGGCCGGACATGACTGGCCGAACTGACTGCGCCAAATACCGGCACCGGCCGAACGGGCGGTCGCCTGCGCGTCAGCATAGACGCCGTTATTGTGCCCTTCCCGGTCGATTGCATTACCGGTCTCCACCAGCCAGCGGTTCACGTCTTTGCCATCGGCGCGAAAGCAGGTGCCGACAAAACGGCCATAGCGATCGCGCTTGACGAACTCGCAGCGCGTAGGCCGGGAACCCGCCAGAAACGCGTCCAAGGCGGAAGCCGCTTCCTTGCCGCATCGGTAATCGAGGCCTTTCTCATCCAAGCAGACTTGCCAGCCTTCCGGTGCGTCGACGCCACTGAACTGGATCCGCTCGCCAGCGATTTCAATGGTATCTCCGTCAACAACCGACGCATGACCAATGATCGGCTCGTCCGCTTGCGCACTGTTCGCCATCATCAGCAGAACCAGGGAAAGTTTAATTTTCCCCTTCGTTACTGAAGACCAGGCGACGTTGCAACTCGATTTCGTTCGGGGTTGCCGGGAAGGAAGTCCGTTGCCGAAAGCCGTTGCGGTCATCCCTATGCCGATCATGCGCAGTTCCCATACAGCCTCAGTCGTTATCAGCGTAACGCAAGTGGCCCGCCGTTCGCATCCCGCAAAACTTGGGGTGAATGACGGTGTAAGCGCATTACCGCTGATTGAGTCCGTTGGGGGCAAGCCCGGATAGGGAAACACAGGCGGGCTCCCGATGCGGTCAGAAGACAAACATGTAAAGCAGAATGATGACGATCAGGGGAACACCCATCAGCCAGAGAATGACGCCTTTCATGCCGTTACCTCCATGTCGTTACTGTTGAGGTCGTAACGCGAAGGACCGAAGAAGCGTTCCTGGTTCAGTTCCCAGGCAACAAAAAAGGCCGGGATGTCCCGACCTTTTCCTCTCCGCTGCTCTATCTGCCAGTACATCCGTGGTCAGCGTATCGGGCGCGAAGTCTGCCTGCAGGTCAGGCGATCTCGCCGACATCTGAACAGGCAATTTGATGATGTGCATGTGGGAATTCCACGGAGCGATTGCAAGAGCAGGCGCGCCCAATCCTTTCGGACACTATTGGGCGGAAGCCGACGTCCTGTGCGCCGACGGCCGCTCGCCAATTCACGGAGCCTCCGCAACAGCGGTCGCTGTGTCAAAGCGATGAACAGCGCGCAGAGCGCGAAGCCAACCACCGCGCTGACGATCACCTGCAAAACAGCATTCGCCAAGTGGACGAATTCCTGCGAGCTTTTGAGCTTCGGCTATTCCCGCGGCTCGGCCACCGGCGCTTCAAGCAGATAGCGGATGGCACCCGAGCCCCCGAGCGCGACCGGTGCAGATGATTGACGGGGGCGAAAACGCTCAGTCTTGTCGGCAAGGATCCCGCCAACGATCGCCGGAAGCGCACCGGGATTTGTCAGCCCATAGCCGATCGCGCTCATGTAGCCCGTCTGGTTCTTGAGATCGAGAAAATGCCGCAGTTCATAGCGATCCCGGATGTGGCGCTCATGGCGCCGGATGGCGCTGGCGGCATCGGAGCTCAATGGGCTTTCGGTGAGGATCGCCTGGTCCGCCTCGTAAAGCCGCCTCAGGTCGGCCGTGCGGTGGCTGCCGCTCAACGAGTTGCCTCGGACAACGGCGGCATAGCCGCAGCTGTGGATGATCTTGTAGCGTGCGCCCTTCGCGAGCGCCCTGGCATAGAGGTCGTAGTCTTCGCCGAGGCGCAGGTCTTCATTGTAACGGAGCCGATGGTTTTCGAGGAACGAGCGCCGCATCAGTGGCTTGAGGAAGCCGATCTCACCGCGACGAACGCCGCGCCGGGAGATATTGCCTTCTACAAAACCGACCAGATCGAGCAGGCGGGGGCTTGCCGTGAAACGGCTGATCCGGCCGTCGGCGGTTTCCGCCTGGCTTGCATCGATGAACGCGATGTTGTCTGCAATGAAGTCCCAGCCGTCCTCTGAAAGCATCTGGCGAAGTCGACCCGGAAGAAAGAAGTCGTCGGCATCGAGTACGGCAAGAAGAGGAGACTGCGAGATCGCGATTGCATGGTTGCGTGCGGCGGCGGGCCCGCGGTTTTCTTCGAAGCGGACTACGTTCAGTCGGCCGCTTCCGTCATCTGCGGCCCGTGCCGTGCGGGCGGTGTCATCGGTCGAACCATCGTCAATGACGATGACTTCCGCAGCCTCGGGTTCGGCAAGGGCGGAGGCGATCGCTCGGGTGATCGTGTCGGTGGCGTTCTTTGCGGCAATGATGATGCAGACATTCGTCGGCGCGGCTACGGTCATACTGGGCTCCAGCAGGTGATCGAGATGCGTCGGTGTAATCAAGTTCCCACCGGACCTGCAAAACATGTGCGGTGATCGTGTCGCAAACGCGTCAAGCGCAAATTTTTTTTGCAGTGCGGGAAGAAACGCCCGCGAGGGCCTTGATCAAGGGCTGCCTCCGCTGGAGGCCCGCTGCGCGGGGACCCAATAATTTAGGGGTTGGAGTGGCCCGGGCGATTCAAAGGGCCAATGGAGACCGTGCCCGATTGTTTGTCATCGGATGTCGATTCCATCGACACCTTGCCAGGTGACAGTTTGCGCCGGCCACTGGCTTCCTTCCAAACCAGGAACAAGACGGCGATGAAATATCCAACTTGCAGCAGTACGGCACAGATCAGTGTCTGTATCGCGGTCGAAACCAGCGAGCCGTTCAGGAGATAGGTTGCAATGGCAAAAGCCACCAACGCGCCGATCATGCTGGCGAGGACGCGCGGCGCAAACATTGCGTTTCCGCCCTTCGGATTTTCGACTGGTACCGTCATTGGACTCTTAGCCCTCTCCTCCCGTTTCCCCACTATATTAGTGGTCGCTTTTCTCTTCAACATGCAAGCCGCAACTTTGTCGCTACCGTTTTTATCGCGGGAACCTTTCCGTCAGCTTGACCCGCGACCCGGGGACAAATCACTTCGGAGTGATCATGCGTAGGTATATGCAATTAAAGATAGAGTGATGAGGAGATATACAACAAGCCCTCGACAAAATCCGGATTCCAAATGGCCCGTTTGTGGGCCCCTAAATTGACAGGGGTAAATGCGAACTCATTCTGATTCCTGCATCTTTCGGTTCAAGCGGACGCCTTTTTCCGATCAACTTTTGTTACAAGTTGATTGCAGAAACACCCAGGAGAATGTGCGCTGCAAAATGATGATGCGATGCAAAAAACTAAGCCGGAATTACCCCTTGTCAATTTCGTACCGACGCCGCGCTCGGCCGGCCGAGTGAAACAATGATACGTTTCCTGTAATACTTCGCGATCCGAAAGCATTAAATCCCGCGGATGTTTGAGTGTGGCAACTGCGTAACAAGATATCTTAGTTATAAATTTCCAGTCTTTATAATTAAATTTTAGTAATAGTCCGTGCCCCCGGTTGATCAAAAACCCTCCGTGACGGAGTGCGCCGAAGCGGCCTTGATTTCGCCTTCAAAAAACAAATTCTCACCATACACTCGCGCTAAATGACCCGCGTCCTGCGGGACCGACAATCGCAAAACGTAAATGGAGTCCCCTCTATGAAGTCCGCGACTCGCTCGGCTACTTCGCCGTTTTTCATCGCCAAAGAGACCGGAATGTTCCGGCCGATAGGCGGCATATCGAAACGAAGTTTTGACATTGCCGCCGCGTCCCTGGCTCTCGTCTTCTTCAGCCCGCTCTTCCTGCTCATCATGGCTCTCGTGAAGCTCTCCGACGGAGGAAGTGTTTTCTATGGACACCGCCGCATCGGCCACAACGGACAGGCCTTCAAGTGCCTGAAATTCCGGACGATGATGCAGAATGGCGATCGCGTGCTGCAAGACTATTTCAAGGAGAATCCTGACGCCTACGAAGAGTGGCGCACGACTCGCAAGCTGCAGGACGACCCCCGGGTCACCGCGGTCGGAGCCGTGTTGCGCAAGCTCAGCCTCGACGAGCTGCCGCAGCTCCTCAACATCATTCGCGGCGAAATGAGCGTGGTCGGTCCGCGCCCGGTCGTAGAGGACGAGCTCGAGCTTTATGATTCGGCTGCCGTCTATTACCTGCGTTCCCGGCCCGGTCTGACCGGCCTTTGGCAGATCAGTGGCCGTAACGACGTATCCTACGCCGCCAGAGTGGCCTTCGACACGCAATACGTCCAGAACTGGTCGCTCCTCGCCGACCTTGCCATCGTCGTCAAGACGATTCCTGCCGTCTGCTTCTCCCGCGGCAGCTATTGAAACCCTGGCGCTGACCCTCAGGGTCGAAACAGTGTCAGGCATCAGGAAATCACGAAAATGCAACCTATCAAAACTTCGGGGACGCTTGACGTCTCCAAAAAGCTTTCCTGTTTCGCCCGCGTCGCGCTGATCGCGGTCATTGCCGCGTCGGGGGTGAGCGCGGCACAGGCCGACGAATATCGACTTGGCGTGATGGACAAGCTGCGTGTCCGCGTTGCCGAGTGGCAGACGGCCGAGGGCTCGGTGCGCGATTGGTCGGCCGTCAGCGGCGAGTACACGATCGGCGCGTCGGGTAATCTCTCGCTGCCTTTCGTCGGCGACCTGCCCGCCTCGGGCAAGACAACGACGGAAGTCGCTGCCGAGATCGGCATCCAGATGCAGAAGCTCTTTGGTCTGCGCGACCGGCCTTCGGCCTCCGTGGAAATGGCGCAATACCGTCCCGTTTACCTCACCGGCGAAGTGGAGACTCCGGGCGAGTATCCCTATGTCCCGAAGATGACGGTACTCAAGGCGGTTAGCCTCGGAGGCGGATTGCGCCGGGCCGAAAGCGGCGGGCGTTTTGTCCGGGACTACATCACGGCGAGCGGCGAATCCGCGGTGCAGGTCGCGGAGCGCAACAGGCTGCTCATTCGCCGTGCCCGGCTCCAGGCTGAAATCGGCAAGCGCAAGAACATCGAATTGCCTAACGAACTCAAGAAGGTCGAGGGCATCGACAAGCTGCTCGCCGACGAGACGGCTTTGATGGCGTCGCGCGACAAGCGGCAGGAGCGGCAACTAGCCGCTCTAGCCGATCTTAAGTCTCTTCTTCAGGGCGAAATCGAGTCGCTCGGGAAAAAATCCGAGACGCAGGCCCGCCAGCTTGAACTTGTCAAGGAAGATCGAGAGAAGGTCGACAGCCTCGCCGAAAAGGGGCTGGCGCTGAGCCAGCGCAAACTCGCGCTCGAACAAAGGGTTGCGGACGTGCAGTCGTCGCTCCTCGACATCGATACCAATACGCTCAAGGCCAAGCAGGATTACAACAAGGCGACGCAGGACGAGACCAATCTCCGCAACGATTGGGACGAGCAGCTCGCTCAGGAACTGCAAAACACGGAGTCGGAGCTCGACACGCTCTCGCTGAAGGTCGGCACCAATCGCGACCTCATGGCCGAGGCTCTGCTGCAATCGGCCGAAGCGGCACGACTGGAAGACCAAAAATCCGAGGCGAACATCACCTACTCGATCATCCGTGAAAAGGATGGCAAGCCGGCGGAGATCGCGGCGAACGAAAACACCGAAGTGCTGCCCGGAGACGTCATCAAGGTAAGCGCCGCGTTGGCGATGCGGTGAGTTTCAGCATGCGAATTTCGAAGGCGAGCCTCGTCAGCCCCGGAACGAATCAGCTTTACGGCACTTTCGCCGTGGCGCTGTCGTTGTTCGTCTTCGCCTATTCCCCGCGCTTCGGACAGGTTTCGATCCTCTTCTACTACGCTTTGTGGCTGCCTCTGGTTCTCGTCGACTACCGCAAGGTTCTAGGCAATTACGGCAAGTATCTCTGGATTTTTGCCTTCACTGTCTTCGCCTGCCTTTCCTTCTTCTGGTCGGCGGCGCCGGGGATGACGATGCGCACCGGAGTGCAGTATCTCAGCCACGTCGTCTGTGCGCTGATCGCCATGCGGACGATCGATATCCCGACCCTGACGCGCGGGGGGATCGCCGGCGTCGCCCTTGTCCTTCTCTATTCGCTGCTCTTCGGCGTGTACCATTATGATCCGCTGGACGGTACGTTCAGTTTTGTCGGTGCCTTCGCATCGAAGAACCAGTTGGGCTTCTACGCCTCGCTGGGCATCTATTTCGCCTTCGTCGCTGTCTTCACCCTTGGCGAGCGCGGGATCTGGATGGCTGCGGCGGGCGTCTCGGGGTTGATCGCGGCCTACTCGCTGCTGGCCTCGCAGTCGGCGACTTCGGTCCTGACGACCGCCGCAATCATTGGCCTCTCCCTCGGAATGCGGGTGATATCCGCCCTGCGGCCGTCGAACCGCAAGGGCCTCTTCCTCGCCGCGGCAATGTTCGGTGTGGTCGCCGCCGTTGCGATTGCCTATAGCGGCGGGATCGACGTGGTACTCGGCGCATTCGGCAAGAATTCGACCCTTACAGGCCGCACCTATCTGTGGCAGCAAGGCATCGAGGCGGCAAGCGCTTCCCCGATCGTCGGGGTCGGGTACCAGGCCTATTGGATCCAGGGGTTTTCCGAGGCGGAGCGGCTATGGGAAGAGTTTTATATCACCGCGCGCTCCGGCTTCCATTTTCATAACACCTATATCGAGGCAATCGTGGAGACCGGCTTGATCGGCCTCCTGTTGCTGACCATGGTACTGGTCACAACGGTCTTCGGTCACCTGAAACGGTTGCTTTCCGAGGATCGCGATCCGGATTCGATGGTGCTTTTCGGTATAGCAATACTGCTTCTCATCCGATCTTTCGTCGAGGTCGACATTCTCAACCCGTATCATGTCGGATCGTTCTTGCTCTATTTTTCGGCGGGCAAGCTGACGATCAGGCGCACGCGACCGACGATGAACTGGCTATGGCCGGAAGACCGGCGTTCGGCAGCCTACAGAGTCCGGTTCAGCGCATAGTACTGCGTCGTGGGGGCGCTTGATGAAAACGATCCACGGGATCCAATACCTGCGCGCTGCGGCAGCGTTGTCGGTCGTGATATTCCATGCCGCAGAAAAGACTGGCCATCATTTCGCGATCGGTGCGGCCGGTGTTGACGTCTTCTTCGTCATCAGCGGCTTCATCATGTGGGTGATCAGCGATCGCCGGCCCGTCACGCCGGCGCGGTTCATGGTCGATCGCATCCGCCGCATCGTGCCCATCTATTGGTTGGCGGCCATGGTCATGGTCGCCGGAGGGATCGCGGGGCTCTTCCCGAACATGGTCCTATCCGTCGAGCATGTGCTCGCCTCGCTGTTCTTCATGCCAATGCGCTCTCCGAGCAACGGCGAGATATGGCCCGTTCTGGTGCAGGGCTGGACGCTCAATTTCGAGATGCTCTTTTACGCTGTGTTCGCGGTCTCGCTATTGCTGCCGCGAAACTGGCGCCTGCCTTCGATCGCCGGTCTGTTCCTCTTCCTGGTCGTGACCGGGTTCGCGACCCGCTTCGACAATCCTTTGATGTTGACTTACACGCGCCCGGTCATTCTTGAATTCGTGGCTGGTATGGTCATCGGCGAGTTGTGGCTGAAGGGCAGGGTGCTGCCGCTCGTGGCCGGCGTGGCGCTGATCGCTTGCTCGGTCGGCGGCTTCTCTCTTATCGGTATTCTTCACCTGCCATTCGATGAATTCACAATCGGTCCGCTCGCAGTGATGCTCGTCGCCGGTGTCCTCGCGATCGAGGCTCGCGGACATTTCCGTTCGCTGAAATTGCCGAACCTTCTCGGCAACGCTTCCTACTCGATCTACGTCTGGCACACTTTTGCAATTTCCGTGGTCGCCAAGGCCGCGTCGATGGTCGGGATCGATGCCTGGATAGCGATGGTGGTTTCCGTGCTTTCCGGCACGGCGATCGGCATTGCCGGCTATGCGATGCTGGAGCGTCCGTTGCTTTATCGAAAGCGCGTGCAACCGGCAGCCCAAAGCGTGGCTGGCTAGCGCATCGGCCCGAAAATCGGAATCGATTTTCGGAGGCACGATGCGTAGATTCAAAGACTTACAGCGCCCTTTGTGCGTCCTGAAGGACCACGGCGCTGTAGGTCAGCATTGGAGCGCTTGGCTGTGGCGGCGCGGTGACCTTGGCGTGCGTTACCCACCTATTTTCAAGGCGCGCCTGTTCCTCGGAGCGAAACGCGGCACGTCTGCAGCGCCGCGCGTCTTTTCACGGGCGCGGCGCCGTAGCACTTTGAATTGCTTCGGTTCTAATCCTCCGATCGCAGCCGATTTAAAGATGCTGGTGGCTGCGCAGAAATCAGACACCCTGATTTCTGCGCGAATGCCAATTCCAGGCCGACTCGGTGATCGCCGCGAGGTCGTATTGCGGCTCCCAGCCGAGCACTGCGCGCGCCTGATCGTTGTTGGCGACCAGTGTGGTCGAGTCGCCTTCGCGCCGATCGGCATAGCGGATATTGAACGGCCGGCTCGCAACCTTTTCGATCGCGCTTAGAAGCTCCTTGACCGTCGTACCGGTCCCGGTACCGAGATTGAGCTCGACGCTCTTGCCGCCTTCCAGCAGATAGTCGACCGCCCGCACATGCGCATCCGCAAGGTCGAGGACATGGATGTAGTCGCGCACGCAGGTGCCGTCGCGGGTATCGTAGTCGGTGCCGAACACGCTGAAACTTTCCCGCCGGCCAAGGGCCGCATCGATAGCGAGCGGTATCGCGTGGGTTTCCGGCTCATGCCATTCGCCGATCCGTCCTTCGAAGTCGGCGCCGGCTGCGTTGAAGTAGCGCAGGATTACGGAACGCAGGCCCTTGTAGAGACCATAGTCCTTCAACGCTTGCTCGCAGACCCATTTCGTCCGCCCATAAGGGTTGATCGGCGCCTGCTTGTGGGTCTCGTCCATCGGCACGCTATCGGGCAGGCCGTAAGTGGCGCAGGTGGACGAGAATACGAAGGCGTCGATGCCGGCAGCAAGCGCCGCCGACAGCAAGGTGAGCGTGCCGATTACATTGTTGTCGTAGAATGCCGCCGGATCCTTCACCGACTGGCCGACTTCGATCATGGCCGCAAAATGCAGGATCGCACGCGGCCGGTATCGGGCGAGAACGTCGTCGAGACGCTTGCGGTCTCGAATGTCACCTTTTTCGAGAACACCCCATTTGACGAATTCTTCGTGACCGTTCGAGAGGTTGTCGTAGACGATGGGCTGGTAGCCTTTGGCGGCCAGTTGGAGACACGTATGGGAGCCGATATAACCGGCGCCGCCGACGACAAGAATGTTGTTGTTCTGCACAGTCAACCTCAAGATTCGCATCTAGTTTCAATAGGAACCGCTCTACGGTTCGCAACGAATAGCGGCGAAATTCCCAGCAGATTGTAAAAGTTCTGCGAAGCGGGCGGCATTTTTGGGCCAGACGGCCGTTCTGCGCGGACGGTGGCGGGCAACTGTTGCAAACGGGCTTCACCCAGCCAGCGACGACGTCGAAAATGCAATATTCGCGCTTGGCGCTTTGTCCGTGTTCAACTATAAGGGGTCTTCCGGCAATCGGAATCAGGGAGGCTAAGATGACAGTTTTTTCCTTCTCCCTATCGGGCGATCCAATATTCTCTGTGTGACGTAGGGCGCTTGCGCTTCTGATCGCAGTCCCGGAATTGGCTTCGTCCGGTGCCCTCCGCCTGGAGATCGCGCCGATTCATTGATGCCGCAGCGCCCGTTCGCTTTTCCTGACGGCATTCCTATCGTTACTGGATTTTGAGGCCGGTGCACGCGTCACCGGGCAAATCGTATGGCTTTTAACCGTTTTGTAGCGCGCGACCGCGCGTTCCGTAGCGTCTTCCGCTTTTGCTGGATTCACTGGAAGAAACAGCCGGCACGTCTCCTGGCGATCCTCGGCGCCGTGCTTCTTTCCACGCTTGCCGACGTGTTGACACCACTCTATTCCGGCAGGCTCGTCGACGCTGTCGTCTCAGGCGCAGCGACTGACGAGATTGCCTGGAACGCGGCGGTGTCGGCCTTCCTCATGCTGATGGCCCTGTCGCTCGGCGCCATCGTGCTCAGGCACGTAACATTCATGGGCATCGTCACCCTGACGCTGAAGATGATGTCCGACATCGCCTCCGGCGCCTTCTTTCACATTCAGCGGTTTTCCAGCGACTGGCATGCCAACAGCTTCGCCGGCTCGACCGTGCGCAAGGTGACGCGCGGGATGTGGGCGCTGGATCTCCTGAACGACACGCTGCTGGTGGCGCTGTTCCCGTCGGTGATCATGCTGACCGGATCGACGGCATTGATGGCTTGGTACTGGCCGATGATGGGCGTGATCATCGGGGTGGGCTCGGTGGCCTTTATTGCGGTTACCGTCACCCTCTCGCTCGGCTATGTGGCGCCGATGGCAAGCCTTGCCAACAGTTGGGATACAAGGCTCGGCGGTGCGCTTGCCGACGCGATCAGTTGCAACATCGTCGTCAAGGGGTTCGGCGCCGAGCAGCGCGAAGATCAACGCCTCGCCAAGGTTCTTGGCAAGTGGCAGAACCGGACCCGGCGCACCTGGATTCGCGGGACGATCAACGGCACCGCGCAAGGCACCATGCTGCTCCTGCTACGTGCGGCGGTGATCGGTTTTGCCTTGGTGCTGTGGGCGAGGGGGCAGGCGAGCGCCGGCGACATCACCTTCGTGCTGACCTCCTTCTTCATCCTGCAAGGATATCTGCGCGAAGTGGGTATGCACATCCGCAACCTGCAGCGATCGATCAACGACATGGAGGAGCTTGTCGACATCCATGCCCAGCCGCTCGGCATCGAAGACCGGGCCGGTGCGACGCCGATCCGCATCACCGACGGCAAGATCGAGTTCAAGGACGTGACCTTCCACTACGGCGCACACCGGGCACCGCTCTATGACGGCTTCTCGGTGACCATCCGCGCCGGCGAGCGGGTCGGGCTTGTCGGACATTCCGGATCGGGCAAGACCACCTTCGTCAAGCTGATCCAGCGCCTCCACGACCTGAAGGCGGGCGAGATCCGGATCGATGGGCAGGATATCGCCGGCGTGACGCAGGCGTCGCTCCGCCAGCAGATCGCCATCGTGCAGCAGGAGCCGATCCTGTTCCATCGTTCCCTTGCCGAAAACATCGCCTACGGGCGGCCGGGAGCGACCCAGCGCGAGGTCGAGGAGGCAGCAAGGCTTGCCAGCGCGCATGATTTCATTGAGGCGTTGCCGAAGGGCTACGGGACGTTGGTCGGCGAGCGCGGCGTCAAGCTCTCCGGTGGCGAGCGTCAGCGCGTCGCCATCGCCCGGGCATTCCTGGCGGACGCGCCGATCCTGATCCTTGACGAAGCGACATCGAGCCTCGATTCCGAATCCGAGGTGCTGATCCAGCAGGCGATGGAGCGGCTGATGATGGGGCGCACAACCCTGGTAATTGCGCATCGGCTGTCGACGGTGCGCGCGCTGGACCGGTTGCTGGTCTTCAGCCGCGGTCGTATCGCGGAAGAGGGCGATCATGGCACGCTCATTCGTCTGAAAGGCGGCATTTACCGTGGGCTCTTCGAGCGGCAGGCACTGGAGCTCACCAAGGGCCTTGTCCTCAACGATGGTTGAGAGAACCGCATTCACGCAGCAGTACGCAGGCCGCACCTCTGGTAAAGCGCGCGGCCTGTGGCGCCGGTTTGAACGTTTCGGCTGTTCGGAGCGGGCGCGAATTTAGCGGAAGGGAACTGCGCATTCGCTTCCGCAAGATTGCGTCAGGTGTTAGCCCGCGTGATCGCGGCCCTCGCCGGCGCCGAAACGGTGGCCGGGCTGGAATGCCACCCGGACAGTGGTGATGGGGCCGAGATCATTCCAGGTTGTGCGATGCAGGATCAGCAGTGCCTGACCTTGCCTAGTCTGCAATAATCGCGCGTCGCGCCGATCGGCGTTTTCGGCCGAGAAGAAAAATTCTGCCCGAAGATAGGGGGCGTTGCGCACCAGCCATTCGTTGGCATTCAGATCCCGGAGGTCGGCTTGCTGCAGCCCTGGCGCGGCGCGCGGGTTAAGCCAGCGCTCCTCCAGTTGGTAGGGCTTTCCGTCCGCGTAGTGCACGGCCCTGAGATGAACCAGAAGCTCGCCTTCCGGAAGACCCAGGCGCGTTGCGATCTGCGCTGGGACCGGACTGAGTCGCTGCGCCACGACGCGATGGCTGTAGGCCATTCCCGCCTCCTCGACCTGCTCACGCACGATCGGAATTGAGAAGGTCGCCTTGCTCACCGGATTGATCGCCACACGCGTGCCGGCCCGTCGTTTGCGATCCAGCAGGCCCTCGTCCGCGAGCACTTGCAACGCCTTGTTGACCGTCGCCCGCGCAGCGTCGAACTCGACGGCGAGTTCCGCCTCGTCGGGTATACGTTCGCCCTGGCGCCATTTCAGTTCGACGATCCGACGACGGACCTCGTCGGCGATACTTTGTGCCTTGGGCATGGTCCGGCCAGTCAGTTTGTCGCTCACATCTCCTCCACACCACCAGAGCAGCGCCACCGGTAAGTTTAGACACATCTTCAAAATAAGTATAGACATATCTGCGGCGTTATGTTTAGACATTATCCATGTGTCGGCACCAATCGGGAGGAGGAGCGGATGCACGTTCTCAGCAATGCCATGACTCGTGACCAGGTAGCGCACCCAGCGTCGGAGACGCGGGTATGAGCCGGCCGCTTGCGGGGATCAAGGTGCTGGACCTGTCCCGTGTGCTGGCGGGGCCCTACTGTACGGCCCTGCTTGCCGATCTCGGGGCCGAGGTCATCAAGCTGGAGCCGCCCACTGGCGATGACTATCGCCATATCGGCCCGTTCAGTCAGGGCGAAAGCGCCCTCTTCACGCTGAACAATCGCGGTAAGCGCAGCGTTGTCCTGGACCTTAAGAATGCGGACGACCTGGCGCTGGCTGAGGCGCTTGCGGCTCGTGTCGATGTCGTGGTCGAGAATTTTCGCCCCGGCGTAGCCGCACGGTTGGGGCTTGGCGCCGAGGCGCTGCGAAAAGCCAATCCGCGCCTCATCTATTGCTCGATCTCGGGCTTCGGACAGGAGGGGCCGTTCAGGGACTTGCCGGCCTATGACCTGGTGGTGCAAGCCATGTCCGGGCTTATGGCCAGCACCGGCGAAGAGGGCGGTGCGCCGCTGAAGACCGGCGAAAGCATTGCCGATCTGTTGTCGGGGCTGTTTGCCAGCTGGTCGATCATGGCCGCGCTGGTGCAGCGCAATACGACAGGGCAGGGCGCCACCCTCGACGTCGCGATGTATGACGCGCTGTTTTCCATGCTGACCACCAGCCACGCGCTGCATCTTTATGCCGGACAACTGCCGCGACGCGTCGGCAACCGCCATCCGCTCTCGACCCCCTTCGGTTGTTTTGCCACCAAGGATGGGCAGGTGGTGATCGCCGTGCTGAACGCCAGACAATTTACCGCGCTTGCGGATCTCATCGGCGAGCCCGAGGCTGCCGGCGATCCGCGCTTCGCCACGGACACAAGCCGCACGGAGCACGAGCCGGCGTTGAAGGCGCTGATCGAAAGCTGGTCCCGCACCGTGACCACCGAGGAAGCCGTCGCCGCCCTCTCCGCCGCAAGCCTGCCCGCCGCGCCGATCTGGGACATCGCGCAGGCGATGTCGAACGAGCACGCAGCCACGCGCGGTTTGGTCAGCCTGCTGCAGCATCCGGTGCTGGGCGAGGCGCCCACAGTCGGTCAGCCTGTCCGCTTCGACGGCGAAAAACCGGTGGCGGCGACCTCGGCACCGCGCCTTGGAGGCGATCGCGACGCGATCCTCAAGGAATTCGGATTGGAGAACGCGCATGAGTGACGAATGGTACATGCTGGCTGAGGAAGAGCGGCTTTTTTGCGACGTGCTCACCCGCATCTGCGCGGAGCGCATAGCACCAAAGGCGGCAGAGACCGACGAAACCTCGACCTTCGTTCATGACCAACTGGCAATATTGGCCGAAGCCGGGATGCTGGGCGCCAACCTGCCCGAGGCGTATGGCGGCAGCGGCATCTCTGCCCCCGCGCTGCTCAGGGCCGTGGCGATCGTCGCCGGCGCCTGCGGCTCCACCGCGTCGGCGCTGACGGCACATTATCTGGCGACCGACTCGATCCTCTTTGGCGGAACGGAGACGCAGAAGCAGGAATGGCTGACCAGGGCCGCGACGGGCGAAGCCTTGGGAGCGTTCGGCCTGACCGAACCCACTGCGGGATCCGATCCGGCCGACATGAAAACCCGCGCACGCCGCACCGGCACCGGTTGGCATCTCAAGGGTACGAAATGCTTCATCTCGAATGGCGGTGTGGCGGATTTCATTGTGCTCTATGCTGTGACCGACCCGGAGAAGCGACATCGCGGCATCTCGGCCTTCATTCTGCCCAAGGGCACGCCGGGCCTTGAGGCCGCTCCGGCGGAAAAGACCATGGGGCTGAAGGGCGGTCATGTCTTCACGCTGAACATCGATTGCCATCTCCCTGCGGATGCGCTGCTCGGCGAGGAAGGCAGCGGCTTCCGCACCGCGATGCAGGTGCTCGACAATGGCCGCATCGAAGTGGCCGCTCAGTGTCTCGGAATGGCCGAGGCGGCGATGAAAGCGGCCATCGGCTATGCGAAGGACCGCATCATCGGCGGCCAGCCGTTGAGTGACCGGCAGGGCATACGGTGGATGATCGCGGATATGGGATTGGCCTATCGTTCGGCATTGCTGCTCGCTCAGGACGCAGCGCGGCAACGGGACCTGGCGCACGCAGGCGGCGGGCGCTTCTCTCTCGCGGCCTCCATGGCTAAGCTGCACGCATCCGAGGCTGCCGGCCGCATCGCGGATTGCGCGCTGCAACTGCACGGCGGCTATGGATATACTCGTGATTTTCCGATCGAAAGGATCAACCGCGATTTGCGGATCATGCGAATCTACGAAGGATCAAGTGAAATTCAACGCATCATCATTTCCGGCCAGATGCTGAACTGACCCTGCTGCATGTTCCTTAGATCGTAGCCGATTTAGGGATAAAGACATGCAGCAATTCAAAACGCTACAGCGTCCTTTGCGCATCTTGTCAGGCGCGGCGCTGTAGGGGCGGAACCGCAGACAGTCCAGAGCGCAATACATAACAAGGAGCAACTGCAATGAGCATTCACATGACCATCAAGGGCGCGCTTTTCGGCTTGGCCGCACTTGGCCTCGCGAGCGCCGCCGAGGCCGACCAGCTTGCCGACATCAAGGCCGCGGGCAAGATCGTTACCGCGACCGACATGCACTACGCCCCCTTCGATATGCTGAACAACGGCACCTATGAGGGCATGACCAAGGACCTGTTCGATGCGGTTGCCAAGGAGATCGGTGTCGAGCCGGTGTATCAGGATATTCCCTGGACCGCCGAGCTGCCGGGTCTCGAGGTCAAGAAGTTCGATATCGTGATCGCACCGGTGACCATCACGCCGGAGCGGCTTCAGCGCTACGCGTTCACCTTGCCGATCGCCGACGCGACCGTCTCGTTGGTCAAGGCCGCGAACAACAGCGAACTTACCAAGCCCGAAGACATCAAGGGCAAGACCGTCGGCGTCCAGCAGGGCACCGCGCAATTCAAGCAGCTTGAAGCCTACGGCCAGAAGCTGGGCGATGTGTCGATCAAGGAATACGGCACCACGGACGAAGCCTATGCCGACCTTGCTGCCGGCCGTCTGGATGCCGTTGCTGGCTCGCTGCCGAACCTCACCTATCTGGTGAAGAACCGCGCTGAGACCTTTGCTCTCTTCACGCCCGCCCAGTTCGGTGAGCCGAAATACTTTGCCTGGGTGCTGCGCAAGGACGCCGACAGTGAGAGTTTTGCCAAGGCGATCAACGACGCGCTGCTGAAGATGACCGCTGACGGCCGCGTCAAGTCCATCCAGGAAAAGTGGCTGGGCACCTACACCGAATTGCCCCGCGAAGTCCCGGCGAATTGAGTTGCTTGCGGGCGGAGGCCGCCTCCGCCCGTTCCCTTGTAGCAAGGTGAGGGCGCATGTTTTCCTTCGCGGTTTTCCTTGAAAGCTTCGGGCCGCTGTTCTGGGCGGCGCGATACACGCTGCTGATCTCCGTTCTGGGCATCGGGCTGGGTCTGGTGATTGGTACGTTGATCTGCGCCGCCCGCCTGTCGCCTTACCCGCCACTGCGCCGTTTTGCGGCCATCTGGGTCAGTTTCCTGCGCGGCGTGCCGCTGCTCGTGCAATTGCTGGTGTTCTACTACACCTTGCCGGTCATCGGCCTGGATGTGCCCCCGATGGTCGCCGCCGTGGTGACCGTAGGCATCTGCGCCAGTGCTTATATCTCGGAAATCTGGCGCGGCGCGATCGCGGCGCTGCCGAAAGGCCAGACCGAGGCTGCGGTCGCCATCGGCATGAACCCCCGCGACGTGTGGACCCGAGTGATCCTTCCGCAGGCCGTGGCGCTTTCGCTGCCGGCATTGATCAACGAACTTATCTTGCTAGTAAAGGCGTCTTCGCTGGTTTCCGTCGTCGGCATTCTCGAAATCACCCGCGCCAGCCAGGCGCAGGCCGCTACCACCTTCCGTCCGCTTGAGGTCTATATAGCGGCGGCTTGCATCTATCTGCTGATAAATTTGTGCTTGGCGGCGCTGGGACGTTACCTCGAACACAGGACGGCCGTCTGATGGAATGGAGCATCCTGCAGCAATACGGCCCCTCGATGCTGAAGGGCTTCGGCAATACCATCCTCTGCTGGGCACTGGGCACGGTCTTCGGCATGGCGCTTGGCCTCGTCATCGCGCTCATTCAGCGCTATGCGCCGCGCTGGGTCACCTGGATCATCCAGGCCTATATCGAAGTGATCCGCGGCACGCCCTTCCTGGTGCAACTGTTCGTGCTCTACTACGGCGGTCCGCTCGTCGGCCTGCGCCTCGACGCGCTGCCTGCGGGCCTCCTGGGATTGACGATCTATGGCAGTCCCTATTTCGCCGAGATATTCCGCTCGGGCTTCCGCGCCGTACCGCTCGGCCAGATCGAGGCGGCCCGTGCGATCGGCATGTCCGAACTCAATATCGTGCGCCGTATTCTGCTGCCCCTGGGTCTGGTTTCCGCGCTGCCGGCGCTGGTGAACTTCTCGATCATCCTCACCAAGGAAACGGTGATCCTGTCGATCATAACCGTTCCCGAACTGCTGTATCAGGTGCAGCGAATGTCGGCCGAAACCTTCCGCTACCTGGAAGCAAACCTGGTATTGGCGCTGTTCTTCTGGGGGCTGGTCGAGGCGATCTCGCGTGTCGGCCGCAGAATGGAAGCGCGCATCACGAAACATCTGATCGAAAGGACGTAAGATGCTTGCTGCGTCATCCGTCGAAATCCGCAAGGTCAACAAATACTACGGCGACTTTCAGGCGTTGAAGGATATCGACCTATCGATCCTGCCGGGCAAGGTCACCTGCCTGATTGGACCTTCAGGCTCGGGAAAGTCGACGCTCCTGCGCTGCATTAACTTCCTTGAGGAGTATGATTCCGGCGAGGTTCGTATCGACGGCCAGCTGATCGGCTATGACGCGCCGGGCAAGAAGATGCCGGGTCGCAAGCTGCGCGAGATGCGGCGCTCGATCGGCATGGTGTTCCAGCAATTCAACCTCTGGCCACACATGACTGCCAGGGAGAATGTTGCCGAAGGGTTGATCCGCGTGCGCGGCATGTCGAAATCCGAGGCGGAGCGCCGCGCTGCCGAGGCGCTGACCAAGGTGGGGCTGGCGGACAAGATGGCGAACCATCCCTCGCGGCTTTCCGGCGGCCAGCAGCAGCGCGTTGCGATCGCCCGCGCGATCGCCATGGAACCCAAGCTGATGCTATTCGACGAGCCGACCTCGGCGCTGGACCCGGAGCTGGTCGGCGAGGTGCTGAACGTCATGAAAACGCTGGCCGGCGAGGGGATGACCATGGTGGTGGTGACGCATGAAATGGGTTTCGCCGCCCATGTCGCCGATCAGGTCGTCTTCATGGAAAAGGGTGAACTGGTCGGCGTCGACAGTCCCGACCGCATCCTGCATCATCCCGAGGACGCGCGGATTCAGTCCTTCCTGCGCACCTATCACGAGCGCAACAGCTTCTGAGTGGGAACGGGCGTTGCGGCGGTGCCGCAGCGACTGAGGCGCGACGGCCAGCTTCCTTGTTGCAGGGGGCGTCACAGGAACAGCCAGCGAATGTCGTTGCCAGTTCGCCTGCCGCCCGATATCGAGCTTTCAAGGAGTTAGGTCATGTCACTGTTTCAATGAAACAATGAAATGATCCTAGGACGCGTTCGTGTCCATCGGACAAAGTGCCTCCTTCGTACAGCCTGGTATTCACAAGGCGCGCCGTTTGGCCTAAAGAACGCGCAGATAAAACTCCGGTCGCAGCCTACCCGGTCAAAACAAGGACACCTGTCATGAAAACCATCGTGATCTGCTCCGGCGGATTGGATTCCGTTTCGCTTGCGCACAAGGTGGCAGCGGAACACGAACTTGTCGGCCTGCTGTCGTTCGACTACGGCCAACGGCATCGCAAGGAACTGGATTTCGCCGCCGCCTGCGCCGCACGTCTCGGCGTCCCCCACCAGACCATCGACATTCGCGAGATCGGCCGCCACCTCAGTGGTTCGGCATTGACCGACGATGTCGATGTGCCGGACGGGCATTACGCCGAGGAAACCATGAAGGTAACGGTCGTGCCGAACCGCAACGCCATCATGCTCGCGATCGCCTTCGGCGTTGCCGCGGCCGGCAAGGCCGATGCGGTGGCGACCGCCGTACACGGTGGCGACCACTTCGTCTATCCCGACTGTCGGCCGGGCTTCATCGACGCGTTTCAGACGATGCAGGCCCATGCCCTTGAAGGCTATGCCGACGTCATGCTCCATGCGCCGTACGTCAACGTCTCCAAGGCCGAGATCGTTGCGGACGGGGCGAGGAATGGAACGCCTTTCGCCGAGACCTGGTCATGCTACAAGGGTGGCGAGCGCCATTGTGGCCGTTGCGGCACCTGCGTCGAACGGCGCGAAGCCTTTCATCTGGCGGGCGTCGAGGATCCGACGGAATACGACGATCCTGATTTCTGGGCCGCGGCCACAAGCGCCTTCTCCGCCGAGGAGGTGAAATGATGTTCCGCATCACCAAGGAATTTCATTTCTCCGCCTCGCATCAGCTGACGAGCCTGCCGCCCGAGCATCAGTGCGCCCGCCTGCACGGGCACAACTATGTCGTCGAGGTCGAGCTTTCGGCCGAAACGTTGAACGAACACGGTTTCGTCCGCGACTATCATGAGCTCGCGCCGTTGAAGCGCTACATCGACGAGACCTTCGATCACCGGCATCTCAACGACGTTCTCGGCCACGACCGCGTGACGGCGGAATGTCTGGCGCAGCACTTCTACGACTGGTGCAAGGCACGACTTCCGGAGACGACCGCGGTGCGCGTCAGCGAAACGGCGAAGACCTGGGCGGAATACCGGCCATGACCTCCGAAAGATCTGTCGAGATCCGCGTCAGCGAGATTTTCGGGCCGACGATACAAGGTGAGGGCGTGCTGATCGGCCTACCGACCGTCTTTGTCAGGACCGGCGGATGCGACTATCGTTGCTCCTGGTGCGACAGCATGCATGCGGTCGACAGCCGCTATCGCGACGAATGGCAGGCGATGTCCACGGAGGATGTCTGGCGCGAGGTCACGCGGTTGTCTGACGGAAAGCCGCTTATGGTTTCGCTCTCCGGCGGCAATCCGGCCATCCAGCCGCTTGGCGGACTCATCGATCGCGGCCATCGCCACGGCTACCGTTTTGCCCTCGAAACGCAGGGATCGGTTGCTAGGGACTGGTTTGCCGACTTGGACGTGTTGGTGCTGAGCCCGAAGCCGCCGTCGAGTTCGATGGAAACGGACTGGCAGGCATTCGACGTATGTCTGCGAATGTCTGGGGGCAGACCGCAAACGGTGCTGAAGATCGTCGTGTTCGACGAGGCGGATTATGCCTATGCCAAGGCCGCGGCGGCGCGTTATCCGCAACTGCCCGTCTATCTGCAACCCGGGAACCACACACCGCCGCCCGCCGATGACGACAATGCGGCGATCGACATCGACGGCATAATGGAGCGCACGCTCTGGCTGGTCGCCAAGGTCACTGAGGACCGCTGGTTCGAGGCGCGCGTCCTGCCGCAACTGCATGTTCTGCTCTGGGGCAACAAGCGCGGCGTCTGAAGCAATTCCACATTGTATAGAGTTGACGTTATTTCAAAGCGCTATATCCGTTCCCTGATCTCGAAGCATGATGACTTCGGAATGCGAGCGCCGAAGCCATAGCGCCGTCAAGACGCGCTTGCCGCGAGTTCCTTCTCGTGCAGGCTAGCGCCAAGGTGAATGGGCTTCAGTACGGGACCTTCGGCCTCCTTCACGAGATGGATGACACGGGAGAACAGTGGTCCGTTCCGCGGCGTGCGGCCGATCTTGACGACGGCGGTATCGCGCAGGTCGTCCTCGAAGATGGATAGGGCCAGCTTCATCGCTTCCCCATCCATCGTCTCGAGTGCCTCATCGATGATCACCCAGCGCGGCCGATGGAGAATAAGCCGTGCGAAGGCGAGTGAACGTTGTTCGTCATCGCTCAGTTCGCGCTCCCAGCGCGCTTCACGATCGAGCAACGTGGTCAGCTGATCAAGCCCGACTTTCGAAAGGGCAGCAACAAGGCTCGCATCCGAGAAGTCACCAGCGCGCGGATAGGAAAGCGCGTCGCGCAGTTTGCCCCGCGGAAAATACGGGGAGCGCGGGATGAACGCGACCATCTCGCCAGCCGGCAACCCGACGCGTCCGCTTCCCCAGGGCCAAAGCCTTGCGAGCGCCCGGAAGAGCAGCGTCTTTCCTGCGCGGGGGTCGCCGCTGATGACTACGCGCTGACCGGCGCCGATCTCGATATGCGGTTCGGAAAGCCTGGTACGTCCGCTCGACGACGCGACTTCGAGATTGTCGAAGGTGAGCTTGTTCGTGTCGTTCTCGACGAATTCGATCCGTTTTTCCGCGTCGTGCAGGACGTCCGTCATGATCATGGCGCGGCGGAAGGCGGCGACGCGCAGAAGCGTCGCCCGCCAGTCGGCGATGGCGCTGATATTGGCGACGAACCATTTGAGCGACGTGTGCACCTGGTTGAAGGCGCCGACAGCCATCATCAGGCCGCCGAAGCTGATCTCGCCGGCGAAATAGACGGGCGCGGCGACCAGGATCGGCGCCACAACCGTGACCCAGCCATAGCCGTCCTGGACCCAGCCAAGATTGATCTGGGCACGGTAGATATTGCGCATGGCCCGGAGCACGGTTGCGAGATCGAGTTCCAGACGCCGCCGCTCGCCGGTCTCGCCCCCGGCAAGCGATATGGCATCGATATGTTCGCTGACATGCATCAGCGAGAAACGCAGTTCCGCTTCGCGTGCGTATCGATCCCCGTTCAAGACGATCAGACGCCGCCCGACAAGCCAACTCAGCCAGGATGCCGAGCCGGCGTAAAGGATCGCTGCCCAGACCATATAGCCCGGGATCTCGAGCGAGTAGCCGCCGATGTGGAAAACAAAGCCCGACGAGAGCGCCCAGAGGACGCTCACGAACGATGTGAGGAGGATGGACGACTGCAGAAGGCCGAAACCGAGATCGGTGGTGAGATCGGCAAGATGGCCGGCGTCCTCCTGCATTCTCTGGTCCGGATTGATGCCCATTGCACCGGAGTTGGCAAGCCGGAACGCGCGCAGCGGCCGCATCCATTCGTTGATCAAGTCGAGCGTCAGCCCCTCGCGCAGCCTCAATCGCACCATCTGGTTGAGCCATTGCTGCGTGACATTGAGCACCAGCAGGCCGCCGGCGATGAAGACAAACAACAGGAGCTGATAGAAAAAGGCGTCGAGATCGCGCCGCTCGATCGCGTCAAAGAAAGGCCGGTTCCAGCGGTTGAGGATGATCTGCCCGATCGCTGTCGCAATGATGATCGCGAAGCTGCCGGCCGTAAGCCAGAGGATTGTCTTCAGCAGCGGGGACGCCATGAAGGCATGGCGCATCATGTCGAACTGGTCCCGGAGGCTCGTGCCCTCCGCGCCCGCGGGCTTAGGTGCTGCGTTCGCTCCGGCTTGATTCGTCATCTTCGGTTCCTTCCCTTCAGAAGGGGCAATCCGCCAAAGCCGTTCGGATGCGGCAGGCTGGGCTATCGTCCAGAGTGGGGCACCACCATCGGATTGGAGGATCTTGCGGCCGCACTTGGCCCGGCGACGGAAACAATTCCGCGGAGTGCCGCCTCCAGCCGGCGGAGCCGGTTACAGGGGTCGGCGGCAACTGTCTATTCTGTGAAGAACCAAGACATCCGGCCTCATTGCTGCTGTCGCGATGTCGCGTTCGCGTGTCGAGCAGCAGCCTATGCAAAGCGAATATGCCACTGAAGATCCGGAGGTGCTGAAATGCAGTGAAACTAGAAACCCTCATGATTCCAGTTTATGGCCAACGGCGCCCGCTGGAAACAGCGTTTTGAGTATAGGGGCAGGATCTCGCCTCCGGATGTTAGAAATCCCGTGAGCGCACACAACGACGTCAAGAGCGTGATTGCATTCGATTTTGGTAGCGTGGCGCGAGCCGGTTGCAGTGCGTTTCGCGGTATGGTGGCTTGTCTATGTTACATCGATGACATAAAACGTTACCGCCGTCGCCAAGGCGCGTGTCACCCCCCTCAACATCGAATTTAAAAAAATTCAATGCCAAGAGAAGGAGACATTTATGTCCATTTCACTCGAAAGTTTTGACAATCAGCAAGCCGCCGCCGTCGTCAGCAACGACGTGGCCGCCCGTGTCCGGGCCGCCCGTGAGGCTGTCGGCTACAGCATCGAAGACCTTGCTGTCACTTGTGGCCTCGCCAACGTCGAAATCAGTGAGATTGAAAGCGGTCTGGATAAAACTCCAGCGAAGCTGAAGCGTATCGCATCCGCGCTGCAACTGCCGCTTTCGGACTTCTTGACCGTAGAAATTTGACGGACAAGCCGGCCGGTCCCGCCGCGCGGGCCGGTCGGAAAGTCTCCCGGTCCTCTGCACCACATTGATTTTATTCAGGTAATTCCGGCTCTTCATCAAGCCTCAAGCGGGGAGCCAGATGGTTCAAGCACCAGCGTTCCTTGCCAGCATTCCTCACGCTTCCTTCCGCATCCGCTACTGCATGTTGCCCGAGGCATAGCCGGTTAAAAATATATAGCATTGCGGCGATTCGCTCGGCTCAATGCCCGGTCGGATCTCCCTCGTAGAAGACCGCAGGCTTGGCAGGTTGAGCGGTGAGACCATTTGAAAGAACCGAACGGATGAACATCGTCCTTGTCCCCGGTTTCATGACCGACGGCGAGCTATGGTCGGACATGCTCCGCCGGCTGCATATCAGCGGCCAAATCGTCCATGTCGATCCGACGCGGGCGCAGTCGATTGAGGACATGGCGAGACAAGCACTGATTGACGCGCCAGAGCAGTTCATGCTCGTCGGTTTCTCCATGGGAGGTTACGTCGCGCGCGAGATGGTACGGCTTGCACCACAGCGGATATCGTCGCTCGTGCTGATCGCCACCTCCGCGCGGGGAGATGGGGAAATTCAAGCTCGGCGCAGGTCGGCAGCCGCCGCATTCGATCCGGCCACGTTTCGGGGGCTCAGCACTGCTTCCCTCCGCGCCTCTGTTCACCCGGATCGACACAACGACGTTGACTTGATCGAGCGGATCCATGCGATGAGCGTTCGCCTCGGCGGCAGGGTCTTTCAGCAGCAGACAATGTTTCGCCGTGATGGCGATCTTGAACGTCTCGGCGAGATCCGCCGCGCCACGCTCATCGTCGCGGGAACACAGGACCGCCTCCGCAGTATCGAGGAGGCCGAGGAATTGCGCGATGGCATCCCTGGCGCGGTCATGGAGTTGGTCGAGGCCGGGCATATGATCCCGATGGAAGCACCAGAGGAACTTGCGGCGATCCTGAAACGCTGGCTCCAGGGCCGTTCGGCTCAGTAAGTGGCGGGCAGGCGCCTCGCGGGTGTCGATGGCGCTTGTCGCCGATGTGTTGAAGCTCGTTCAAGATCCTGTTGTTGAAATCGTGGCGCGAGCTTTGACAGTGTCTGCGTCAGGCCTCTTCAGTCGCTCGAGCAGCACCCGGAACGCCTCCACCGCTCTTTGCGATGTTTCCTGCGGGGCCTCCGAGTTGGCGATCCACAAGGCAGCATGGCTGCTGGCACCGTTGATCAGGCGCGCGGTCGCTTCTTCATCGACGTCGATAATCGCTCCGTCCGCCTTGAGTTGGCTCAGGCTCCGACTGAGGGCTGCGATACAGCCGTTGGTGCTTGGCCACTGCGATATGTCCCCGAGGACGGCGGGGCCGTCGCGAAACATGATTCGTTGAATTTCGGGCTCGAGCGCCATCTGGATATAGGCCACACACTCGTCGACGAAGCCCTCCCAGCGCGTGGGTGCTCGTGACGAGACACTGTGCAACCGCGCCGTCATCTCCGCATCCAACTCTTGAATCACCGCCTGCAGCAGCCCCTTTTTGTCTCCGAAGTGGTGATAGAGCGCGCCACGCGTCAATCCCGCGCCTGCCGTGAAATCATCCATTGAGGATTGGGCATAGCCTACCGTTCCGAAGGCGAGCCGGGCAGCGGCAAGCAACTTCGCGCGTGTCTCGGCGATCATGACCGGGCGCGGCTTGCTCATGGAGTCTCCTTCTTCGCATACGGTGCGTATTTTATTTGACATACGGCGCGTATGCAACTACCGTCCACATACGCTACGTATGTAAGTGGGCGTCCTGATGACGAAGGAACACCTCATGTCTAATCCTTACAGGGAGATCTTCAGTGTGCGGGGCGCGAAAGGCTTCTCCGCCGCGGGCTTTTTCGCGCGCCTGCCCATTGCCATGGCACCGATCGGCATTGTCGCCATGCTGTCGCAGACACGTGGGGAGTATTGGATCGCGGGCGCGGTTTCAGCAACATTCGCCCTTACAAATGCGCTTGTCTCTCCGCAAATTTCACGACTGGTCGATCGGCTCGGCCAGTCGGCAGTCATAGCGCCGACCACGGCAGTCTCGGTCCTGGCTTTTATTGCTCTCATCGTGGGAGCGAACCAGGACTGGCCAGCATCGGCGCTGTTCGCGTCGGCGTTTCTAGCGGCGGCGATGCCAAGCATTCCCGCGATGTTGCGGGCGCGCTGGACAGAGATATTCCGCGACCGTCCCGAGCTGAACACGGCCTTTGCCTTTGAGTCGGCAGCGGACGAACTGGTTTACATCGCCGGCGCATCGCTCTCGGTCGGGCTGGCGGTCGCTCTGTTTCCGGAAGCCGGGATTCTGGTCAGCACCATCTTCCTTGCGGTCGGGACGGCTGCTTTCGTCCTGCAGCGGTCTACTGAACCGAAGGTGCGTCACCTGGAGCGCGGCGCTTCCCAAGGATCGGCAATTCGGCTGCGCCCGGTGCAGATCATAACGCTCGCCCTGGTATTCGTCGGCTCGATGTTCGCTACGGCGGAAGTCAGTGCGGTTGCGATTACGAAAGAGCTCGGGCAGCCGAATGCCGCAAGTCTCGTCATCGGCGTCTACGCGATCGGATCGTTCGTCGTCGGCCTGGTCATCGGGGCTCTCAATCCCAGCATGCCGCTGCAGCGGCAGCTGCTGATCGCGGTCAGCGTCCTTGCCGTGACGGCCCTGCCGCTCACTGTTGCCGATACGGTACCGCTTCTGGCACTCGCGGTCTTCGTGAGCGGCATCGCCATCTCGCCGACCTTCATCACGGCCTTTGGCTTGATCGAGCGCCGGGTTCCGGACTCAATGCTGACCGAGGGTGTTACGTGGGTGATGACCGGCATTGGCATCGGCATGGCGCTCGGGGCGTTCGTGGCGGGCTGGGTAGTCGACAACTTCGGCGCGCAGAACGGCTTCTTCGTATCCGTAATCGCCGGCGTGGCGTCCGTCGCGATCATCGCTTTGGGTCAGCGGACATTGGCCGGAGGCAGAATGGAAGCTGCTGCGGGGACGCTGCCCCAACCCGCTGCAGAGTAGGAAAGAGCTCAACGATGACGGGGCATTCAGATAGAAGCAGAATGGCCCGCCTTCGGTGTCGGCATCCACGGGGCGGGCTGTCATTTCGCGTTCAGAAGGCTTTCGACCTTCCTGATCAGTTCCGGGCCGTCGAAAGGTTTTGCCAGGCGAGGCAATGCGCGAAATCGCTCCGGCAAGTCTGACGCCGTATAACCCGTCAGCAGCAAGACGGGCAGCCCCCGCTCAAGCAGTTCATCGACGAGCGGATAGACAAACTCGCCGCGCAGGTTCAGGTCCAGCGTGGCGACTTCGAACGTCTGTTCCCGCGACGCAGTAATCGATCCCTGCAACGTCGTGAAGGGGCCCACGACAACGTAGCCGGCTGCGACAAGGTCGTCCTCGATCTGCAATGCCACCAGGAATTCGTCCTCGACGACGAAGACCCGGCACCCCTCAGGCTTCATCATTCGGCGCCCCTGAGGTAAGGCACGTCGATCGTGCAGTTCAGCCCGTGCAATGCAAACTCCAGGCGGACATCGCCGCCGAGATCGGAAGCGAGAACCCGTTCGAGAAGCAAGCGGCCGAAACCGTTGCGGCCCGGCGGGGAGACTGGCGGACCTCCCGTCTCGCGCCAGCGGATGCAAAGCCGGTTCTCGATCGGATCGACCGCCCAATCGACTCGTACTCGACCGGACTTGACGGACAACGCGCCGTGCTTGGCGGCATTGGTGGCAAGTTCGTGTGCAGCCATGCCGAGCGTCAGGGCATGTTTTGGTGGCAGAGTCGTTGGTGGGCCGTCCAAAGAGATGTTGTCCACGTCCTCATTTCGATAGGGAGCCAGCTCATCGGAGAATATCGTCTGCAGGGAGACGCCCGACCATCTGGTTTCCGCAAGACGGGTATGTGCCTGTGCCAACGCCCGGATGCGGGCATCGAACGATCGCTGCGCATCGCGTGCGTCCGGGTTCGTCGAAAAAGACTGCCGCGCGATCGAGTTGACGGTGGCCAGCGTATTCTTCACGCGGTGGCTGAGTTCAGCGACCAGCAAGTCCCGCTGCGCCTCAGCCTCTTTTCGCTCGGTGATGTCCATACAGATGCCGGCCAGACGCTCACCCGCCGTGCTGCCAGGGGGCGAGAACCGGCCAAAGGCTTCCATCCAGCGTATCGTTCCGTCGAGCAGGCGCATGCGGTAGGCGACATGATAGTCCTCGCGGGTCTCAAGGGCTCTCTCGATCGCCTGTTCGACGGCCGGGAGATCGGCGGGATGAATGTCACGCTTGAAGTCTGCAAGGGTCCCCTCGAATGTTCCGGGCTCGAGATGATGAAGCACCTCAAGCCCGGGTGACCAGATTACCCTGCCGCTCTGCAAGTTCCACTCCCAGGCGCCCATCCGCCCGGCATCCAGAGCCATTTTCAGCCGGCGCTCACTCTCTCGCAGGGCCTCTTCGGTCTGCTTGCGCTCGGTGATGTCGATGAAGGCGGCCACGGCGCCGGTCACTTCCCCGAGTGCGCTTCTCATCGGGGTTGCGTTGCCGAGGAGATGGCGTGATGTACCATCCTCGAATCGGATCTCCTCTTCGAAGTTTTCGACCTCTTCTCCGCGTGCTGCGCGCTGCACGGGCAGTTCATCAGCAGAGAGCATCCTGCCAGCCGAAAAAGTCTGGAACCCGGAGGGCCGCTCATCAGCGGGCGCCGAAAGAGAGAGGTTCGAACCCGGCGGCAGGTCAAGCAACTCGTAGGCGCTTCGGTTGCCTTCGATGACACGGCAGTCAGCCGTTCGTGTTATCCAGATGGGGGTCGGCACCGCCTCCATGATGGCCTGCAGTTCGGCCGCGCGTGCCCGCTCGTTGGCCTCGTTGCGCCGCAGTTGCTCCTCCGCGAGTTGCCTTGCCCGTTCAGCCCGGATGCGCTGGATGCTGAAACCGAGCTGTCGAGCGATTGTCAGCGCGAGGCTGATCTCCGTCTCGGTGAACACATGTGGCTTGTCGTAATAGGCCATGAACTTGCCGATCAGCCTTCCTCCGGCAATCAAGGGAATGAACCCGAGTGCGGCAATACCTTCCGAGGCGATTGTCGCTTTGAGATCGTCGGAAAAGTCAGCTTCAGTGACGTCTTTAACGAAGATGGGATCCGGATCGCGGGCGTCCGAAGTCCATGGAGAATGGCCGTCGACCGCATGGCGGTAATGTTCCGACAATCCGCTCCAGGCGACGAAGCGCATCGTATCGGACTGGTCGAACAACAAAATCGACGCGCGGCTGCAGTTAAGCGCCGCTCTGATAGCGTCCAACGCCGCGTCGTAGACCTCTTCAATCCCCTTCGCGCGGTGAAGCTTTTCGGTGAGACGGTAGAGGGAAGCTTGCTCGCGCAGCCGCGCTTGCATTATCTCTTCGGCTCGCTTCTGTTCGGTGATGTTGCGGGCGATTTTCGAGGCACCGATTATACGGCCTGTGGCATCTCGAACGGGGGAAACCGTGAGCGAAATATCCACAAGGCTTCCGTCCTTGCGCTGACGCTTCGTTTCGTAGTGATCGATGCGCACCCCATTGCGGATGCGATCGAGAATACGGGGCTCCTCATCCTCATGGCCGGGCGGCATGAGAATGGTGATCGGCTTCCCGATCACTTCATCGGCGGCGTATCCAAAAAGACGCTCGGCACCGTTGTTCCAGCTGGTGACGATGCCGTTCAAGTCCTTGCTGACGATGGCATCGTCGGAGGACTCGACGATCGCTGCGAGAAACCGGGAATCCTGTTCGGCGCTTTGGCGGCGTTCAGCCTCGCGCTGGCTGTCGAGCAGTAGATCTGCGTCGTTGACCGCTGCTCCTGCGTGTACCTCGCTGGAGCCGGAGACGACCGCGTCCAGGACCTCTATTCGCTCTGCCTTCGAGCTCAGGATAGTTGCCAAGCCGTTTCGTTCGCTGATGTCGACAAGGAGATTGATCGCTCCCGTCATCGTCCCCGACTTGTCGAAGATCGGTGTCGGGTAGGGAAGGATCGGAACCATCGTTCCATCCGGTCGCACAGCCATAATCTCATGCCCCTTGATTGCGCGCCCTTCCTTGAGCGTCTGGGCCATCGGACACTCGTCATGGGGCAGAACTGACCCGTCCGCGCGACGCAACTCCCAGCTGACGCACCAACGATCCTTGCCGAGCTCGGGCTCCCTGCCGGCGAGATCCGCGGCCGCCTGATTGAAGTAGGTAATGATGCCCTCTCGGTCCGTGGCGTAGACCGCCATAGGCAATGCATCGAGCACCGCCTGAAAATCCGGCGAATTCAATGCACCGATTTTGCTCCCCAAAGTTTTTGGCAGAGCCTCCGCGCTGCACATAGGTCCCTCCGCAAGCGCTCGCTGACCCGGGGAAACGCGGCACGGGCGGGTTTGTTCCGGATAGGCACATACGCCGCCTGCCTTAGAACCCCCAAGGTCACACGGTAGATCGTCGGAAAACCCGATGTTAGGTTCCCGGCCGGGTGGAGTAGGGCCTGCGCGGCCCAGTGGAGGAGACCGAGTAGATAAATCGGAGATGTTTTTATGAGCAAAACTGTGCTGAACGCCGTGGGCAAGCCGCTTTATTACAGCGGAAGTTCGACTGCGTGGTTTTCCGCCACCGGATCGGGCCCCACACTCTACGGGACGTCCGGCAACGATTCCATTTGGGGCGACAGTTCCGTCAATGTCACCATGATTGGCGGCAAAGGCGACGACATTTACTATCTCTACTCCGGGATTAATAGAGCGCGCGAGGTGGCGGGCGAGGGTGTCGATACAATCAACACCTGGATGAGCTATACGTTGCCGGACAATTTCGAGAACCTGACCGTCACCGGCAACGGACGTTTCGCCTTCGGCAATGACGGCGACAATATCATCACCGGCGGCTCCGGCAGCCAGACGATCGACGGCGACGGCGGTAACGACGTGCTGACCGGGGCGGGCGGCGCCGACATCTTTGTCTTTTCGAAGGGCAATGGCAGCGATCTGATTACCGATTTCAGTTCGAATGATGTCGTGCGGCTGAACGGCTACGGTGTCACCTCGTTCGACCAGATGCTCGACAATATGGTGCAGGAGGGGGCCAATCTCCGCCTTAGCTTCGCCAATGGCGAAAGCCTGGTCTTCGCCGATACGACCGTCGACGAACTGCAGGCAAGCCAGTTCCAGTTGAGCCTCGACCGCTCTGCTCTGACGCAGAGCTTTTCCGACGATTTCAACACCCTCCAGCTTCATGACGGCGCGAGCGGTATCTGGGATGCCAAATTCTGGTGGGCACCCGAAAAGGGAAGCACGCTCACGGGTAACGGCGAACTGCAATGGTATATAAATCCGGCCTACCAGCCGACGGCATCCGCTAATCCGTTTTCTGTCAACAATGGTGTCCTGACGATCACCGCGGCGCCGGCGTCCGATGCCATTCAGGCCGAGATCAACGGTTTCGATTATACCTCCGGCCTGCTCACGACCCATTCGTCCTTTGCCCAGACCTACGGCTATTTCGAGATCCGCGCCGACATGCCGGACGACCAGGGCGTCTGGCCGGCCTTCTGGCTGCTTCCGGCCGACGGCTCCTGGCCGCCGGAGCTGGATGTCGTCGAGATGCGCGGGCAGGACCCGAACACCATGATCGCCACCGTCCACTCCAACGAAACGGGCTCGCAGACCAGCATCGCAAGCGCCGTCAAGGTCGCTGACACCAGCGGTTTCCACAAATACGGGGTGCTTTGGACGGAAGACGAGATCGTCTGGTACTTCGATGACGTCGCGGTCGCACACGCCGACACGCCTTCGGACATGCACGAGCCGATGTACATGCTCGTGAATCTCGCCGTTGGGGGCATTGCAGGCACGCCCGCTGACGGCCTAGTCGACGGGGCTGAAATGAAGATCGATTATATCAAGGCCTATTCGCTCGACACCGACTGGCACATCTAAGCGATTTTATCTTGGGTGGAGACCGGCATGAAAAGCTGCCGGCCTCCACCACGGGACGTTACTTCTGAATGCAGGTGTCGACCGTGTCCTTGGTGCATTCGTCGAGGCCCGTGAACACCGGATCTTCGACCGGCTTGCCGGCGATCAGGTCCATCATCACAGATGGCGCCTTGTAACCCATCTCGAACGGCCGCTGGCCGACGAGCGCTGTTACGAGGCCCTCGCGCGCGATCGCGACTTCGTCGCCGATGGTGTCGGCGGCGCCGATGACGAACTCGTTCTTGGCGATCTTGTCGGCCATCGGCTTGAAGAGGTCGCGGTAGGGTTGCGGTGCACCGAACAACGGCCAGCCGCCCATGATGCCGAAGGCATCGAGGTCCGGGTTGGCCGCAAGGATATCGGTCATGGCCTGGACGCCCTTGGCTCCGTCGTCATTGGTGAACACCGGGCAGCCGGCGACTTCGGTCCAGCCACCTTCACCCTTCAGCTCTGCCAGACCCTTTTGGCCGGTCAGCGTGTCGCGCATCCCCTGGGCGCGGCGCAGAATGTTGTCTGCACCGGGGTTGCCTTCGATCGTGCAGATCTTGCCACCGTCGGGTTTGGCCTTCTTGATGTATTCGGCGATCCGCGCGCCCATCAGGTAGTTGTCGGTGCCAAGATAGGTTTTGCGCAGTGCCGAATCTTCTGCGGCGAGATCCGCATCCAGCGTCATAACCGGAATCGACGGATTGGCCGTCTTCAGTGTTTGGGCTATGAGTTTCGCGTTTGACGGTGAGATGGCGATGGCGGCCGTCTCCGCCTTGCCGAGCATATCCTGAACAATCTGCGCTTCGCCAGCCTCGTCCGATGTCGATGCCGGTCCGGTGTAGAAGCACTCAAATTCCGAATCCGGGTTTTCCTTGTTCCACTTCTGGCAACCCTGGTTGATCGCTTCGAAAAACGGGTTGTCGAGGCCCTTCACGACAATGACGAGCTGTTTCTTCTGGGCCATGGCCGTTCCGGCGCTGAGTGCCAAGACGGCAACGGCAAGCAATAGTGCCTTCCTCATTCCTTCCTCCCTTGAAACAAACGGGCACCCACGCGCCCGCCACACAAATCAACCCGGGTACCAGACGACGCGCGGATCATCCCCCGAACGCTCGTATTGCCAAGCCGAGTCGATAAGCTTCTCCATGTCGTACTCAGGTCGCCAGTTCAGCAGGTACTTCGCCTTGCTGTTGTCCATCCAGTTCGAGTGAAACTGGCTTGCTATGTCGACGGAAGCGAGGCCGCGGGTGCGGGCGAGATAAGCGGCGACCTCGCCATAGTCGACCGGGCTGTCCATTGAGATATTGAAAAGCTGCCGCGTCGCGCGTGGATTGTCGATCGCCGCCAATATGGCGGAGACCAGGTCATCGACATGCACGAAATTGCGTTTCAGCGGCCGCCCGTCGGCATCGCGCAGCAGCGGCACCGTGCCGTTTTCGGCGTAGCGTTTTGCGTCGGCCTGCGGAACGAGGCTCTTCCACACCGGGCCGCCGAAGACGTTATCGCCGAACGACAGCGTGTACTTGAAGTCGTCCTTCTCCATGATCCACGGCGCGCGCAGGCAGCAGCCATTGAGGCCGTACTGGATGCCGAACTGCTCCAGCATCACCTCCTCGAGCACCTTCGACAGCGCGTAGCACCCGGGATACGCCTGATGCGGCACCTTCTCTGTAATCGGCCCGTCATGGCGGTAGTAAAAATGGCCCATACTGGCGTCGCCGCCGATGAGGATGAACTGGGACGCGGTCGCGCTTGCGCGGAACTCCTCCAGCAGCCAGAAAAGCCCCTTGACCGTGACATCGATGACGTCGTCGGGTGTTTCCTTGCAGGTGGCGAGGTGCACCACATGGGTGACGTCGGCGAGCGCTTCAGACACGACGCGCCGGTCGGCGATCGATCCGCGCGCCACCTCGACCCGGTCGGTTTCGGGGCACAGACGATTATGACAAAGCGCACGGATGCGCGCCTTGGGAAATCGCGGATCGTCAAGCAGCCCAGCAATGAAGTGCCGCCCGACCTTGCCCGTTGCACCGGTGACAAGGATCAGCATGCTCTTGCTCCCCTTTTCAAAGCTAATATCCGCGTGCTTCGCTCGTCAACGAGTATTTGTAATACAAAACGGATTCTTGCCCGCGTCGAGCGACTTAAATCGCAGGACAATCGATTGACGCTGTCGCAAGGATTTGCGTAAATTCGCATAATCGCTCTCTGGGGGAGAAAATCGGAGAAGCGGGATCGCGACGGCTCCGCATCCAGGGTGGAGGGTTTGGAGCGGCCGCAAGCCTAAGGCTATCGGGAGGATAGAAGGCCGTGGCGGTTCTCGAACTCGCCAACATTTCCAAACATTTTGGCGCCATCCAGGCGGTCAGCGACGTTTCGCTTTCGCTGGACGCAGGGCAAGTGGTGGGCCTGATGGGCGATAACGGCGCCGGCAAGTCTACATTGGTCAAGATGATAGCTGGCAACTTTCGGCCAAGCCACGGCACCATGCGCCTCGACGGCGAGGAACTGGTGCTTCATCGACCCGTGGAGGCGCGCAAATACGGGATCGAGATCGTCTACCAGGATCTGGCGCTCTGCAACAACCTGACGGCCGCGGCAAATGTGTTCCTCGGACGCGAACTGCGGCGCGGTCTCGGTCCGCTGCGCATTCTCGACCACAAGACAATGTACAAGCGTGCCGGCGAAATTTTCAGGGAGCTGAAATCGGAAACGCGACCGCGTGATCTAGTCAAGCAGATGTCGGGCGGTCAGCGGCAGGCGGTGGCAATTGCCCGCACGATGCTCTCCGAGGCAAAGATCGTGCTCATGGACGAACCCACCGCCGCGATCTCGGTCCGTCAGGTGGCGGAAGTCTTGAACCTGATACGGGAACTTCGCGACCGGGGCATTGCGGTCATCCTGATCAGCCACCGTATGCCGGACGTCTTCGACGTCGCCGACCGTGTCATTGTGATGCGGCGGGGCCGAAAGGTGGCAGACAAGCCGATTGCCTCAAGTTCACCGGAAGAAGTTACCGGACTAATTACCGGCGCGATTGAACAAGTCTGATGGCACTACAGCGCCGCGAGAGAGACGAAGGTCGACGATGGCAACAACGCTGGAACGGACCATAGAACACAGGCAGCAAACCTGGCCCGCGGCGTTGCTCGCGAGCCAGACGTTCTGGGTGCTGATCGCGGTGATCTTCGCCTGCATATTCTTGTCTTTCGCCACCGACTCCTTCGCCACCGCCAAGAATCTCTACAACATCACCCGCAACGTGACCTTCGTTGCGATCATCGCTCTCGGTATGACCCTGGTCATCATTACCGGCGGCATCGATCTCTCTGTCGGATCCGTGCTGTGCCTATGCAGCATGGTACTCGCCGTCGTCATGCATGCCGGCTACAGCATCGAGGTCGGCATTGCCGCCTCGATCGGCACCGCGCTTCTGATCGGCGCCTTCAACGGAGTCATGATCGCCTATCTCGGGTTTCCACCCTTCGTAATCACGCTTGGCATGCTGTCGATCGCACGCAGCCTGGCGATGGTGGCGTCCAACAATACCGTGGTTTTTCAGTTCGGACCGGATCACGACAAGTTGCTGGCGCTCGGCGGCGGCGCATGGTTCTTTGGAATCGCCAATCCCGTGCTCTACATGATCGCGCTGGCGCTCCTCACCGGTTTCGTGCTGCGCTGGACCAAGTTCGGCCGCTACGTCTTCGCCATCGGCGGCAACGAGCAGGCGGCCACACTGACGGGCGTTCCGGTCAGAAGGATCAAGGTTGCGGTCTACATGATCTCCGCGCTCGCGGCCGGGATTGCCGGCATCATTCAGACCGGCTGGCTCGGCGCCGTTACCACCAACATCGGCGCGGGAATGGAACTTCAGGTCATTGCCGCGGCGGTGATCGGCGGGGCCAATCTCGCCGGTGGCGTCGGCACGGCCTCTGGAGCGCTGATCGGCGCGGCGCTCATCGAAGTGATCCGCAACAGCCTTGGCCTGCTTGGGATCAATGCCTTTTGGCAGGGCACCTTCATCGGCGGCGCCACGGTGCTCGCCGTCCTGTTCGACCGGATCCGCAACTTCCGGCAGAGCGAATGAGCCTCAGCCCTTCACCAGAATTCGCCGCATCTCCTCGATCGCGGCGTCGAACTGCGGGTCCTTTCCTGCCGCGTAAGGCAGGCTGAATGGCACCGGAATGTCGGGATCGACGCCTCGGCCCTCAAGCCGAAGCCCCTCGTCGATGACGGCGTCCGAGACTGCCAGTTCCAGCAGGCTGTCGTCAGGCAGCAGATAGGCGCGACCCGCGAGCAGAGCACCGGCCGTTCGCGTGCCGACGAGCGGAATTCCGTTCATTTTCAAGGCGTAGGCGAAGAGTTCTAATCCACTCCTGGCACCCTCGTCGATGATCGCCACCACCGGCCGGCGCCAGCGCACGTTGGCGAGTGTCTCCTTTCCCCCTCGCGAGATCAGCCGGAACGTCGGCGTGTCGCCGACGAAAAGCTCGGCCGCGTCCGCAGGCCCGCCGCCCCACCGGCCGCGCAGGTCGACGATCACACCGTCGGCATCCTTGAGGCGCCCGGTCGCGAGTTCGCGGGCCACGATGTCCAGCCCATCTTCCGTCGAGAGCGTCCACAGTCGAACATAACCGATCCGCCGTCCGTCATGCTCCGTCACTTTTACGCTGCTCTCGATCGCCCGCTCGAATGTCCGCAGCGGCCTCAGTCGCTCGACAGTAACCTTGACGGCGATCGGCACGGCGCCTGGCTGACGCCGCAAGCGAACTTCGACGGTTCGCCCGACCTTGTCTCGAAAGGATTCGACCTCGCGGTAGGGGGCGCCATCGACCGAGAGGATCTCGTCGCCGACGAGAATTCCCGCGCGGTCGGCAGGCGAGCCGTCATAAACATCGGTGACGAACCGCTGGCCATTGCTCTGCGTTACCATGCCGATGCCGGCATAGTTCACTTCCCCATCCGGCGGAAACAATCGCCGCATGTCGTTGCGGACGGCAAAGCGGAATATATCGATGAGCTCGAAATAGTCGATCGTATCGCGTTTGAAGCGGGCGGTATGCGACGCACCGAGGCTGGCGAGGACAGTATCGATTGCCTTGTCGACCTCAACCTGTGAGCTCTTGGCGGTTAGCGGCACATCTTCAATTTCCCGGCGCACCGCTGCGACGAACCGGTCGAGCGCCGATGCGTCGTGAAAATTGTCGACCGTGAGTTCGACCGCCCGGTCGAAGACCGGCTGTCCCGATCGCGGCGGCTCGAGGGCGAGGGCTCGCCCGGATGTGAAAAATAACAAAAGTATGAGGGGGAGGGAGCCGACCGTCCTTGCGCGCATGGGCCGATTTCCGTTTCTGTTTCGGCTACTGCATGTTTCCTTAAATCGCCGATTTAAAGGATAAAAACATGCAGCAATTCAAAGTGCTACAGCGTCCTCTGCGCGTCTGATAAAACGCGCGGCGCTGTAGTATCGGCGAAACCGCGGCTGGATTGCGACGCCGGCAAACAACATTCCGTGAGTGTCGTGCCGATCTCGCGGTGTCTTCGGTGGTCGGAGAACATTGGGCGGAACAATGCACAACCGAGTGATGTTCAGTGGTTTGGTGCGGCTCGAAGGACGAACGATGATCCTCTATCTGACTGCTCTTGGTTCGCTTTTGTTGACAGCGCTCAGCCTCGGCCCGTCATTTGCCCATGTGCTGGAGGCGCCGCCGCGACTGAGTGTGTGGTCGCCTGAGCTCTGGCGAGAGGCGACAGTCTTCAACGGCCAGTTCGAGTTGTTCGCCAGAATTGGCGGTCCGCTCGACATCGCGGCCATATTGGTCGCGGCTCTGCTGACTTATCTGCTCGCGGGCGAGCGACTGGCCTTCTGGTTCGGCCTGGCCGGAACGTGCCTGTTGACACTAGGCCTCGTGGCGTGGTTCACGCTCGTTGCGCCGGTAAACGCCATATTGGCTACCTGGACACCTGGCCCCATCCCCACAGATTTCGCATCGATCCGGCTGCGTTGGGAGACGGGACATGTGGTCGTTGCGACAGCAAAGCTGCTCGCGCTCGTATCGATAAGCATGGCAGTGTTAGCGCCGCGGCTGTCGGATGGGAACACCTGATCGACATTCGTTTTGCAACTGATGATCTCGACGAGCAACCGCCACCTCAGCCGCCGTATGAGCTAGAGTGCGACCGCCATCACAAGAAGGATCAGGCTGATCAAACCAAGCGCGGCCCGTGCGACATGGGAGAACTCCCACCGATCACGAAGATAGGTCCAATCCGGATCGCCGGAATCGCCAGGACCGCGCGAAGCGGCCAGTGAGAAGAAGCCGGCGCTCACCCCCTTCAATTCGACATCCTTGAGCCAAAAGTTGTTCACCGGGTGCGTCAGGATCCAGTACGTCGCCTGCATGGCCAACAATCCGATGAAGGCGGAGGCTATCAGCCAGAAAGCCAGCGTGGCGGGAGGCATCAAGAACAGGAGAATAGCGCTGAATAACAGGCTGAGAGGCTCGGCTGCGCCTCCGATGGTGAAGCCGGGATAGTAGATCGGTTGAATGGCGAAATACTGTTCCTTGGCCAGTCTGAGCTTGCCGGGCAACTCGAGCGCGTGCGCGAGTGCGAGCGCCATGGCAATCGCCACGACGGTGATCGTCAGAACCTGCAAGGCGAGAAACATGGTCGAACCCCGTTCGGCTTCAGAGGCCGAACGCTTCAGTCCAGGTTCGGTTCCCATGCCGTTTCCCGCCGAAAGAGTCAAAAGTGGGTGGGATCACCCTTCCCCCGGCGCAGGTGGCCGAAACGGAAGCTGCCCGATACCGCCGCGCGCACCATCATCATTTCGCCGATCGTCTCATGGGTCATGAGACCGACAAGATGGTCCGAACCGTCGACCACCGCAACGGCGGGAGAACTTGTCTGCTGCATCAGTTTCAGGCTCTCCTCGAGGCGCTTGCGGTAGTGGATCCGCGGTATGTCGTTACGCATCGCGCTGACGACCGGCGTTTCGGCCCCTCTTTCCTTCAGAGTGCGGATCATGTCGTCGCGTGTCAGCAGGCCCTCGAAGCGACCGGTGGCGTCGACGACGGGGAACTCGCGTTGCGTCGTTGCAAGGAGCATCTCGATCGCTTCGTCGATCGTCGCCGAGCGGTCGAGTCTTGCGAATTCGGTGACCATGACATCGGCGACGAGGACGCTGCCGGACACGGCGCGAATATGCGCGTTCTGTGCTTCGGCCGTCGCGGCCAGGTAGACGAAGATGCCGATGAAGATCAGAAGCGGATTATAGAAAAGGCCGACGAAACCAAAAACGAAGGCAAGGCCCTGGCCGATTGCTGCAGCGATCTCCGTCGCCCTTGCCCAGGTGAGACGCGAGGCGAGGGCTGCGCGCAGCACCCGGCCCCCATCCATTGGAAAGGCCGGAATCATATTGAAAAGCACGAGGAACACGTTGACCCCGGCAAGCCTTGCGAGAAAGCTCCTTCCGGGATCTTCCACTTCGGCCATCTGCTCCATGCCGACCGAACCGCCGAGCGCAAGAAAGATGAGCCCGGCGATCACGACATTGACGAGGGGACCGGCTATGGCGATCACAAACTCCTCGCGAGGTTCCTCGGGCATGCGTTCGAGGCGTGCCACGCCGCCGATCGGGAGCAGCGTGATATCCGGCGTGTTGATTCCGAAATAGCGTGCCGCGGCGATGTGCCCGAACTCGTGCAGCACGACGCAGACGAAGACGGCAATGATGAAGATGATCCCTTCCCAGGCGGCAGGCGCCCCGCCAATCCGGTAATGCATCAGCCATATCCAGACAAGCAGGAGGGCAAAGGTGACATGCAGCCGTATCGCCGTGCCAGCGATCGTTCCAATCCTGAGAGACCAACCCATGCGCGTCTCGCTCCCGCATCCTGTTGCCGGTAGGCAGTCTTCCTCGTCTTTGATCGCCCGTCGGCCGAGGCGCCGACAACGCTATGATAGTCGATTACCCCGGCTTCGCCATGGCGAAGGTGCCATTTGCGAGGGTCGGGCTCTTTCAAAAAATGTTCAATAGGCCCGCGGCGGCACGAACAGACAAATTGTCTTGCTGTGCTCCTCACCCGCGGCGGAGCACCAATGGTAGTAGCCGTCCGGCGAGATGCGTACTCTTCCGTCGGTGTAGGGAAGTACCTCACCGGTCGCCTTGATGATATAGCCTTGCGGACGTTCGCTTATTGCCGTCTGGGTGACTTGACGACAATCCATGTTTGAGCAGCAGGAGTTCGGGTATTTCCATCCGCTTGGGGCGTCATGGGCAAAGGCGGTCGTGGACAGCCCGAGAAGGGCGGGGACGAGGAAAATTCCGCGCATTGCAATCTCCTTTCAGGGGGGCTCCGACGGGAGACACAGGCCGAAGCCGACAATTGACCTAAATCTTCAAACGCCGAAGTTGCGGAAATGATCCATTTGCCGCTGTCGGCAGGATCAGATTGGGCGACAAGCACGCCAGCCCCGGGAGTGTCTGCGTACACTCAGCGCCGAGGGGCGCGGAACGGATCGCTCTCGCCCTCGACAAGTTCCATCTGCCAGACCCTGTTTGCGGGGGCCTGCGGATAATGATCCTTGAAAGCCGGCATGGCGGAAAGCAGGGTTTCCGCCAGCGCAATGCCTAGATCGCGAAGAGACAGGCGGAAGCAGGTGAGTGGCGGAGAGAGGAAATGCGCGTGCGGGCTGTAGCGCCCGATCACGGCGATGTCGCGCCCTGGCTTGACACCCGCTTCGGAGAGCGCCTGGTAGAAGCCGATTGCGATCGTTTCGTTGATCAGCACGATCGCCGTCGGCGGCTCATCGAGCGCGAGAAGGTCACGAGCGATCTGGTAGCCGCCCGCTTCGTTCGGTGTCGAGCGGAAGATCAGATCCTCGTCTAGAGCTAGGCCGTGCGCCGCCAGCGCCCGGCGGCAACGATCGACGAAGATGTAGCCGAGGTTGATGTCGTCGTGCGGCCGCGTGATGGCGATGCGCCGATGCCCGCGGGCAACCAGCCGATCGATCGACGCCTGCGCCATGCCCTCGAAATCGAGATCGAGCCAAGGCTGACCGGCATCTGTCAGGCTTCGGCCGAGCGTGACGAAGGGGATGTTGCGTTCGGCCAGGAATTCGATGCGGGGATCGTCTCGCTGGGTTGCCGACAGGATCAGCCCGTCGGCGAAGCCGCGCGCCACGACGCGGCGCAGATAGTCGCTCGGATCTTCCTCAGACGAGCAGAGCAGGGCGACGAGGTCGAGCTTGTGTCTGGCAAAGACCGCCTGAACACCGTCGAAAACACTCATGAAGAATATGTCGCCCTGGCCGGTGATCTCCGTGCCCGTCTGCATCATGAAGCCGATGATATTGGTCGTGCCCTGCCGCAGGCTGCGGCCCGATTGGTTCGGAACGTAACCAAGCTCCGCGGCGGCCTGCAGCACGCGCCTGCGGGTCTCTTCATTGACGTCAGGCTTGCCGTTGAGCGCCCGCGAGACGGTTCCGATGGAAATATCGAGATGTTGCGCAAGGCGCCGAATTCCCTTCATCCCGGGTGTGATCCTCCATCATTCATCGGTCGTTCTCCGAATCCCTATTGACATGTTTCGGAAACTACGCATAGTTCCGTAAACGTTTACGGTAGCCAAAACAAGGCGATTTCGTAGACTTGTGGGAGGAGAAACGTGATTTTGCGCGCAGTTCTGTGCGGGTGCGGAGCTATGGCCAAAGGCTGGCTGAGGGCAATCGCAGCAAACCGCGAACTTCAATCATCGATCCGCATCGTCGGGCTCGTCGACGTGAACGTCGAGGCAGCCCGGGCGCTGGCGAAAGAGTTCGATCTCGCGGACGCGCTCGTCGGTTCCGATCTCGACGCCGTGTTGAGCGAAACGAAGCCGGATCTGCTCTTCGATGTCGTCGTGCCCGCCGCCCGCCATGAGGTGGTTGCTGCCGGGTTGAGGCACGGATGCCACGTGCTGAGCGAGAAGCCAATGGCGACCTCGCTCGCCGCCGGGAGGGAGCTCATCCGCCTTGCGGGTGAGGCCGGCAAGATCCACGCCGTCGTCCAGAACCGCCGGTTTATCTCCGGCGTGCGCCGTATCCGCCGCTTCGTCGAAAGCGGCGCGATCGGCAGACTGACCGGTCTCCATTGCGACTTCTTCATCGGCGCACATTTCGGCGGGTTCCGTGAAGAGATGGACAACGTGCTGCTCTTGGACATGGCGATCCATACTTTCGATGCGGCGCGCTTCATCGCCGACAAGACGCCGCTTGCGGTCTATTGCCACGAAAGCAACCCGCGCGGCTCCTGGTACGCGCACGGCGCAGCCGCCAACGCCATCTTCGAACTGTCGGACGACGTCACATTCACCTATCGCGGCTCGTGGTGCGCCGAGGGCGCGAACACCAGTTGGGAAAGCCAGTGGCGGATCATCGGCACCGAGGGCACATTGCTCTGGGATGGAGCCGAGAGCTTCCAGGCCAACAAGGTCGCCGGCAGCGAAGGCTTTCTGCGCGAACTGCTCCCGATCGAGGTCCCGGAACCAGCCGATCAGGCAGAGACATATGGCCACGCCAGCGTGATCACAGATTTCGTCGCGGCCATCCGCTCCGGCAAGAAGCCGGAAACGGCAAGTGACGACAACATCAACAGCCTTGCCATGGTTTTTGCGGCGATCGAGAGCGCCCGCTCCCGGCAACGCGTGACAATTTGAGGTATCTGATGAGCAATCCAGCCAAATCGATCCGCATCGGCACCATGGTCAGCGCCACGAAAGGCGAGGCCGCCAAACGCATCGGACAGATCGCCGACTTGGGCTTCGAAAGCTTCGAGCCTTTCTTCTGGCAGACGACCAACGGGCAGGACCTCGCCGAGCTCGGCAAGCGCTGCAGGGAGGCGATCGGCGACCGCGACATCACCATCTCGACGCTCGGCATGTTCGGCAATCCGCTCGAGGAGACCGATATCGACGTGCAGACGCTGCAGGGCTGGAAGGACTGCATCGACAACGCGCACCATTTCGGCGCGACCTGCGTCGCGGGGTTCACCGGCCGCATCCGCAATCATCCGCTGACCGACAGCCTGCCGCGCTACCGGAAGATCTGGCGCGAACTCGGTGAGCGGGCTGCCGACAAGGGCGTGAAGATCGCCTTTGAAAACTGCGCCATGGACGGGAACTGGGCGACGGGCGACTGGAACATTGCCCACAATCCCGATGCCTGGGAACTGATGTTCAACGAGACGCCGGACGACCACATCGGCCTCGAATGGGAGCCTTGCCACCAGATGGTCTATCTGATCGACCCTTTGCCGCAGATCCGCAAATGGGCACACAAGATCTTCCATGTGCATGGCAAGGACGCGACGATCCGCTGGGATGTCATCCGAGAGCACGGCATCTTCGGCAAGGAGAAATTCGTCTTCATGCGCACGCCCGGTTTCGGCGACAGCAATTGGACCGACATCATCTCGGAACTCCGGCTCGCGGGCTGGTCCGGTTCGATCGACATCGAAGGCTGGCACGACCCGGTCTATCGCGATGCGCTCGAAATGACCGGCCAGGTCCACGCGCTCAACTATCTGAAAACGTGCCGGGGCGGCGATTTCGTCGTTGATCCGGTCTGAGACATGCCCGACGACCGGCATGGAGGATGCCGGTCGCGGGACAACCATGAGAGGAGGAGACTATGGGTATTCGCAGATTTGCAATCCTGGGCACTGTCGCCCTCGGCACTTCCCTGGCAGCATTCGCCGCCAGCGCGGAAGATGTAACAATCAGTGTTTGGTCCCTTGACCGAGACATTCAGCCGGCACCGAACCTGATCAATGATTTCAACAAGCTGAACACAGGAATTAAAGTCGAATATCGCCAGATCCAGTTCGACGACGTGGTCAGCGAGGCAATGCGCGCCTATTCGACCGGACAGGCACCCGACATCATCGCGGTCGACAATCCGGAGCACGCGCTTTTTTCGTCGCGCGGCGCTTTTCTCGACCTCACCGACATGATCGCAAAATCGTCGGTCGTCAAAGCCGAGAACTATTTTCCGGGGCCGCTCGCCTCGGTGACCTGGGAAGGAAAATATTACGGGATTCCCAAGGCGACCAATACGATCGCGCTCTACTACAACAAGGACATGTTCAAGGCGAAGGGCCTTGACCCGAACAAACCGCCGCAGACCTGGGACGAACTGGTAGAGACGGCCCGCAAGCTGACCGACCCGGCCGCCAATGTCTACGGCCTGACCTTCTCCGCCAAGGCGAACGAAGAGGGGACGTTCCAGTTTTTGCCCTGGGCGCAGATGGCCGGCGGCGGCTATGATGCGATCAACTCGGACGGCGCGGTCAAGGCGCTCGATGTCTGGAAGAAGATCATCGATGAGAAATTGGCGTCGCCGGATACGCTGACGCGAAGCCAATGGGACTCGACCGGCACCTTCAATTCAGGCAATGCTGCGATGGCGATCTCCGGCCCGTGGGAACTGGACCGGATGATCAAGGAAGCCAACTTCGACTGGGGCGTCGCGCTTCTGCCCGTTCCGGAGCCCGGCGCAGAACGCTCCTCGGCCATGGGTGATTTCAACTGGGCGATTTTTGCCAACACCGAGCACCCGGCGGAAGCCTTCAAGGTTCTGGAATATTTCGTCTCGCAGGACAACCGGATGTTCAAGGACTTCGGGCAATTGCCGGCCCGTTCCGACATCTCCATCCCGCCGACTGGCGAAGCGTTGAAGGATGCGGCGCTAAAGGTTTTCGTCGAGCAACTGAAATACGCCAAACCCCGCGGTCCGCACCCGGCCTGGCCAAAAATCTCCAAAGCGATCCAGGACGCGATCCAGGCGGCTTTGACTGGTCAGATGAGTTCCAAGGACGCGCTTGACCAGGCGGCCGAAAAGATCAAGGCGGTTCAGGGTTGAGAAATGCCGCCGCTCGAAGAGTGGCGGTCGGCATTCACCGGCGGATCCAGCATCCGTCCTCGTTTCCTCCCGGAGGAGGCGATCTTTGGCTTCGGCCGGGATCGCCTCAGGGGAAGGGGATCGCCATGAAGAAAATTCTATCCAGTGTTACGGACGGCAAGGGTTTCGACATCGGTCTCGTCGTGCTGCCGCTCGGCTTCCTGTTCGTCATGTCCGGCCTGCCGCTCGTCTACAATGTCGTGATGAGCTTCCAGGAGGTCGACATGTTCAGCCTCGGCAGCTTCGCTCGACCTTTCGTCGGTTTCCGTAACTATGTCGACCTGTTTTCCCAGCCTGAAACCCGGCCGATCCTCTTCAACACGGCTCTGTTCGTGATGGCTTCGATCGCCGGACAATTCGCGATCGGCTTCGGCCTTGCGCTGTTCTTCTGGACCAATTTTCCTGGCGCCTCATGGCTGCGCGGGCTCTTCCTCGTCTCCTGGGTGATGCCGGGTCTCGTCGTCGGCGCCATCTGGAACTGGATCCTTTCCGGCGATTTCGGTGTTCTCAATTTCCTCCTGAGGGAAACGGGTGTCATCGACGGCAATATCTTCTGGCGCTCCGATCCTAACTATTCGCTCTGGGCCGTCATCATCGCCAACATCTGGCTCGGCACGTCCTTCAACATGATCCTGCTTTCCGTCGGGCTCTCGGGCATACCGAAGGATCTCTACGAGGCGGCCGAACTTGACGGCGCCAATGCCCCCCAGCGCTTCTGGACGATTACCCTGCCGATGATGCGTTCGACGATCGGCGCGATCATCGCACTCGGCCTGATCTTCACCCTGCAGCAGTTCGACCTCTTCGCCGCGATCACATCGGGAGGGCCGAACAACACGTCCAACGTCACGCAATATTGGGCCTGGGACCTCTCCTTCCGCCAGTATGATTTTGCCAAGGGCGCGACGATTTCGGTGATCATGATCGTCTTCGTGATGTTCGCCTCGGTCGTCTATGTCCGCTCCACCCGTCATGAGGTCAGAGGATGAGCGAGCAAATCCGCAACCGCTTGATGCTGGCCGTCGCGCTCGTGCTCGCCGCCATCTATCTGTTTCCGCTCTACTGGATGTACATCACCGCGTTGAAGACCGGTTCGGCCATGTTCGCGACGCCGCCGAAGTTCTGGCCGAGCGAGCCGCAATGGAGCATCTACGCGGACGTCTGGCAAAGCCGGAACATGGGGCGCTACCTCTGGAACTCGCTGGTCATCGCATTCGGTGCGGTGGCGCTGATCTCGGTGCTCGGCGTCGGCTGCGCCTATGTTCTCGCGCGCTATCGCAATGTCTGGGTCGATATCGGCCTGTTCCTTATCCTCATGCTGCAGGTGCTGCCGGCCTCGCTGATGGTCACGCCCATCTTCGTCGGCTTCTCGCAGTTCGGGCTTCTCGACACGCCGCGCTTTGCGGTCATCCTGGCGATCGCCGCCAAGAGCATGCCGTTCTTCGTGGTGCTCGTCCGGGCGACCTTCATGAGCGTGCCGATGGAACTCGAGGAGGCGGCGCTCGTCGACGGCAATTCTCGTATCGGCGCCTTCTTCAACATCGTCCTGCCACTGGCGCGCAACGGCATTCTGGTCAGCGCGATCCTGATCTTCATGCAGGCCTTTGGCGAGTTCGTCTATTCGAAGTCGATGATCCAGGCCGTCGAACTGCAGCCCGCCAGCGTCGGCCTGAATTCCTTCATGGGGCCGAACACCAATGAATGGAACAATATCATGGCCTACGCCACGATCTATGTGACGCCCATTCTGGCAGCCTTCATTCTCTTGCAGCGCCGCATCGTTTCCGGCCTCACTTCGGGAGCCCTCAAATGACCCTTCAGATCGAACTCAACGGCGTCAACAAGTTCTACGGTGCCTTTCACGCGCTGAAGAACATCAATCTCGCGATAGAGGAGGGGACCTTCGTCGCCCTCGTCGGCCCGTCCGGCTGCGGCAAGTCCACTTTGCTTCGTTCGCTCGCGGGTCTTGAGAAGATCTCGACCGGCGAGATGAAGATCGCCGGCGCGCTCATGAATGACGTTCCGCCTCGCAAGCGCGATGTCGCGATGGTCTTCCAGTCCTATGCGCTTTATCCGCATATGACAGTCGAGGAGAACCTGACCTACAGCCTGCGCATCCGCGGCGTGAAGAAGGCCGAGGCGCGCAAGGCGGCGGAAGAAGTGGCGGCAACGACCGGCCTCTCGCATTTGATGAAGCGCTACCCGCGTGAACTCTCGGGCGGCCAGCGCCAACGTGTCGCGATGAGCCGAGCGATCATCCGCCACCCGAAAGCGTTCCTATTCGACGAGCCGCTTTCCAATCTCGACGCGGCTCTTCGCGTGCACATGCGCAAGGAAATCCGCGCCCTGCATGACCGGCTCAAGGCAACATCCGTCTACGTGACGCACGACCAGATCGAGGCGATGACGATGGCCGACCATGTCGTCGTCATGCGCGACGGCATCATCGAGCAGCAGGGCCGACCGCTCGATCTCTATGACCGCCCGGCCAACAAATTCGTGGCGGGCTTCATAGGCTCGCCCGCGATGAACTTCATACCGGCGACCGTCGTGGAAGATGGTGCGCATATCGTCCTCGACTTCGGCAAGACGCAGGCGAAACTCGCACTTGGCAGCCGCCTTGCGTCAGGCTCGTCCGTCACTGCAGGTATTCGGCCAGAGCACATTAAGGTTGTTACCGAAGGGCAGGGTGCTTTCGACGTCCCGGTCGGTATCGTCGAGTCCACCGGATCGGCGACCTTCATCACGTCGGCGACCGAGCCGGAATTGACGATCGTGGAGACCGGGCGTGGCGCGGCAAGAAGCGGTGAGATCATCGGCCTTGCGATAGACCCGGCGCAATTGCATCTTTTTGACATCGCGACGGGCAAACGGATTGAATCGGAAAACGGCCGCGTCGGCATCGAGCCGCCGCGCCATCTCCATCTTGCGGGTCACGCGAGCTAGGCAATCGTCAGATCGGGCGGCCGCTTTATCTGAAGAGGCGGCCATAACAATTTGTTCTTCACATAACGTTTCGAGTTTTACGACCCGTTCCGAAGAGATGCCTTGCCCTCCGTGAGGTTAAGCATGAGCCGATCCTGCCCCACACGGATCACGTTTTCCATTGCGTTTCGGGCGCCGTCCTCGTCACGGCGCTGGATCTCCTCGACGATGCGGATATGCGCCATCGCAACGCGGTCGATTTCGGTGTCATCGCGGGTTGGGCTCGTGAGTTTGAAGACGCCGATCAAGGCTGCTTCGATAAGGCTTCCCACCGTTCGCATGAAGGGGTTGAGCGAGGCTTCGAGCAGATGAAGATGGAATTCGAGGTCGGCATGGGCCAGCGTCTGGGCACTGTGCTCGCCATCGCCCATGGCGACCGCAAGCCGCATCATCTGGCTGATGTCCGCGTCGGACGCCCGTCGGGCCGCAAGGGCGGCAGCATAGGGCTCGAGGGCCAGCCTCACCTCGCTCAGGTGATGCAGGAAATCCTGGTCCACCCCGACATTGAAATGCCAGGAAAGGACATCGCCGTCGAACAGGTTCCAATGCGTCCGCGGCATGACGCGCGTTCCGATGCGCGCACGCGGGAAGACAAGCCCCTTCGCCGCAAGCGTCTTCATCGCTTCGCGCAGGACGGTGCGCGAGACATTGAAACGTGCCGCAAGCTCCGCGTCGCCTGGCAGTATGTCGCCAACGGCAAATTCGCCGCCGACCACCGCCTGGCCGAGCTCGTCGACGACGAGCTGGTGGCTTGTGCGCTTGCGTGGTCGTTTGGCGAAGGTTTCCGGCGCCATTCACAGGGTCCTCGGCTCACTCAAGCGCGTTGTCGGGCATCGCGCGACAGATGGATGATCCCCTTTTGCAGGAGGATGAAGGCAAAGAGAAGCGCGCCGATCAGGATCTTCGTCCACCAGCTGGAGAGCGATCCATCGAAGGTTATGTAGGTCTGGATCAGGCCCTGGATGAAGAGACCCACAAGCGTTCCGGCAACGAAGCCCGATCCACCGGTCAGCAGCGTGCCGCCGATGACGACCGCAGTGATTGCATCAAGCTCGACGCCGACTGCGGCAAGCGAATAGCCGGCCGACGTGTAAAGCGAAAAGACGATCCCGGAGAGCCCCGCAAGCAGCCCCGAGAAGGCATAGATCTTGACCGTTGTGCTGGCGACCGGAACGCCCATGAGCTTTGCCGTCGCCGTGCCGCCGCCGAGCGCATAGACGTTCGTACCGAACCGGGTCCGGTGAGCAACCAGGATGCCGACGGCGAAGACCAGCAGCATCAGGCCGCCGATGAGGGTGATCCGTCCCCCGCCTGGCAGCTTGTAATAGAGCCCTTTCAATGTCGCGTAGAACGGATGCTTGATCGGGATGGAATCGATCGACAGCACGAAGGCCATGCCGCGCGCCAGGAACATTCCAGCCAGCGTCACGATGAAGGCCGGCATTTCGAGATAATGGATGATCACCCCCATCAGCGCGCCGAAAAGCGTGGTGATAGTGAGGACCAGCGCGAAGGCGGCGAGCGGGTGCATGCTGGTGTGTTCCAGAACAACAGCCAGGAACACCCCCGTGAAGGCGATGACGGAACCCACCGAGAGATCGATGCCGCCCGAGAGAATGACGAAGGTCATGCCCACGGCGGCGATGCCGAGGAAGGCATTGTCGGTCAACAGATTGCCGATAACCCGGGTGGAGAGAATGTTCGGATATTGGGCGGCGCAAAGCGCATAACTTAAGACGAAGATTAAGATTGTTGCCGTAAGTGGCAGATATTTCTGCTTCATTTCGCCTCCTGCTCGGTCGTTTTGGCTGCTCGCCTCGGGATGGCGAGGAAGGCACAGGCGGCGCGAAAACGCGGCGACTGGAGGACCAGGATGAAGACGATGATTGCCGCCTTGATGATGAGGTTGAATTCCGGCGGGAAACCGGAAAGCAGGATGCCGGTATTGATCGCCTGGATGATGATTGCCCCAAGCACCGACGCGGCGATGCTGAAGCGGCCGCCGAGAAGGGAAGTCCCCCCGACCACGACCGCCAGAATGGCGTCGAGCTCCAGCCAGAGCCCGGCATTGTTGGCATCGGCCCCTCTGATGTCGGCAGCAGCGATGATGCCGGCAATCGCGGCGCTGAGGCCGGAGAGCATATAGGCGGCAATCAGAAGCACCGGCGTAAGAACTCCTGACAGCGTGCTTGCCTGGCGATTGACGCCGATCGCCTCGATCAGCATGCCGAGCGCGCTCCGCCGCACGAGCAGTGCGACGAGGATTCCGAAGACGAGCCACACTACGACAGGCATCGGTAAACCGGCAAAGGAACCGCTGCCGATGAAGATGAGGCCGGGGTCATTGAAGGTGAGGATTGCGCCCTCGGTGACGAGCTGGGCGATGCCTCGCCCGGCAACCATCAGCACAAGCGTTGCAATAATCGGCTGAATGTCGAGGACCGCAACGAGAATGCCGTTCCACATCCCGCAAAGGATACCGACTGCAATCGTGATGAGGAGCGTTTCAAAGAGGGAATGGCCGGAAGTGATGAAGGACGCGGCCACGGCACCGCAAATCGCCATGACCGCGCCAACGGAAAGATCGATGCCCTTGGTTGCGATGACGACGGTCATGCCGATCGCCAGCAGCACGACCGGAGCACCCCGGTTGAGGATGTCGATCAGGCTGCCGTAGAGGCGGCCATTCTGAATTTCCAGGTTGAGAAAACCGGGAAACGTCATTGAAATCGCGATGAGAATAGCCGCGAGTGCGATTAGCTGCGGAAGCAAGCGGGCGAGATAGGTGCGGAGAATTGGTATCACGATGCCCTCCGCTCGTTGGCCGCGGCAATCGCCTCGACGATCTGATGGGCGGTAATGTGCTCTCCCTCGAGTTCGGCGACGTGGGCGCGGTCGCGAAGAACAATGATCCGTGTGCTGTAGGCGATCAGCTCTTCGAGTTCCGATGAAATGACGATCAGTGACATGCCCTTCTCACGCAGTGATTCGATCAGCCTGACGATCTCGGCATGTGCGCCGACATCGATACCGCGCGTTGGTTCGTCGAGGATCAGGAATTCGGGTTCGGTGGCCAGCCAGCGGGCGAGAATGGCTTTCTGCTGGTTTCCACCGGAAAGCAGCTTGATCGGCTTTTCCCTGTCGGCGGTCCGGATATCCAGGGTCCGGATATAAAGGTCAGCCAGTCGATTCTGCTCCGCACGCGAGATCGGACGCGTCCAGCCGCGCCTTGCCTGCAGAGCGAGGACGATGTTCTCACGCACAGAGAGATCGCCGACGATGCCGGCGGTCTTGCGGTCCTCTGGGCAAAAGCCGAATTTCTGGCGGATGGCAGCACGAGGCGACGATAGGTCGACGCGGCGGCCGTCGATTTCCGCAGTGCCACTGTCGGCGCGATGGGCACCAAAGAGTACTTCGGCCATTTCGGTACGGCCCGAACCGAGCAGGCCGGCTATACCGACGACCTCACCCGCCCTGACGTCGAGATCGAAAGGATCGATGCGTCCTCGCCGGCCGTAGTTTCTGAACCGGTAGCGAGGCTCGCCTTCCGCAGCGTTAGCCTGGACTGCGTGTATCTCTGCCGCGAGTTCGCGGCCGATCATCATCGCGATCAGATCGCGGCGGTTGAGGTCGGCCGTGTTGCGGGTTCCGACAAGCCGCCCGTTCCGGAGCACCGTAATGCGGTCCGAAATTTCGTAGACCTGCTCGAGGAAGTGCGTGATGAATATGATGCCTAGCCCGCGTGCCTTGAGGCGCCGGACGATGCAAAAGAGCATCGCGACTTCATGGGCATCGAGGCTCGCCGTCGGCTCGTCGAGGATCAACACCTTGCCCGAAAGGTCGACTGCGCGGGCGATGGCCACGATCTGCTGGATGGCGACCGAATAACTCCCGAGGGCGCGCGTGACATCGAGCTCAAGCTCGTATTCCGAAAGAAGCTCGCGTGCCTTGCGGTTCATTGCCCGAATGTCGACCATGCCGAGGCGGCGCGGTTGCCGTCCGAGAAACAGATTCTCCGCTACGCTGAGGTTCGGCAACAGGTTCACCTCCTGATAGACGGTCCCGATCCCCAATCGCTGGGCGTCGAAGGTGTCGCGCGGGTCGACTTCGACCCCATCGAGCAGGATGCTGCCGCCATCCCGGCGGTAGGCACCGGTCAGGCATTTGATGAGCGTCGATTTGCCGGCGCCGTTCTCTCCGAGAAGCGCGTGAACCTCGCCTCGCTGCAGAAGGAAGTCGACCTTGTCCAAGGCCTTGGTGCCCGGAAAGCCCTTGTCTATCCGGACCGCTGAAAGAATGTTGTCGCTGGTGGCTTGCATGGATTCCGTCTCTGGAACGTCGAGACCGGGGCGGAGACAATGCCGCGTCTCGGCGACATCTCTCCTCGTTTCCGGTCGTGCCTTCTTTGCCGAACGGCAGAAGCGGCCCGCAACGGATCTGCCGTGGCGGGCCGCTACGGCGCCGTGCGTCCTTTCAGACGCACAACGGTCGCTGTAGCACGTTGAATTGCTGCATGTTTTTGTCCTTAATCGGCTACGATCTAAGGAAACATGCAGTAGCGAGAGATCAGTAGCCGAGGCCCTTCTTCTCCTCGTAGACCTTCATCGGATCGTCAGCCTGGGTATAAAGCTTCGATTCCGTCTGGATCCATTTTCCCGGTGCCTTTCCATCCTTCAAGTAGGCGGCGAGGGCGTCGAAGGCGGGTCCCGCCATGTTCGGGGTCAGTTCGACCGTCGCGTTGGCTTCGCCAGCGGCCATGGCCTGGAAGATATCCGGAACGGCATCGATCGAGACGACGAGGATGTCCGTGCCCGGCTTCAAGCCGGCTTCCTTGATTGCCTGGATCGCGCCGACGGCCATGTCGTCGTTATGGGCGTAGAGCGCGCAGATGTTCTTGCCGCCGCCTTCCGCCTTCAGGAAGCTTTCCATGACTTCCTTGCCCTTGGTACGGGTGAAGTCGCCGGTCTGGCTGCGGATGATCTTCAGGTTATCGTGACCGGAGAGGGCCTGCTCGAAGCCCTTTTTGCGGTCGATCGCCGGTGACGAACCGGTCGTGCCCTGAAGCTCGACGACGTTGCAGGGCTTGCCGGCAACCGTGTCGGCAAGCCACTTGCCGGCAACATTGCCTTCGTGGACGAGGTCGGAGGTCACCGCTGTCAGATAGAGATCGTCGGATGCGTCGACGGTGCGGTCGAGCAGGATGACGGGAATTTCGGCATCCTTCGCCTCCTGCAGCACTTCGTCCCAGCCGGTTGCGACCACGGGAGCGACAAGGATCGCGTTCACGCCTTGCGCGATGAAGGAACGGATAGCCTTGATCTGGTTTTCCTGCTTCTGCTGCGCATCGGCGAATTTGAGGTCGATTCCGCGCTGCTCGGCCTGCTGCTTCGTCAGTGTCGTTTCGGCAGCACGCCAGCCGGACTCCGATCCGATCTGGGAAAAGCCGACGACGAGTTCCGCGGCCGATGCGCTGCCGAAAGTGCAGGCAGCAAGGATCGTTGCACTCGCGAGTGCCTTCGCAAATTTCATGATTTCCTCCCAAAGAAAGCTGCTCTCCATGCAGCTGCCGAGAAAAAATCATATAATATTACTTTTGTAAACTCACGTTTGAAATCATTAAGCGTATTCGCGCCAAATTCATTGGCGAGTCATATCGCTTCAGTGATGACGTCAGAGCGTCGCCAGCGTGCGGTTCGACAACGTTTTCCCATAGAGCCGCCGAATGCTCTGCTTGTTTTCCAGCGCGATGATGATGTCCTCGCTGAAATCCACGCCATAAAGCGCGGCGATCTCCGGGAGGGCTCCGGGACTGAAGACATTGATCTCCAGTATCTTGTCGCCGACGATGTCAAGGCCCACCAGAAACATGCCGTCTTCAACCAGCTTCGGTCGGAGCTTTTCCGCCAGGGCCAGGATTTCCGGCGTGACCGTTGCTGCTTCGGGTGTACCGCTCGCGTGCATGTTCGAGCGCACATCGCCCTTGGCCGGCACCCGGCGGAGCGCGGCATGTACACCGTCGCGCTCCAGAGGCCGTCCGTTCATGAGAAAAAGGCGGATATCACCGGCGGTCGCTTCGGGCAGGTAGGTCTGGGCAATCAGGTACCCTTCGCCGCTGGCAGCTTCAAATATCTGATTGAGGTTGGCTTCTTCCCGGGAGCTGATCTTGAAAACGTTTTTGCCGCCTGATCCCTGCAAAGGCTTCAGGATCACGCCGTCAGGATGCGCATCGATGAAGCCCCGGATTTCCTCGATGCTCCGGGAGATCAGCGTGGTGGGGCGAACAACTTCCGGAAAACCTTGCAAATAGAGCTTGTTCTGAGCACCCGCCAAGCCGGCCGGATCGTTGACGACGATCACGCCGCGATCAGCCGCCAGGTGGCCAAAATTCACGCCGGCATAGGCTGCCCACGAACGCCGTTCGGCGTCTTCCGAAGGATCGTTGCGCAGAAAGAGCACGTCGATTTCCTTGATGTCGATCGTCCTGACCTTCGCTCGCTCGTCCTTGAGCGCATTGAGCAACGTCTCCGGCTTCTTCGGTTTCGGGCCATGCAGGGTCGTCGCGCGGACAATCAGGCTGTCGTCGGAACGCAGCACGAAGTCCCCGGGAGTGACGTAGCAAACATCGTGGCCACGGGCGAGTGCCGCGAGTGCAAGCCAGGTCGTCGCGTAGTAGGTAGCCTCGCCTTCGATGGAATTGACGAAAAAGGCGATGCGCATGTCCGGCTCCTAACGTTCGACCATGTCGAGTGGCGACATTCCCGCGCGTGCCTTGGCCAAGCGCGACGGTGCTTCCGGATTGTCAAGAAATATAGGGCGCACGGCTGGCACTCCAAGCAGCCCGCGGGCGCTCAGTTCCTGCATCACGCCGAAATGCGAAGCGGCGATCTTTCCCATCCAGAAGGGCTCCAGGGCGCCGTCGGACGCCAAATGGGCGAGGAGTTGCAGAAGGCCGCGCAGGTAGATCGCATCCTTGGCAAGACCCCCGCTGCGGTAAACGCGCAGGACGACGTTGAAGGCATCGGCCTTCAAGAACCCGTGATCTTGAACCAGCAGTCGATAGGCTTCCGGCAGCGATGCGCCAGCGAGCATTGCGGCGCAGGCAACGACGCGGGCGGCGATGAGGCGCAGCCGCTCGTGGCTCATGCCACCCGTCAGAAACTCCGCAAAGACCGCCAATCCCTCCTGCATGCCTTCGTACCCGGCGAGGCCGGAGCGGAAAAGGCGCAAGCCTTGCGCCGAACCGTTGAAATAGGTTAGCAGATGGACGCCGATCTCGTGGCTCAAGATCGGTTCGACACGCTCCGCGTCCATGGCCGTGCTGCGTGCAATGAGGAGGCGGCTGCCAGACACCAGAAGGCCGGTGGGAAGATCGTCGCGCACTTCCACGGTGGCGTCGAAGCCCGCATAACGGCGGCGGTACTCGGCAATCATCGCGCGCGCCTGTTGCTCGACGGAATAACAATCGGCATGTCGCTCCGCAACGCGCGATTCGGGGGCTGCATCGGTGGCGCCGTCGCCGGTCCGTGCAAGGATATCCTGCGCTGTCCGCAAGAGTTCCGGCTCGACGGGACCGTAGAGGGCGCGGCCGAACTCGATGAATGTTGCGCGCTCCCGGGCCGAGAGCAACGAAAGCTGAAGGTCGAGCTCCTGCTGCTTTTCGCGGTAGAGATGATAAAGCACCGGATCTTCGAGGTGGTCGAAGGCGATCGAGAAGAGCTTTTTCTTTGCCTTCTCGACCTCCAGCGTCAACGGCCGATAGAGAAAACGGGGAGGTCGCCTGTACTCGCTTGCGGCAAACTCGCTCCAGGCTGCTTCGGCGTTGATCGGGGTCACGGCGAGCAGGAAATCGAAGGTCGAAGCAACCTCGTCGATACTGCGGTCTGTGCGCACCACGGCGTCGATGAAGGCCTTCCTGCCGAGCGCCCGATGCGTCGAGATGTTCATGCTTTTGGTAGCCCTGACGAAAGCCGCGAAGGCTTGCAGGCCGGCATCGAAGATGCTCGCGATGAGGCGCTCACGTAGCTGCGGATAGATGTTGCCGGACTCACGCTGCCGATAGATCGGTGCAAACCGCACGCGAAGACAGGGAAACGGCAGGTCCAGTCCTTCGGCTTCACGAATCTCGACACGTGGCGTACGGAACTTCGCTTCGGTCGCCTCGGCGGCATTGGCGAATGCCTTGGCGGCAATCCGCGCCGGCCCTTGCGGGCTTGCCGTGACCTCGATCTTGAACGGGGGAAGGTACGGCGCGTCGTCGGTCAACAGTTCGTCGCGGGCGAGTTCGCCGATTTCGAGGACCATGAATGCACCGAGACGCCGCTTGAGCAGCCCGCCGACGGCTTCGATGACCAAGGCAGAAACGTTGGCATCTGGCGCAACGAGGTAGGAGGCATTCGCCTGGGCGATCTCGCGGGCAACCGGACCTTCGTCGTCGCCGGAGATGTGCAGGCAAAGAAAGGGCAATGCGCGATCGATATGCAGCCGTCCGCCATCCGGAAGGTCTTTTCGTACAGCCTTGTCGGCCTTGATGCTCGCCAACGCCTCCGCGAGCCAGTCGGGTGTATCTGTCGTATCCCTGGCGGCGGGCGCGGCGGAACGTTTCATCGGCTCGGTCCCAAAGCGTTGACGAGCGACGGCAGGGTCGATGCGACAAGCTCCCTGAGCGCCGCAAGCGCCTCCATGTTCGGTTCGCCCGTCCACTCGTCCATGAAGAACTTCTTGAATTCGACAGCGATCGCGCAACCCGTGTCAGGGAAGCGCTCATGGATGAATCGCGTTTGTTCACCTCTGCCCTGAAACGCGATGTTTTCGCGTATGTCGAGGCGTCGTCCTTGCCAGTCAACTGTCCCCAGGGCCTCGACGAAAGCATCCACGACCCGGGCCCATTTCACGCGATCCATCGAAAATGTGCCGATGTTGACCTCCGGCGCCGCTTCCGCCCGCATTGCTTCCGCTTCAGGACCGCGGCGCCGGTGGTTGTAGCTATGGACGTCAAGAACGACGAAGCGTCCATGGCGCCGCTCGATGCCCGCGAGCATCGCCTCCAGCATGGCGTAATATTCGTCATGCATCGCGAGCGACGCTTCGACCAAATCTTGCGGGGGCTTGACGGTCCAGACATTGAGGCCCCAGGCCTGCTCAGGCCGCACGTATATCGCAACACCGCGGGGGCGATTGATATCGACCTCGAAGCGCGACCGGTGAACGACAATCCGGTTCGGGAAGTCGCGGATGATGAACTCGGTGAACGGATCCTCCTCCCGCAGTCGTTCCGCGGCCGAAAGGCCGAGGAGACGTCCGACCTCGCCGCGCACCGCATGGCCGTTGTGGATGGCCGTGGCGACGATCGGCGAGTCACCGCGATGCTGAGTCCACCATTCGTCGTCGAGAGACTCTGTCGACACCTTGCTGGGGCAATCCGGTCTATTCATCTCAACGCTTTCGCAGCCGCATTCCGCGTATCGGTGACATGGCTACAATTCAGAAACGAAGTTTTCTGTTCCGCGCGTGGGCGCAAAAAATCACCCGCTAAAGCGGCACACGCTGGCACTGGTGCGGACTCAGCCAGGCCTTTGCCCTATGCGCGATTGATCGTAGGCAGCAGGAGTTGCACCTCGCGCTGTCTTTCCGGCCCGAGACTTTCGACGTTTTTCCTCCAGAACGCCTCGGCCGCCGCAGGCTCAGGCTCCCAGTTTCTGACCGAGGTCTGGTTATCGTCGATGACCACCCGGCGATGACCGCCGAGGCGCAGATATTCCTTTGCCAATTTGCAAGCGTTTGTTTGTTCCATGGCCCTCACTCCAGGTTGTTCCCGGATGGTCGGCTCGGCGGCGCTTCGCCGGATACTGCATATCCGAAACGTTCCGGGCGCACGGACGTTCCCGAAACGCGGGCCTTCGAGGCATGAGGCGCTCGTCCAACCGAAGTCCATGATATTTATACGCGCTCGGCGCCGCCTTGTTCAACTGCGCGCTCTGGTGGTCGCGATCGCCCGAAGAGCGCAGCCCGCGTGCGCGCCTTTTTCGATCTTGTTCGCGAAGGCCTTGTTCGCGAACGTGAGCTGTTCGAAGGACATTGGAGAATAGAGGGGTGTGCAGTTTGCGGGATCTGATCTTCTTTCCGCTGTAGGGCTGCCGAACCCGAGGTGACCTAAGGGTTCGGATCTAGATTGCGCGAGCCATACGGCTTTCGAGCTCCTTTAACCGCCACGCGAAGCCTGGGTCACCCGGTCGCAGCGCGACGACCTCGGCCAGCTTGTCGCGTGCAACGCCGAGTTCGCCGTCGCGGATATGGCGGTTGGCGCGATGGTAGAGAAAGTTGACCCGCTCGACAGGAGAAAAGCCGCCGCCGAAGCGCCGATGAACCCGGTCGGCCCAGGCGGGGTGGCGGGCAACCGCCGCGACCGCGATCTGATAGGGACGCATGGGTGCATCGACCCGGGCTGCGCGAGCGAGTGCGTGCAGACTCGGATCGTCGTCTGCGCGGCAGGCCTCGATAAGCGAAAGGGCGCGCGCGGTTCCGGCGAATGCCCGGACCGTGCCGTGCCCCGTCATGTGCACGGGGATGAGGCGTGTGTTCGCTTGCAGTGCCGCAATCCGCTCGGCGTGGCGGCGATCGACAGCATGGAAGGGGTCGTAGAAAATATAGGCGCTGCCGGCCGCTTGGTCCGCTGCAATCCCCATGTTGGCATGGAGATCGGCCACGTAATGGCGCGTGAACCGGCCGTCGAACGGCACGGCCCTGGGGTCTATCGAGAGTTGCGGACAAAAGGCGATGGCGACCGTCGCGTCGAAGCGGCGCCGGTAGCGCAGCGCCGCGTAGCCGCCCTGCGAATGGCCGTAGAGGATGCGCTCCGACGCTGTGCGAAGTATCGATGCCGCGGCGTTCACCGCCTTCACGACGCTTGCGGCCGGGAACCAGTTCGGTCGCCTGCTGATGAAACCGAGTGCGGCAATGTCTGCCTTTTCGCAGAACCGTTGACCCCAAAAGCGACTGCCGTTCGCCTGCATTTCCATTTCATTGAAGGTGACGAGAAGATACGCCGACGATCCGGGGCGATGTATGACCTCGAGGTTTTCGTCGGAATAAATGAGCATATGGAGTCTCCGAAACAATTTGGACCGCACCGCGAACGTGGCTTCACCCCTTCGGGAAACATGACGGGCTTCTTCCCAAGGGGTTCAGGCGGTCAGTGAGACCGGGTCGTAGTGCCCGCCATTCCTCGCGCTCCGTTTTTCTCCGAGTAGCCGGCGATAGAGGTCTGCGTGGGCGCGAGCGGAGTCGACATGGCTCGTCGGCGGCCGCAGGGTTGCATGCAGTCGATCCCAAACCTGTGGCTCGCGCACCGCTTCGATCAGTCGATCGGCCAGATCCTGCGCGCTGCCGGCGCGGAAATGCAGGCCGTCTCTCCCGTCCCGAACTTTCTCGGCCATCCCGCCGATGTCGGCGCAGATGATCGGCCGACGGTGGTGCAACGCTTCCTGGATAACCATCGGCGAGTTCTCCCACCAGGTGGACGGCAGGACCACCCAGTCGACGGAGCGCATAAGCCGCGGCATGTCCCCGTTTTGATAGGCACCGTAGAAGCGCACCCTGCGGCCGGCCTCGTCGATAAGCTTCTTGAGCCGGTCCTGGAATTCGGTTGGCTGGCGTTCAAGGTTGCCGCCGAAGATCATCAGGCAGGAATCCTCGCCCCAGATCTCCTGCGGCACGCGTGAAACGGCATCGATGAGCACATCGATGCCTTTAAAAGGTGTCATCTGCCCGAAATAGGCGAAGCGGTTTCGCCGGGCGGTCTGAGCCGGCAGGTCTCGCACCGGCGCGATCTCGCCAGTCACTATCCCGTTGTCGATGACGGAGAGTTTCTCCGCGTCGATTCCCCATTCGACATACCGCGTGGCGAGGAACATGCTGGGCGAGACGAAGGCGTCGGCAAGGCCGAGCATGCCGCGCAGGAACTGTTCGCGCTTCAGGAATCGGGACACCGGGATTTCGGGAAAGCATCCGTGGCAGCCGATGGGCGAAGCCCTGCTACAGAGTTGGCCGGAAGGCCGCTTCACCATTTGCCCGTGATTGTGGCAGATCGAAAGATATTCGTGGAAGGTCACCACGATGATCGCTTCCGGCAATGCCTCGCGAAGGGCATAGAGGGCCTCCACTCCCATGCCGATCAGGTGATGGAAGTGAACCACATGGGGGGTGAGATCGCCGACAAAGCGCAGGAGGTCGCGACGGATTGCTTCGGTATCGCCGTTGGAGAGGAAGAAGTGGTCGTAGTCGTCGGCGTGGAAGAGGACTTCATCCGGCGCGAGACGGTGGCTCATGAGCGCCGACGCACCGTGGCGCGGGACAGGATGGCCGACGCGAGCCAGATAGATCGATTCAAGCCCCGGCAACGTGTTCAGCCCCTTGTGAAGGCTGTGGGACGCCGTCTCCGCTCCGCCAAGAGACATTGTCGGATGGCCATGTGAAACAACGAGAACACGGAGCCGATCGCTCATGCGGAGACCTCTTCGAACCAACTGTCATGGCGAGCCGGAGCCCAGCGGGAAGCGAATATTCTTCGATCGATCCGCTTCACGAGGGGAGCGAGTGCCGCCGTCGCTGCACCGGACGACTCATCAGCCCCCAGCATCTGCACCGCTGGCAGCCAGTACGAGGGTATTCCGGAGCGGCTGAGCCTCAGGCCAAGGTCCAGGCCCTTTTGCTGCGAGCCGAGATAGCCGCCGGAAAAGCCTCCGGCGACGAGGAAGGCTTCGCGTGGCAGGATGCAGCACTCGAAGGATGCTGCCGCGACCTGGGTCAATTTGAGGCCTGTTACGGCGCTTAAGGGGTAGCCGGCATAGCGGCTCAACGCCGGATATTCGGATTGCCCGGCCGGCCAGCTTCCGGTCCAGCGAACTGAATGGTCCTCATAGGCAAGCGTGGGGGAAATGACGCCCCCCTGCGTGTCATGGGCGGCGACGAGCTTGCCGTACCATCCGGCTCGGAGCGGCAACAGCGAGCCGGCAAGCAGAACCACCGTTTCATGCGACAGCGCCCGGACCCCCGCTTCCAGAAGGTCGTAGAGATCGCCGCTCTCCTCAGCCGCCATGAGCTTGAGCGACAGCCGGTAGAATTGCGCGAGTTCTTTGACGCGGCTTGCCTGTCGCCGAAAGCGTTCTGCGGGCAAGACGAGTGCGATAGGCGCAAGGCGGGTTTCGGGATCGAGTGCCAGGAGTCCGAGGATGGGAGCGATATCTCCGTCCTCGGTGTCCTTGGCGGCTATGACGATCGGCGGACCGCCTGCCTGCTCGAACGGACCCGCGTCGACGGTGGCGGCAATCGATGGAGAAGTCCTCTCTGATGCGCACAGGAAGGGAACGATCTGGCGATCGACGATTTCGGCGATTCCCCAGTGTTCCGGATCGATGGCACTGATCTGGCGAAGGACGGCCACGCGGGGCGGAACGCGGATCGGCGTGAGCGGCATGAAGGCGCGACGAGAATCCCTCAGCGTCAGCTCCAGATGGAAGGATATCGCCGAATCCCAGCCGGGGCCACTTACAAAAGCGATGAACCCGTGGGGAGGGCTGTCATGGTCGAATGCGCTCCGGAACGCCGGCTCATCGGTGAACGCGTCCGTCACGTCGGAGCGCTCCAGCCTGCTCCAGTTATCGTCGAGCCGCGTGGCTGCCCGTCCGCTACAGAGCTTGACGCTTTGCACGTGCGCTTCGGGGTCAAGCAGCCAGCCCGAGATCAGGAATGCGCCTCCGCTCACCTGAAAGGCGCTGTCTATTCCCATCCGAACCGGGACGGGAAGCGCGGAGACCGTCTCGCGGCCCTCGAAGCTGTTTGCGGCCGAGCGCAGTTCCAGGAGAACCTGCGGCGAACTACGGGTCTGGAGCAGCACGGAGCGAATATGCCCGGGTGTCTCCGAAGGCCCAGCGACCTGCCGGTGCTCATGAACGGGAGCGTACCTCCAGCCGCCACGCCCGCGATAGACGAGTCCCTCGATGTCACGGACCCGAAGCGGTTCTCTTGTCGATAGCAGTCCGACGAAACCCGAGCCTCCTGCCGGAACGTCCTGACGGAGAAAAGTGGCAATCCCACAGTCGCAGAAGGCGGGCTTGGCGCTATTCACCACCACGCGGCAGCTGCCGGGTTCGATGATGCGGCTCCAGCCCTTGACGAAGATTACTCCGTCCTGGGTTTCGCCTAGGAGCTCTATGGAACCGTCGCTCCCCTTCCGGGACTGCAAAAGAGCGATTATCGCGGCAAGCCTTCGCGGCCCGACAGTTCCTTGCATCAGCGCATCGGTCAGAGAATCCAGCGTGTCGCCGATTTGCTCCCCGGCAAGTTCCGCCAGGATCACGGCTGCATCGCTCACCGGGACCAATCGCGGGGTGAAGATGTATCGCTTGTCGGCCTCCTCTCCGAGGCGGAGCGTCGAAAGCGGACGGCCGGTGTCCTTCATCTGCAGCAACGCCGCGAACCCATGCGTCGCCGATCTCGAAGGCGAGGCCAAGCGCCAGCCGGTGACAGAGGCAGTCCCTCGGGTGGCGTCGTCGTCGTTGATCTCCGCCAACAGCGTTCCGGCCATTCGTTCGCCCGTACCGATGACGAGTAAAGATGCTTCATCGACGGGGCAGGCGAGGACTCGTCCACCCTTGATGATCCTGGTGGCAAGCTGCGAAGCCGAAGGAAGTGCTTGTTCTACAGCGACCATGTCGAGCCCTTACGCGCCGGCGAAAAGCGCGAGGGCAGCGCCGGCAGCAAAGCCCACGAGAACGAAAAGCAAGAGCAGCAAGGGTTTCACCTCGGCGTTCGAACGCTTCTGCAAGCCGCCGAGGTTCTTCTCCATTGCCGCTACGACGCCGTCGAGCCGCATGAGGTGGACATCGAGGTCGTCCAGCCGCTGCGCGACCTCTGAGCGGAGGTTTGCAACCGCGTCGCCGATGGCGGTCAATCCCTGTGTCTCGATCTCGCCGCTCACATCGTTCGGCGTGCGCAGAAGAGAGCGCTGTGACACCTGCAATTGTCGCTGGGCTGCCATCAGGATGTCGAGCTTGTCGAGAACCTTCGTCAGCGGCGCGGCAATGAGAGCTTCGGCGGCCTGCTCGTCGGGGCGGGGGACACGCAGCCTCTGCTCCGCGCCGCGCCCGTCCACGGCCGTCACGACGAGGTCGGCCGTGCGTGCCGCAGCCGCCTCCGGCAGCGCAATCTCGAAGGCGTGGCTGCCGTCACCGATGCCGTTGCGCTTGAGGTCGGGACGATTGCGGTCGGCGACGGCCTCGGCGATCACGCTGCCATCGAGGATCACGCGGATGATTAGCCGTTTGCTGGGCGTCGCCGGGTCGAATGCCCAGCCGAAGAGGCGACCCTGATCGATCGCGTCCACGCGGCCATTCATGGGCCTCGCATTGTCCTGTTCCGGGGCGGCAGTTGATTTTTCGGCAACAGACATTGTTTTTTCCCTATGCCGCTTCGATACGCGCTGGCTCGATCGCTTCGATCAGCTCGAGATAGCGTCGTGCGGTCGTATCGATGTCGTCGGGCTCGCGGGCGTTTGCGGAAAGGCGCCGCCCCAGAGCCGGGTCTTCCACGAAGCGTCGAATCGCGGATGCCAGCGCGCGCGGATCGTTGGGCGCGACTGTGAGACCATTGACGCCGTCCTCGATCATCTCGGCCATGCCGCCGATGTTGCTGGCGATGACCGGCCGACCGAGAGCCTGCGCTTCCTGGATGACGAGTGGCGCGTTCTCCCACCAGATCGAAGGAACGATCGTGCAGTCGACCGCGGCGATGAGATCGGCGACATCTTCGCGGCGATAGGGGCCGCGCTGTTGCACCACCGGTGCCGTTTCGCCGAATAGGCGACCAATCTCTTCCCTGAAACTCTCGCTCTGGAAGGGGGCGCCGCCATGAACACGCAGCTCGAACGGTACGCGTTCGGCAATGAGCTGTCTCGCCGCCTCGAGGAGCACCGGCACGCCCTTCCATGGGTTGAGATTGCCGAAGTAGCCGAAAACGGGCCGGTCGCCACTGATGCGAGGCGCTCTTGCGCCTACGCCTCGATGTGGCAATCCATTCGGAATGACGCTGATCGCATCTTCTTCAAGCCCCCACTCGATGAATCGCTGCCGGAGGAAGCGGCTTGGTGCAACGAAGCGGTCCACTTCGCGCAGCAGGGCCTTCAGATGACTTTCGCGCAACACGAATCGGTCGAGAGCGATGTCCTTGAAGCAGGCGTGGCAGCGGTCGGGAGTTGCCTTGTGGCAGAGTTCCTTGCCGGACGTGCGCACCATCAGCCCATCATGGTGACAGATCGGATAATAGTCGTGCAGCGTGATGACGATCCGGCACTCAGGCAGTGTGCGGCGGACGATATGCGGGAACTCTGCGCCGAGCAGAAGCAGGTGGTGGATGTGTACCACGTCAGGCCGGAATTCGCGCAACAACTCCGCGAGATCCGGAACGACGCCGTAGAGATCGATCTGGCTCATGAAGAACCGGTCGAAGTGACCGGACCACAACAACACTTCATCGCCTGCCGGGCCGATCCCCTGAAAGCTCGTGCCGGGCCGCGCCTGGCGATGGATCTGGTTCGTGGCGCCGAGAAAAAGCGTTTCGCAGCCTGCCCGCCGATAGGCGCGGAACAGGTCGTGCGCGAAGATCTCGGTGCCTCCGGGATGGAGTGCCGGATGGTTATGGGCGGCAACGAGAACACGCATGCTCAAGCGGCGCTCCCGCGGTGCTCGGCAACAAAAACGTCCTGATAATGATCCGCCGCCTGCCCGCGCCAGGAGCCGAGCGACTTCACGACGGCTGTGAGGCCGGCCCGGCCGAGGGCAGCGTCGAGAAAGCCGTCGTCGAACCCCACCGCGGCAAGCGGCGGCAGATCGGGCACGAACCAGCAGGGCCCGTCGCCATGGCGTTGAAACGCCAGGCGCGGATCGCGCCCGCCTGTTTCATTCGCCGCGGCAACCGGGTCGACAACGAAGGCGGTCATGAACAGGCGTCCGCCCGGCCGCAGGAGCCTGCCGATCTCGCTCAGATAGACGAGGACTTCGTCCGGCGGCAGATGAGTCACGATCGATGTCATGATGACGAAATCGAAGTGACGATCGGCATAGGGAAGTCTCAATGCCTTGCCGCTGATCTTGCCTTGCGGATTGTAGAGGTCGTGTGCGATGTCGACCCGCTGGAACGCGAAGTTCGGATAGGCCGGAGTGATGAAACGCCGGCACCAGGCGATACCCCCTTCGACGGGGTCGATGCCGCTGTAGCGCCCCTTCTCGAAGTCCAGATACTGGGTGAGCGGAACCGCCATCCGACCGATACCGCAACCGATGTCGAGCACGCGGCTTTCCGGTTGCAATCCGCCCATCCGGATGAAATGGCCCAGGAATTCGGCACCCACCGCCCGGAAGTCGCCATCGCCGACGAAAACGCTGTCCGGGGCCGGTTGCGGCAGGAAGCGGTTGCTGAGGATGCTGCCCAGTAACCACTGAACGCGATCGTCACGGGCGGTAAGCGCCGTTGCCGGCGCGCTCTCTTGTCGCAGCGCGCTCTCGCTCATGCCGCACTCCTTGCTTCTGCTTCGCCGCCGAGGGACGCGATTGTCTCACAGCCGCTGCCGGCGGCCATCAGGTCGGCGATGTCACCGTTCCAGCGTTCGGTATGCAGCCACGAATTGTATTGGCTGGCGACACCGCGCATGTAATCCTGGCTGCGGCGGATCGACCGGCGCTCAAAATGATAAAGGCACGCCGATGGCTCATAGCCGATGTCGTAGCCGCACCGACGGATCTTGAGGCACAGATCGCTGTCCTCGTAATCGCCGATGACGTAGTCCTCCGTGTATCCGCCAACGCGTTCGTAGATATCCCGCCGTGTGACCAGGCACGCGCCGGTAACGCCGGGAACGGAGCGCCGGACCTGCGCCGGCGCATAGTCACCCGGCATGCCCTTGTGGAAGTGGTGGTTGAGCCACACGCCGTGCCGGTCGCGCGCAAAGTAAAGCCCTGCATGCTGCAGCGAACCGTCCTCGAAGATGAGCTTCGGACCGATGGCGCCGAGCCTAGTCTGTTCCTTGAGTGGCCCTATGAGCGCCTGCAACCAACCGGTTGCCGTGGGTACGACGTCGGAATTGAGCATCACGAGCATTGTGCCTCGCGCGAAGCGCGCACCCGCGTTGCAGGCCCGTGCATATCCGCCATTGCGGTTCATGACCACGAGCTTCATCGGCAGACCGTGGAGGAGATGGAAGCCGCCAAGCAGATGTTGCGTCTCGTCCTGGATTTCGGGGGAATCCAGCACATAGATGATCTCCGCGTTGCGCGCGAGCCAGGGATCGGTCGCCATGCCCGAGAGCTGGAATCGCAGGAAATCGAGAACGCGGTAAAGCGGTACGACGATCGAAACCGTCGGTGCCTTCTGCGGCAGGCCGTAGTCCTTCGTGTAGTCGACTTCTATCGTCCTGCCCAACCTCCGTTCCACATCCTGCAGAGCGGGCGCAAGTATCGTGCGGAAGGCCTGATCGAGGGCATGCTGCGGCGGGACTGCGCGCAGGATACGATTGCGTTGCGCCGTGGGTTCGAAGGGCTGCGGCTTCGGCACGAGGGGCTTCGTTGCGCCGGAGGCGAGCCGCATCTGGAAGCGCGGCTGGAGGAGGGCACCCAACGGCTGATTGAGCGGCAGCCAGGCGACAAAACCGGTCACGTCGGTTCTCGAGTTCTCGTCGGTTCCACGCGCCCAGGCGGGAAACTCATACGAATTGCCGTCGAGCGGCACCACCGTGCCGTCCTCTTTCAGGTAGTCGATTCCGGCGAGAATACCTGTCGGGTCTCGGGACCAGCCGCCCGCGAGCAGGCCTCCTGAAAGGGCGAGAGCAAGATCGACCTCCGCGGCGGGATGCATCGAGGATTTGCCGACCTGTCGCGAAGGCAGCGGGGCGCGAAGCTGCAGGTCGACTGCCATCGCCGCCCCGCCTTCCGGTACGCCCGACAGGGACCGCACGACAAACTCCCGAAGGTCGGGCGCGCGGCCGCGTTCGCTCCACCAGGCTTGGAGGCTCGGATAGCGGGGGTTGCCGCGTGCCACTTCCCGGACCGCAATGCCCCTTTTGCCCTGCAGGACCAAGGAGTGGGGCAGCCTCGCGCATTCGACGATCAAATGGCACCGCCGCAGGCTTTTCTCCGCTTGGCCGCCGACAAGAAACTGTGAGGTCAGCGGCAGTACGGCGCTCGGGCCCAAGCCATAGACCGCGCTGATCTCGCCGAAATCAGGACTGATTGCGGTCTCGACAAGGTAACGGCCTTCAGCGACGGGGCAGGCGACCTTGGCGAGCCTCGGCCGCGAGGTGAGTGCGTGAAGTGCGTCCTCAACGACGCCGACGAAAAGCGGGTCCCTCGAAAGTCGGAACGCGCTTCGCCAGCTAGTCAGGAGATTGCTCAGGAACCTGATGCAGCCCTCCGGCGCAAGGTCGGCAAACACGGCCTCGACATCGAAGGGGGGCAGTTCACCGATGGGCCTCAGGATAACCGCCTTAAGGCGGCCGCTTTCGGTCGAGATTTGCGCGGGGGCCGGTTGCTTCCCGGGGCGCATGGCCCAGAGGATGCGATGGCCGCCGGTGGCAAGCGAAAGGCTGGTGCTGACAAGCGGGACCGGTTGGTCATGCATGATGAGTGTGCACTTGGCCGCGGACGGCAACCCGGCGGGAACATCAAAGATCAATACGGCTACATCGGAGCCGAGCCGAAAGGCCTTCGCGTCGTCGAAAACAACGCTGGCGTCTTTCGTGCGGTCGTCGAACGTCACACGCCACTCCTCTGGACGGATTGCAGGAGATGGCACGCCCCGCGGGAGGAGGCAGGGCGCGCCCGTTCAAACTCAATGGATTGTGAAATAGTTTCCAGGATGAGCCTGAATGTCTTCGGCGTCTGTGTTCACCAGCGTCAGGGTGTCGCCATGGCCGAGGTCGATTACGACATTGCCGCCGACCTGGGTGATGCGCGAAGCCAGGTCCTCGGGCGCGGTGACGTCCAGACCATTGATGCCCTTGGCAATCTGCAGCACGTCCTCGCCGGGGGTGAAGTCGAGGATGACGTCGTTGCCGCCACCGCCGTCGAAAACGAAGACATCGCTGCCCTGGCCGCCGACCAGGAGATCGTTGCCTTCCCCGCCATTGAGGATGTCATTGCCGGCGCCACCGTAGAGCAGGTCGCTGCCTTTGCCGCCGACGAGGAAGTCGTTGCCTTCGCCGCCGAGAAGGATGTCGTTACCCTTGTCGCCGTCGAGCAGGTCGTCGCCCGCTCCGCCGACCAGGTTGTCGTTGCCTTTCTCACCGTAGAGAATATCCGTGCCTTCGCCGCCGAAAACGGTGTCGTTTCCGTCGCCGCCGAACAGCAAGTCGTCACCTCCATCACCGAAGATGATGTCGTGCCCCTTGCCCCCGTTGACGAAATCATCACCGCCGTGGGCGCGAATGAAATCGTCAAAGCGAGAGCCAAACAGGGCGTCGTCGTATGCGCCGCCTTCCAAAGTGGCCATCTGCTTCTCCTCTTCGTCGTTTGATGCATGCATCATCGGCAGGAAGCCGAGATTGCGTGCCGGAGTGTGCATTGCAAAAAAGGGGAAGGCAACATCCAGAACACCAATAAATCCATGTGGTTTCGAGGTGTTTTTCGTATTTTTTTTGAAGAGTTTGTGCATGTGCCAATATTGGCACAATATATTTTTAGGAGTTATTATACGGGCAATGCCCGTAAATCGCTTCAAAATTCCAAGTACTTTTTGCGATGCAGTCGTCTCTGGCGGAATTTCCGTCAATCTTCCCGGAATGCCCGGTTGAAGCTGTCCGTGACCGGGGAAACGAGATAATCGATTGCCGAACGGGCCTTGTGCACGATCAGCACCTCGGCGGGCATGCCGGGATAGAGGCGAATATCGGGATTGGCGGCGAGGGATTCCGGCGCGACCTCGGCACGTGCCACGAAATAAGAGACGTTGGATTTCTCATCCACCGATTGGTCGGCCGCGATATAGGTGATCTTGCCGTCGAGCGGCAGATGGGTGCGCTGATTATAGGCCGTCAGGCGGATCTGCGTCTTGGAGCCGATGGTTATGCTGTCGATGTCGCGCGTGCTGACGTGCATTTCCACAAGCAACGGCTCGTCCTCTGGGACGATGTCGAGCAGGGGCTGGCCGGGGGTGACCGCGCTGCCGGGCGTCCGCAGTTGGATGTTGGCAATGACGCCTGGCTGGGGAGAGCGGATCTCGAGGCGGCGCAGCACGTCCTCTGCAGCGATCATTCGCTCCTCGACGTCCGCGAGTTCGAGCCGTGCCGTGGTGATCTCCCCGGCGATCTCCGCCTGGAAGTCGCTTTCTATTCCGGTCAGCGCGAGCTCGGCGCCGGCCATCGCTTTTTGCGCCTGGGCCTTGTCACCGGCAACCTCGCCGCGTGTTGCGGCAAGTTCGCTGAGCCTGGCGTCGATCTCGATGAGCTTCGAGCGCTGGGCAAACGCCTTGTCGACCAAGGTTGCGATTGCCGTCCGCTGCACGTTCATGAGCTCGATCTGGCGCTCGGTCGCCTGGAGCTGCGCGGCGAGCGACTTGGCCTTCTCGGAATATTCCTCGATGGTCTTGCGCTGGATCTCGATTTTTCCCTTCTTGGCTTCGCGGCGTTTCTCGAAGAACGCTGTTTCCGCCATGACGGCGTCGTGGGCGGCCGTGTCGCCCGTGCTGACGAGCTCTACGGGGAAGTCGATCTCCGTTGCCTCCGCCTGCTCGGACCGGAGGCGCGCGAGCTTTGCTACCAGGCCGACGCGCCGGCTTTGCAGCGCCTGGAGATCGGAGCGGGCACGCGTGTCCTCGAGCTTGATGACCGGTTGCCCGGCGGCAACGTGATCGCCCTCCTGAACCAGGATGCGGCTCAGGACGCCGCCTTCGAAATGGCTGATCGTCTTGCGCTTGGAGTCGACGACGACAGTGCCGCTGCTGACCGAGGCGCTGCTGAGTTCGGTCGAAAATGCCCAGCCGAAGAATCCGCCGAACGCGACCAGGATCGTCGTGAGTCCCGCAACGACGAGGCGCCGAATGGGCGAACGGGGATGGTCCTCCGAAAGGTCGGGTTCCGTCGCGACCGGCGAAACAGGCGCGCCTGCGCGGACGGGCAGGCGGCGTTCCGGATTGTCGATCTTGACGGGAGGCTGCGCATCCAGGCGAACGGGCAGGATCGGTTCTTTCATCATCAGGCAGTACCTTCGCGTCGTGTTTCGCCCGGCATCATGGAAGCGACAACGTCGGTGCGCGGGCCGAACTGGCTGATCCGGCCGCCTTCCAGCACGAGCAGTTTGTCGGTGACCTGCATGATGGCCGGCCTGTGGGCGATGAGGATGACGATGGCGCCGTCGCGGCGCGCGTGTTCGACCGCGCGGATGAGGGCCCGCTCGCCGATCGCATCGAGATTGGCGTTGGGTTCATCGAGGACGATGAGGCGTGGGTGGCCGTAAAGGCACCGGGCGAGCGCGATGCGCTGCCTTTGTCCTCCGGAAAGGGTCAATTGGCCTTCGCCCACCGGCGTATCATAGCCGAGCGGCAGGCGGCCGATCATGTCGTGGACGTCGGCGAGCCGTGACGCCTCCAGCACCTTGTAGGGATCGCTTTCTTCCATGCGGGCGATGTTTTCGCGGATCGTCCCCTCGAGGAGGGAAACGGACTGCGGAAGATAGCCCGCCACCTTTCCAAATGAACTGCGCTCCCAAAGATAGACATTGTTGCCGTCGAGGAAGACGCCACCCGCCGTGGGCTTGAGAATACCGACGAGCAGCCGCGCCAGGGTGGACTTGCCGGCGGCGGAGGGGCCGACGATCCCCAGCACCTCGCCGGGTGAGAGCGCGAAGGAGATGCCCTTGATGATCGGCACGTCGATGCCGGGAGCAGCGTAGACCAACTTGTCGACGACCAGGTCGCCTTCGGAGCGCGGCGTCGGCATGGTCTGGCGGATCGCGAGGTTTTCGTTGAGCGCTGCCTCGATCCGGCGCCAGCCGGCGATAGCGAGGACCCATTGCCGCCAGTTCTCGATGACCGAATCGAAAGGCAGGAGAAGGCGCCCGACAAGAATGGTCGTCGCCATCATCGCGCCGGGGGAGATCTCCTGCTTCATCACGAGCAGGGCGCCCGCGGCGAGCGATATCATCTGAATCGCAAAGCGCAGGCTACGGGTAATCGAGGCCATTGCCCTGCTTCTGGTCCCGCTGGCTTCCAGCACGCTGAGCGCGTGCAGTTGCGCGGAGCGCCACTTTTTCGCGAGTGCGGGCAGCATTCCCATCGCCTCTATGGCCTCGGCGTGGCGTAATGTCGCACCTATTTTCGAGACTGCCTCAATATTAGCCTGACTTGCCTCTTTCATGAGCCGCCGGGTCAAAAGGTCGTTCAGGAGACCGCAGCAGAGAAGCACCGTCACGGAAATCGCTCCGACCATCCCGAAGAGAGGGTGCAGCAGAAAAAGGACGCCGAGAAAAATGGGTGACCAGGCAGCGTCCAGGGGAGCGCTGACCGCCGACGAGGTCAGAAAGCCGCGCAGCTCGGTCAAGTCTCTGAGCGACTGCGTCGCGCGCGCAAGCCCTTGGTCGGCCGAGGCTTGCACTGCAGCGGTGAGCACCGGCAGGTTGAGCCAGCGCACCACGGCACTGCCCATGGCCTGAAACGTCAGGGCGCGAATGAAATCCAGCACGCCGAGAACGACAAGGGCGCCGAGTGCCAGGACCGTCAGCATCACCAGCGAGTCCATGCTCTGGCTATTCAACACCCTGTCATGTACCTGCATCATGTAGAGCGGCATCGTTAGTTGCAGGAGGTTGATACAGGCGCTTAGCAAAGCTGCATAAATAAGCGTCACAACGAAGACGCGACGCGCTCGCAAGACTAGCATCCTTGGGTTGATTGTCCCGTTTTGCACCGGATTTGCACTGATTTGGCCCTTGCTAATCAATTGATTCGGAACAGTATTACGCATCGGCGATTTTCCGGCTAAGAGGTGTGTGCGAGGTCGCGATTTGGGTCAGATTCACTCAAATCACAGTATTGCTGCGATCAGTGTGGCACAATAAAGATCGCTTGCTCAAGATCAGGAATTCGGGGGCAGGGGTGTCACGAAATTTGCTTCAATTTTTGAAGTAAATTCCCGAATTTTGAAGTAACTTCCCCAATGGAGAGAGGGATGAATCATAAGATTCACTATCCGTTCGCAAACTTCGCAGACACGGTCGCGGTCCTGCCCGCCAATGACACGATGAGGAAGGTGCCCGACAAGCCTGAGAGTGACCGTGATGCAGACGGTCCTCTGATCACGTATTTTGAGCTCGCTCGGGTCATGGAGCGAGCCAGCCGACGGTTTTCCGGCCTGTTGCGCACGGAACTCTCCAAGATCGGTGTCGACGATATCGGGCCCGCCCAGGCGATGGTCCTTCTGGCCATCGGAGAGGCGGAACTCTCGGTGGGCGAACTCCTGGACCGCGGCTACTATATGGGGTCCAACATCTCCTATTATCTGAAGCAACTCGGCGACGGCGATTACATCGACCGAATCGCTTCGCAGCGCGACAAGCGGTCGGCCCGCATCCGGCTTTCGGAAAAAGGCAGAAAGCTTTGCGCCAGCCTGCGCGAAGCGGCGAGGTCCTATGAACGTGCCCTTACCCATGGCGAACAGGACCGGCAGAACCTCGAGACCGCCTTCCAAACGCTGCATCGTCTCGAATTGGTCTGGGGCAATGCCGCCCGTTACGGCATTTGATGCGCCTTAGAAGAGCGGTTCCTGTTTTGCGGTTGGGTTGAGAACATGCATGTAGCATTTGTGCACCGGCGCGGCTTTGGCCAGTTCGCGGCCCTCGCTCACCACCTCGTGCAGGCAGGCAACGAAGTGACCCTCGTGACCGAAACTGTGGATCAACGGATCCCTTCGGTCCGGGTGGTCCGGCACAGGGCAGAACCGGGTCCGCGGGCATATCCGCAAATGGCGCGGCACCTCGGCGCGCCCGACCACCACGTGCGGATCGGCCACCGCGTCGCAGAGACTTTCGACGCGATGGCGCGCCTCGGTCAGGTCCCTGACATTATCCTCGGCCACACAGGCTGGGGCAGCATGATGTTCGTGAAGGATGTGCTGCCGCGCGTGCCCGCGCTGGGATATTGCGAGTTCTTCTATCGTGCCGAAGGGGCGGATGTCGGCTTCGCGCCGGATGAGGAGCCCGATTCGGAGACCCGCAAGCGATTGCGCCTGCGCAACATCGCGCAACTCCTGTCGCTGGAGGCGATCGAGGGCGGCATCAGCCCGACCAATTGGCAGAGAAGCCTTTATCCCGCCGACGCGCAGCAACGCATTGCGGTCTGCCATGAGGGGATAGACACGCGACGCTTTCGTCCCGATCCTGCAGCTTCGTTAAGGCTTCCCGACGGGCGTGTGCTCAAGGCCGGTGACCCGGTCATTACCTTCGTTGCCCGCGACCTCGAGCCTTATCGGGGCTTTCCGCAGGCGCTCGAGGCGGCCGCGACAGTCGTCCGGCGGCATCCGGACGCGCTATTCGTCTTTGTCGGCGGCGATGGCGTAAGTTATGGAGCGCCACCCCCCGGCGGAGGATCGTGGAAGGATCACCTTCTCGCGTCATTGGATGTCCCACGCGACAGGCTTATCTTCCCGGGCGTCGTGGCGCATTCCACGCTTCGTCAGCTATTTCAGGTCTCTGCGGCTCACCTCTACCTGACCTATCCCTTCGTCCTGTCTTGGTCGGTCCTCGAGGCAATGGCGTGCGGCGCGCTCATTATCGGCTCGGACACACCTCCCGTCCAGGAGATCATCCGCTCGGGCCGCAACGGTCTTCTCGTACCCTTCTTCGATACCGGCGCGCTTGCCGATGCCATTCTCGACGTGCTGGAGCGTCCAGATAATTTCCGCGTCATGCGTGCCGCCGCGCGTAGAACGGTTGAACAGAGATTCCGATTGGACGATTGTCTCGCAAGGCAGATGACATTGATCGGAAATGTGACCGCGCAACGGACGTTTTCTTCATTTAGGCCAAATGTTGCTTCAAGTTTTGAAGTATAATTAAAGATCAAAACCCCAAAATTTGATTGTTGTGCACTGCAAAAGCCGGAGATATGTTTATTTTATTGATGAAGTTTCTTGGGGTTGGAAGTTAATCTCCTCGAAGTCATCCTCCGAATAATTCGATTTCTTCTGGGGTCGCTGCGTGCAAGAGTTGATGTCTGCTGGCATGAGGCAAATGCCGGCTAAGCACAGATTGGTTGTGGCATCCAATCGGGATCGGGCAGATGTTGAAGGCAGCGACATCGAACACCTGGTCCATTTCCTGGAGACGGGTGCGCAATCCCAATCTCCTCTGCAAAACGCATTCCCGCTGATTGCGCTCGCCTTCTCGAATGAGGGGGAGGCGGAACTAAGGGGGGGACTTGCGGCGCTCCGCGCCCTGGGAACGATTCCTGAAATACCGATTCAGCGCGTTGACGCGACGAGCAGGGAGGAGAGCCTGGCGCTCGTTCGTGCGCTGGTGGAAGGCGGTGTGGGGCGGCTTGCCCGCTTCGCCACCTCGGTAACATCGGAGCTCGCCATTCTCAGGCGGGAGCGGGAAGCGCTGCTTGAGAACTACCGCACGCTCGAGGATGCGTTCCAGGCTCGAAACTGGGAGCCGGTTGCGGAAATCTTCGCACACGATCCTTATGTCGATCCGAAGGACGAGGGCATAGGGCAACTGCTTGCAACCGGGTATGTCGAGCAACTCCTGCCGGTCTCCAGCCATGGCGTCGCGGGCATCGCGCTGCACCTCCACTCCGTCCCTAGGGATGGCGGTGAACTGGTCGTGATGCTGGGCTATGTCGAGAGCGGGGAGGGCGTGGCCGAGTGGACCGTGCCTTACGCGCAGGTCGCCGCAGGCTGGAATTTCTTCGCGCTGCCGCGGGCTTGCGGAGGCGGGGCAATGACGCTGCGGCTCAGAGTCTCCACAACGGGTACGGAAATGGTAGGGCTCTCGCTCGGTTATCCGATCGCAAGCGAGCGTTATACGGCCCGGTCTGACGCCGCGCATGCCGATCTCGATCTCAGGCCTCTTGCATTTCGGGTGTTTACGGGGCTGGCCGGTGTCAGGCCGGGGCGTATGCCCAACATGATCGCTCCAACCGCCTTGCTCGAAGGGCATTTCATCGAAGACTATCGTCTGGCGGTCGAGCTCTTGAGCCAGATTGTCGACGTGTCCGTCACGCCTGTGGTTCCGGAGTTCCAGACCGTCCGCTTCCTCGAGCACGAGCATGCCGTGGTGTGTCACCCGCTGCCGAGCGGAATTTCGGCTGGCACCATCGGTCGCGCCGTCGAGCCTGGCACGATTTCCTTTTCGGCGAGCGCCGTCATCGATCATCCGCAGGGCGCCCCCGCGGCCGTTAGCTTTCTGCTCGCGCCGACCAATTCGAATGCGCGATCCGAGGTGGCAGAGCTGGCGCGCAAGGGAGCGGCCAAACCTTCGGCATTCTTCAGCGGCTGGCGTGAAGTTACCGCCCAGCAGGCGATCAACATCAACTTTCAACTGGATAAACCGGTGCGCGAGCCCATGGATCTCATGATTCTCAGCCGCGCGGTAACGGACACCGTCGATTTTTCCTGGCTCAAGGTGTCCGGCTTCCGGTTGGTCAAGCAGTCCGCAGGGGCGTCACATGTCCGGCAATAGGGGCGTTTCGGACCTTATCGCAGTCGCCATGCCGCTCTACGGCCATGCGGCGCTCGTCCTGGAGGCGATCGAATCGGTGCTGGCATCGACCGTTTCCGAATGCAGGATTGCGGTGGTCGTATCGGTCGACGGCGATCCTCGGCAGGAGACCTTCGACCAGTTGCTCCTCTATGCCGCGGCACATCCGGCGGTTCATGTCCTGTTCGGAACGAATGCCGGGCCGGGTGGAGCGCGCAACCGCGCGATCGACTATGTGCTCGAAAATCTTCCGGAGGCACGAGCCGTCTACTTCCTCGATGCCGATAACCGCGTCCTGCCGGGCACGATCGAAACCCTCTACCGGCAACTCGCCTCGAGCGGGTGTGGCTGGGTCTACACCAATATCGACACTTTCTCGGTGAGCTGGCGTGCCCACTACGGCAACCGCTACTCGCGGCTTGTTCACTGCATTACCGACAATATCTGCGACACGGGCTCGATGATCTCGATGGACGTATTCCGTGCCGGTGTCCGCTTCAACGACGACAGGCAGAACGGCTTCGAAGACTGGGAGTTCTGGCTGTCCTGCATCGAGCAGGGATTTGTTGGAACGCCATGTCACGACACCACGTTCGAGTACCGGCTGCGGGCGGAAAGCCGCTTCAAGGAAGCCAACCGTGATCGCGCCGCCTCGGTGAGCTTCCTCAGAAAACGCCACAGGGCACTTTTCCAGCGGCCGATGCTCGTCGATTTCGAACATGAGGAATGCCCGCGCTATCTCTTCGCGCGGACGGAAGATGCCGCGATCTCCTTCTTCACCGATCCGACGAAGGCACCTCACAAGCTTCGTCTCGACGATATCATCCCAGCCTTCTGGGCGAGCGTCGGCGAGCCGGATAACGTGCATTTCCCGCCGTTCCTGATCGCCGGAAGCGGCGCCACCCTCGACCTGCTGCTGCGCTCGCGCATGCTGCCGAATGTGCTTGCCCATCTGGAGCGCTTGAGCGAGAGGGCCAACGTGGTCTTCGTCCAGCTCGGCAATGATGCCGCGCAACGCAAGATCGAGCCGGTCTTTCATGAGGCCGGGGCGCATGTCGGGCACGCCGACCTCATCTTCCTGCCGACCTCGCTCGTGCGCGACGTGATTCAGAACAATGCGCTCGACTGGTTCGCCTCGATCGGCAACCAGCAGGTATGGCCCACATCGGCGGTCCTGAAGGTGCGTTTTCCCTTCCCGAGAACCTTGCCGCGCCGTTCGCTGATCACGCCGCAGCAGGTGATGATCAACTGCATCAACGCCATCGCGACCAGCCCGCTGCGCCGCACGGCTGGCCGCCGTTGGACCTGGCGCCCGGCGCGACTCGTCCCTTACGCGGAACTCCACAAGGCGCTCCGCCACGAGCTCGGCGGCGCGCCCGTCCTGCCGCTCGGGCATAGCGAGGGCGGCAAGCGCACTGCGGCGCTGCTCGTTCCGAACGCATCGTTCGGCGGCGCCGAAAAGGTGGTCTATGCGGCGGCGCGTGAACTGAAGGCGAACGGCTACGAAACTCACCTGTTCGTGCTCGGAACGTCGAGGATGGACGTGATCGACGAGTTCGACGGGAGCTTCGATTATATTCACTTCTGGGACCAGGGCATTCCCGCCTGGGGTGGTTCCGGTTGGTTCCTGGGGCAGGACTTCATAGCCGAGGGCCATGAGGTCGATTGGGCGGCGCTCAAGGGTCAGCTTTCCGGTTTCGACCTCATAATCAACAATCACGTCATGGCGGTGCATCCGCTCATCGCGCGCCTGCGAGCCGAGGGAACCCGTACCGCATGCTATCTTCACGTCGTCGACAATACGGGGTTCAAAAGGCCTGCTGGACAGCCGTTCGCGGCAATCGCCCACGAACATTGCTACGACGCTTTCCTGACCTGCTCGGAGCAGCTCAAAATCTATCTGCATAGCTTCGGCGTCCCGCACGAGAAGACCTTTGCCGTGCCTAACGGCGCGAGCTTCTCCGTACCGCCCAAAATCTTGTCCGAGGTACTGTCGGTCAGGCGGATCGAGCGCAGGGACGACCGGCTGCGGGTCCTCTATATGGGCCGGCTCGATCAGCAGAAGGGGATCGACCGCCTGGCTGCTGCGATCGCGGAGCTCAGGGCCTCGCGCGTACCTTTCGACGCCAGGGCGATTGGTGGCGAGATCCTTGCGGACGCCACCGTATCGTGGACGGATCGGCTGAAGGACCTTGGTGTTGACGTGCGCCCGCCGGTCTTTGCGAGCAAGGATCTCGTCAAAGCCCTGGGGTGGGCGGACGTCCTCCTGATGCCATCGCGTTGGGAAGGGGCACCATTGATGATCGCCGAGGCGCAGCAGCTCGGCTGCGTTCCGATCGCCACCGCCGTTGGCGCCGTCGACGAGCTTATAACGGATGGCGAGGACGGCATCCTGATCGACGCCGCCGCCGATCCCCAGGTGGTGCGGGACATGGCGAAAGTCATCGCCGAGGTGGCTCACAATCGCGAGAAGCTCGCGCCCCTCATGGAGGGGTGCCTGAGAACCGCTGCACGTCGCTCGTGGGCCTCCTCCTTCTCCGAGTTCCTCGGTTGGTGCGACCGCTCAGTGAACAATTCATCCCTCTCGCGCGCGACGGTCATTCGCGGGCGCGAGACGTCCAATCCCGGAGTTGCGGCGGTGGGCTGACACGCCCGCGCCGGTTTCAAGAAGAAGGGTCTATTGCATGCGTCCAAGAATCCTCGTGACGGGAATTCCTGGCCACTACACGCGCCTTGCCAATGGCGCTCACGGCCTGTCGGTGTCCTATTCGGAGCGGCAGAAACAACCGGAGACAAAAGAGGAGTTTCTTCAGGAGCTTCGCAATATCAGCAATACAGGAAACTACCTGATTGGCGAAGGGGCGCTCCGCGCGATCGCGCCGCATGCGAAGCAGGTGCCGTTCTGGCATCTCTTCAACTGCAGCAAGAATGGTGTTGGTCTGGAAGAATTCAACGCCAATTTCGACATCTGCGTGTTCACCTGCGCGAACCTTCTGCGCAAGGGCCTCTCCGCCGACGCGGAAGCCGAAGTGTTGAGCAAACTGAAGATGCCGATCGTCATGCTCGGCATTGGTCTCCAGAACCGCCGGGATCTCGAGAACAGCCTGCCTGAGGGCACGAAGCGGCTCCTGAACGTCCTCAAGGAGCGAGAGCACTATTTCCTCACGCGGGGGTTCGAGACGGCAGGCTTCCTGAAGGACCAGGGGTTTTCCTACGTTCAGCCGACGGGCTGCCCCTCCGTCTATTTCATGCCAGACAACATGCGCGCGTCGCTGAAGAAGCTGCCGCATGTGAAAGTCGGCAAAGCGCGGACGATCTTCTCCGGCTATCTCGGCGCCAACCACGACACGATCGTCGATGCCCATGCTCTGGCGCCCGAGGGCTCGCGCCCTCAATACGTAATCCAGGACGAGTTCCTGCACTTCGACATGAAGGTGGAGGCGAATGGCGACGGGCGCGTCTATGATTCCGCCTCGGGTTCGATGCTCGGCGAGCTCAGCTATCCAGGCACGGACCGGCTGAAGACAGCCTTCGACATCCGCACCTTCTTCGATACGAACCAGTGGCGTGCCTGGGCTTCGTCCATGGACTTCAATTTCGGGCGGCGCTTCCACGGTTCGATCATCGCCATGCAGGCGGGTGTCCCAAGCCTGATGGTGGCGGTGGACGACCGGATGCGCGAAATGCTCGGCTATACGGGCCTGCCCGCCGTGGATGCCACGGATGTGGACACGGCGGAAAACCGGGCCGAGTTCGTTGCCGATCACCTGGCCGGGCTCAACGCATCCGAACTCACCGACAGATATTCCGATCGCGAGCGCACCTTCCGCTCGGCGCTGCGCGAAATCGGCATCGGCCAATAATCCTTCGCGGGGCGGTCCCGCATTTCAGAAATCAGGTGTTTCGATGCGTGTCTTGCTTACAGGAATCCCGTCGTATCTGCAGCGTACCGTAGCGGGCGTATCCGGGTCGGAGGTTCGCCACAGGCCCTATTTCGATGAGGTGAGGACAAAGAAAGACCTCATCGACCAGGTGCGGAAGATCGCCAACACGGGCAACTATCTGATCGGCGAAGGTGCCGCCCACGCCCTGCGCGGACATGACGTCACCTATGTGCCGTTCTGGCATCTCGCCAACAGCCGCAACTCGAACGATGTTTACGCGCGCTTCAACGAGGAGTTCGACATCTGTGTCTTCGCCTCGGCCAATCTGTTGCGGCCCGGTTATTCCGCAGATCTCGAAGCTGAGGTGTTCGAAAAGCTGAAGATGCCCGTGGTGGTGATGGGCATCGGCATACAGCGCAGAGAGGGGCTGAAGGAAAAGCTGCCGGCCGGCACCCTCAAATTCCTGGACGTGCTCAAAAAGAAAGAGAGCTTCTTCCTGACGCGCGGTTATTTCACCGCCGAGTTCCTCAGGGAGCAAGGCATGAAATCCGTAAGGCCGACGGGCTGCCCGTCGCTTTTCTTTGCCCCGAACGAGATGAAGCGCTCACTCACCGCTCTTGCCAATCCGGAGTTGGCCACGGCCCAGAAAATCGCCTTCGGTGGCTATCTCGGCAGCGTCGCCGATACGATCGTCGATGCGCACGCGCTCCTGAAGCCCGACAGTGTGGCAAGCTACGTCGTCCAGGACGAAGTGGTTGCCTATAACCTCTCCCTGCCCGGCGAGGACGACGTGCCTGTGTACGACCGGGCAAGCGGACGCATCACCGGGCAGACCGAGTACAAGCATTCCGAGAAGTGGCAGAGGAAGCATGAGCTGTTGGTCTTCTTCGACACGAACCATTGGCGAAGCTGGGTCAGTTCCCGCGATCTTTGCTTCGGCCGCCGGTTCCATGGCTGCATCATCGGCATGCAGGCGGGGGTGCCCTCGCTCATGATCGCGGTCGATGACCGCATGCGCGAGATGCTGGAGTTCATCGGCTTCCCCTATATGGAAGCCGCGATCTGGAACCGCGAGGCGGACAGGAAGGCCTATCTCGCGAATTTCCTTTCCAAGATCGACTCGCAGGCCGTCATCGACCGGTATTCGGCTTGTGAAGCCAACTTCCGCACTGCTCTGGCCCATGTCGGCCTCTAGGCTGTGGGTAGGGGCGGCGGCAGTCGCCTTGAGCGGGTGGCTTGCGCTCGTACGGCCTGCCTATCCCGATGACGCTCCGGCTACGCGCATCGGGATAAACCGGGTGAACCTCGGATGGCTGTCCCATGGTGAGCAGGAGAGAATACTCAAGGAAATCGCTTCGAGTGGAGCGACCGACGTGCGTCTCTCTCTGTCGCGACCGGTGGAGAAGAGCATCGAGGCGGTGGCGATCGCCAGTCGGCTCGGTCTCAGGATTCTTCTCGAAATCCAGCTTGCGAATAAGAGCTACTATCCCGAGAGCGCCCGCCCGCGCACAGGATTCGGCCGTATATGGGACATCTATCGGCTCTCCGACCTCGATCTCGATCGCTACCGCAAGGGTTTGCGCGAGGCACTTCAACGCATCGATGCGCTCGGCATTCGCCTCGAAGCGATCGAGCCCGGAAACGAGATCAACCATGCCGGCTACAACGGCGACCTTGCCGTCTACCGGAAGCCGGGCGCTTCGACGGCGCACAGCATCGCCGATCTTAAAGACCGGCTGGCGTTCGAGCGGGGTCTGGACAAGTATGTCCGTGTCCTGGAGATCAGCCGCGGCGAGGTGCGTGCCACTGTGCACAGCCACAACGCAACCGTCGTTTCCGCCGGCCTTTCCGACACGAGCGCCAAGGAGGCCGACAAGCGCGGCGTGGAACGGCTTGATCCGCGCGTGTTCGTCGCGGCTCTTCGCCAGCGTGGTGCCGACAGTCTCGTCGATGCCTACGGCGTCCACCTCTATCCTGGGCGGAAGACGCCCGCAGTATTGGCCACTCATGTACGGAGCCTCCTCGATTTCTGCCGGGCAGCCGAACGAGCCAAGCCGTGCTGGGTGACGGAATGGGGTATTGCCAATACCGCGCGTTCCTGCCCCTTCGATGACCGGGCGCGAGAGGGAGCGGTGCGCGCCATGCGCACAATCCTCGGCGAACAGATGGAGGTAGGGCGGCTGGCGGCAGCGTATTACTACGATTGGGACAGTGAACCGTCCTACAGCCTCTGGCGCTGCGGCAAGTTGAGCCCCGCCGGTGCTGCAGCGATCCGACCGGCCGAAATCGAAGGGGCGCGGGCGAGATGAGGGGGACGTTCAACAGCCGCAAGCGGACTTTGACCACGCCGGGAGGCACCGCATGAAGGGAATCATTCTCGCAGGCGGCAGAGGGACTAGGCTCTACCCGGTAACGATCTCGGTCTCGAAGCAATTGCTGCCGGTCCACGACAAGCCGATGATCTATTACCCGCTCGGCACGCTCATGCTGGCGGGAATTCGCGACATTCTGGTAATCACCATGCCGAGGGACAGGCCGCTGTTCGAGGAACTGCTTGGCGACGGAAGTCAGCTCGGCCTCTCGATCTCCTATGCCGAGCAGTCCGAGCCGAATGGCCTCGCGGAAGCTTTCATCATCGGCCGCAAATTTGTCGGGAACAGTCCCGTCGCGCTGATCCTTGGGGACAATATCTTCTACGGTGCGGGCCTTCCCGAACTCTGCCGCGAGGCGGCGGCTCGCAAAAGTGGCGCTACGATCTTCGCCTATCGCGTGGACGATCCCGAGCGTTATGGCGTCGTGAGCTTCAATAGCCACAACGGTCGCGCCGAGACCATCGAGGAAAAGCCGCAACGGCCGAACTCGAGCTGGGCCGTAACAGGCCTCTATTTCTACGAGAACACCGTGCTCGATATCGCAGCCTCGATCAGACCGTCCGCCCGCGGCGAGCTGGAAATCACCGACGTCAACCGCGCCTATCTTGACCGCGGTGACCTTCACGTCTGCCGGCTCGGCCGGGGTTTTGCCTGGCTCGATACAGGCACTCATGACAGTCTGCACGATGCCGCCTCCTTCGTGCGTACGATCGAGCATCGCCAGGGCGTGAAGATCATGTGCCCGGAAGAGATCGCCTTCGAGCTCGGCTACGTCTCTGCCGAACAGGTGCTCGAACGCGCCGCCTTGCTCGGCAAGAACGAGTACGCGACCTACCTCCAGCGACGCATCAGGGAGCTTGCCGATGCTTGAGATAAGAGCCCTGGGCCTCGATGGCGTCCTGGAAATCGTGCCGCGCAAGTTTGGTGACGAGCGGGGCTTCTTTTCGGAGACCTACAATGCCCAGAATTTGCTGGCGCACGGCATCCGGCTCGCCTTCGTGCAGGACAACCACTCCTATTCCGCGGCGGCGGGCACGTTACGCGGCCTGCATTACCAGCTTCCGCCACGCGCGCAGGCCAAGCTCGTCCGCGTCGTTCGGGGGAGGGCGTTCGATGTGGTCGTCGATATCCGCAAGGGATCGCCGACATTCGCGCAATGGATTGCGGTCGAACTCTCGGCCGAAAGGTGGAACCAGGTTCTGGTGCCCGCAGGATTCGCCCATGGTTTTGTCACCCTCGAGCCCGAGACGGAGGTTCAATACAAGGTGAGTGAGCACTATTCCGCAGAACATGATCGTGCGATCCGCTTCGACGACCCGCAGATCGACATAAGATGGCCGGTCGCCGTCGACCATCTGCTACTGTCCGCGAAAGACAGGGACGCGCCGCTGCTGGCCGATGCCGGCCTCTTTGAAACTCGTGGGTGAGGGGCAGCCATGCGTGTTCTCATTACAGGAGGCGCCGGCTTCATCGGCTCTGCGGTCTGCCGGCATCTCGTTGCGAATGGCGCCGAGCGTGTCGTCAATGTCGACAAGCTGACCTATGCCGGCAATCTTCAGTCCCTGCGCGCGGTGGACAATCACCCGAACTATGCTTTTTACCGGGCGGATATCCGCAACGAGCAATCTCTGCTGGACATCATGCGTCTCGAGCGCGTCGACGCTGTCATGCATCTCGCTGCCGAGAGCCATGTCGATCGATCGATCGACGGGCCCGGCGCATTTGCGGAAACGAACGTCCTCGGCACGGTCCGTCTGCTTTGCGCGGCGCTCGCCTATTGGTCGGAGCTCGGCCCAACAGCGCGCGATCGGTTTCGGTTTCACCATGTCTCCACCGACGAAGTATTCGGGGATCTCCCTTTCTCCGGCGGTGTTTTTGTCGAAGGGACGCGCTACGCGCCTTCGTCGCCTTATGCGGCCTCCAAGGCGGCGGCGGATCATTTCGTGCGTGCCTGGCATCAGACGTATGGGCTGCCGGTTGTGCTCTCGCACTCCTCCAACAATTACGGGCCGTTTCATTTTCCCGAGAAGCTAATCCCGCTGACGATCATCAATGCGATCGAGGAAAAGCCGCTGCCGCTCTATGGATCGGGTGCGAACGTTCGCGACTGGCTCCACGTCGACGACCATGCACGCGCGCTGGAGTTGGTGATGAGGGAGGGAAGGCCGGGGGAGAGCTACAACATCGGTGCCCGGGCCGCGCGCAACAATCTGTCGGTGGTAGAGAGCATCTGCGACCTGCTCGACATCCGCCTGCCGCGCAAGGACGGGAAAAGTTATCGGGACCTCATCACGCTTGTCGCCGACCGGCCCGGCCACGACCGGCGGTATGCGATCGATCCCTCCAAGATCGAGCGCGAACTCGGCTGGCGGCCAAAGCAGGGTTTCGAGGCAGGTCTGAGCGATACGATCGATTGGTATCTTGCCAACAGCTGGTGGTGGGAGCCGATCCGGCGCGAGCGCTACAACGGCGCGCGCCTTGGCGGATGCCATCGGAGCGTTGCGTGAAAATTGTCGTGACGGGCTCCCGGGGGCAACTGGCGCAGAGCCTCGTTGAACGGGCGTGTGGACGGCCGGATATCGAGATCATCACGGTCGGGAGGCCGGATCTCGATTTGGCCCGCATGGAAACGATCCTGCCCGCGATCGAACGCTGCCGGCCTGATTTGGTCGTTTCGGCTGCAGCCTACACCGCCGTGGACCAGGCCGAGAGCGAGGCGGAAAAGGCCTTCGCAATCAACGCGCTCGGCGCCGGAGCGGTTGCCGAAGCGGCGGCCTCCCTCGATGTGCCGGTCATCCACCTTTCCACCGACTATGTCTTCGACGGGACAAAGGAGGGCAGCTATTGCGAAGACGACACACCTGCTCCGCTCAGCGTCTACGGCGCTTCAAAACTGGCTGGCGAGAGGGCCGTGGTCACGGCGAATCCCCTCCATGTCGTCCTGCGGACTGGTTGGGTCTATAGCCCCTTTGGCAAGAATTTCGTGAAAACCATGTTGCAGCTCGCCGAGGATCACGAGGAAATCGCCGTCGTCAACGACCAATGGGGCAACCCATCGTCGGCTCTGGATCTGGCGGACGCTATCCTTGTCGCAGCCGGTCTGATGACCCAACGCAACCGTGATCAAGTATCCGGCATTTACCACTTGTCAGGGACCGGCATCGCAAGCCGCGCCGATCTTGCCCGCCATGTTCTCTCCGTGAGCGGCACTCATGGCGGCCCGTCGGCGCGCGTGCGGAACGTCCCGACAACAGATTTCCCGGCGCCCGCGCGTCGTCCGGCCAATTCGTCTTTGTCTTGCGCCAGATTTGCAGAGATATTCGGCCGGACTATGCCTGCCTGGCAGCCTTCAGCGGAGACGACCGTGCGTCGACTGCTCCGGGACAGACCGGGTTGAAGGCGCCTGGTAGTGCTGCTGCTGCGTGCCGACGGCCGACGCTTGAAGTTCCATAAGATAGATTATGCGATCTTCTGATGTAGCGGCATTTTAGAGATGCGACATATGAGCCGGTTAGAGATGCGACAGTCGTCGCCTCTCGGGATGCTGGTCAAACGTCAACGTTTGGAAGGAAGACTGGCGTCGATCCTGGGCTCCTCGGGCAAGCTCGATGAGGCGGCCAAGGAAAAGGAGCGGCTTAACGCCAAAGCTCCCGGCCTCATGCAGACCGTCGGCAGCGAAGTGCGAAAGCGATTGCAACGTTCGGAAGACCAAGAGCGGTTCTTCGCCGGACTGCGTGCAGCCGGCGTTGTCATTGACGCGCTGCCGCCGTCATGAACTGACGGTCCTGACACCGAGACCAGCGCGGCTCGTGAACAGATGTTATGTGCTGCAACGAAGGCAGGATGCCTAATCAGCAAGCGCAACGCCGTCCCTGTCGAAGGCGTGAACCTTGTCGCCGATCGGCAGCATTCCCACGACATCTCCTGCCGAAACGTTGCTCTCGTTCGGGACCGCCAGCGTGATCGGATCGCTCAGGCCTTCCGCTTCCACATAGGCGTAGGTTTGCGCTCCAAGGCGTTCGATCAGTTCCACCCGGCCGCGAATGCCGCCGTGCTCCGGCGGGAGGATCGTCACGTGTTCCGGCCGAACGCCGGCGGTAACGGTTCCTGCGGCATTCCAGGGGCGCGAGCGCTGGACGGGCGTTCCATGCACGGTGAGGTTCCCGCCTCGCACCGAAGCCGGAAGGAAATTCATCGAAGGGGCACCGATGAAGCCGGCGACAAAGGTGTTGGCCGGGCGCTCGTAGAGCTCCATCGGCGCACCGACCTGCTCGATCTTGCCCTTGTTGAAGACGATAATTCGGTCGGCGAGCGTCATGGCCTCGGTCTGATCATGCGTTACATAGATCATCGTAGCGCCGAGGCGTGCGTGAAGGCGGGCGATTTCCAGCCGCATCTGCACGCGCAGCGCCGCATCTAGATTCGACAACGGCTCGTCGAACAGGAAAATCTTCGGCTGGCGAATGATGGCGCGGCCGATGGCGACGCGCTGGCGCTGGCCACCCGAAAGTTCCCGGGGAACCCGTTCAAGAAGAGGGCTAATCTGTAGGGTGTTTGCGACCTCGTCTACCCGGCGGGAAATCTCCTCTTTCGCCAATCCCGAAAGCTTCAGGCCGAAGCCGATATTCTCCGCGACCGTCATATGAGGAAAGAGCGCATAGGACTGGAAGACCATGGCGATCTCGCGCTTCGCCGGGGCGGTCGTGGTCACATCCTGGCCGGCGATGCCGATCGTACCATCCGTCACGTCCTCAAGGCCTGCGATCATGCGCAGCATCGTCGACTTGCCGCAGCCCGAGGGACCGACGAAGACGACGAACTCCCCCTCCGCGACGTCGAGGTCGACCCCGCGAATTACCTCCAGCGCGCCATAAGATTTGCGGATGGAGCGAAGTGCAAGCTGTGTCATAATCAACCCTTTACCGCGCCCATGGTCATGCCCTTGATGAAGTAGCGCTGGAAAAACAGAAAGACGAAAAGCGTGGGCAGGCTGGCGATGAGCGAGAGCGCGCCCTGCACGCCCCAGGCAACGGAATACTGGCCCTTGAGATTGACGATGCCGATCATGATGGTCCGCTTGTCGTCGGACTGGGTGAAGATCAGCGGCCAAAGGAAATCGTTCCAGATCCACGTGAACTGCAGCGTCGCCAGCACAGCGAGCGCCGGCAGGCTGAGCGGCAGCACCACTCGGGTCAGCACCTGCCATTCGCTGGCGCCTTCGAGGATCGCCGCCTCGCGCAAGGCTGTCGGGACGGTGGCGAAGAAGTTGCGCATCAGGAGCGTGCAGATTGGGATGCCGAGCGCGGTGTGGACGATGAAGACCGGCCACAGCGTATCGATCAGCCCCATGCCGTTGAACAGGCGGAAGAGCGGAACGAGAATGACCTGCGGCGGGAAGAACATTCCCGCCACGAGAACGAGAAACAGCATGTTGGAGCCGCGGAACGGCAGCTTGGCGAAGACATAGCCGGCAAGGACGCCGAGCGCCGTCGAGGCCAGTGTGCCAGGGACCGTGACCAGCAGCGTATTGAGCAAGTAGCGATGCACGGCGGGGTTCGACAGCACCTCGACGAAGTTGCCGAGATAGAACGCCGTCGGGAACGACCAGAGGCTACCGAGCGCGATCTCGCGCGTCGTCTTCACCGAGGCGAGCAGCACGCCGAGCGTCGGCAGCAAGAAGAGGATCGCAAGCGCAAGGAGCATGGCGAAGATCGCTCCGCGCCACGGGTTGAAACGACGGGCGGCGGAAGGATTAGCCATAGATCCGGTCCACCTTCTTGAGCTGGCGGAAGTAGATACCGATGATCGTAAGCGCGATCAGGAACAGCACGACGGAAATGGCGCTACCGTAACCCATCAGGTATTTGCGGAAGGACTCGTTGTACATGTGCATGGCAAGCGTATCGGAACTGTTGAACGGCCCGCCGCCGGTCATGATGTACAGGATGTCGAAACCCTTGAGCGAGTTGATCACGGAAAGGGCGATGACGACGACGGTGGACGGGGTGAGGAGCGGCAGCACGACGAAGACGATGCGCTGCCAAAGTTTCGCGCCCTCGATCTCGCAGACCTCCAGGAGGTCCTCGGGGATCGCCGTCAGGCCGGCAAGGTAGATCACCATGGAAAGGCCGGTTTGCTGCCAGGACCAGGCGAGGATCACCGATCCGAGCGCCGTGTCAGGCTTGGCAAGCCAGGCATAGCGCATCTTCTCACCGTTGATGTTCGAGAGCACAGCGTTGAGCAGGCCCCAGTCGGGCTGGTAGATCCATATCCAGATCTGCCCGACGATGACGGCCGAAAGGCAGATCGGCAGGTAGAACACCGTCTTGAAGGCACGCCCACCTGGAACCTTGCCGTCGAGCAGCAGAGCCAGCCCAAGCCCGAACAGCGTCGGCACCACGATCGCGGCGGCCATCCAGATCGTCGTGTTGATCGCCGCGTTCATGAATAGCTTGTCGGTGAAGATCTTGGCGAAGTTGTCGAGACCCACGAAATCATAGTCGGAGCCGAAGCCGTTCCAGTTGGTCACGCTATAAAAGAACGAACTGAACAGCGGCCAGAACACGAAGACGGCAAAAACGGACAATGGCGGTGCCAGCAGCGCAATGCGCCAGACTGTGTTGTGCCGCTCCATCGATATTCCTTTCCGGGAAATCGCGGCCCGCACGGGGCCGCGATCCTCGTTTGCTATTGCTTGAAGGCTGCCTTGGCATCGACGGCGACCGCCTTCAGAATCTCGTCCAGCTTGGACGGATCGTCGATGAAGCGCGTAAACATGGAAAGGCCGACTTCGGCGACAGGCGGTGTGGTGGCAAGGTCATAGTTGAAGGCAAATGCTTCGGCTGCCGCAACCGTCTTGGCGGCATCCTGCATGACGCTGTTATAGGTCTTGGGATCGACGTTGACGTTTGCGGACAGCGCGCCCTGGGCTTCCGCCCATTTTGCCTGGACATCAGTGTTGGACATCATGAAGGCGAGGAATTTTTCCGCGCCTTCATGATTGGCGGCGTTGGCGGAGATCACCAGACCGTCGACCGGCCCGACGGCGGCGTTCGGAATGCCGTCCCTGATCTTCGGGAAGGGGAAGAAGTCATAATCCTGACCCGGAACGAGACCGACGCCGTTCCAGTAGCCGGTGATCCAGGTTCCCATCAGCGTCATCGCCGCATCGCCGCGGGCCACCTTGTCGGCGGCGTCCGTCCAGTCGTCGGCATTGGCGTTTTCGACGAAGAACCCCTGATCGAGCATCTCCTTCCAGAGGCCCATGGCCGCAACAACCTGCGGATCGTCGTAGGAAGCCTCGCCCGCCATCAGCTTGGCGCGGTAATCCGGGCCGGCGGTGCGCAGCAGCAGGTAATCGAACCAGAACTGCGCCGGCCAGCGGTTCTTCGAACCGAGCGCGATCGGCGCGATGCCCTTTTCCTTCAGGGTCTTGCAGAGCGTGATGAATTCGTCCCAGCTCGCCGGCGGCGCCGTCATGCCGGCGTCGGCAAGCACCTTCTTGTTATAGAACACGCCGGCATAGTGATAGTTGAACGGCACGAGGAAGCGCTTGCCGTCGTAGATGGTCGCGCTGTCGGCGATCGGTTTGGCGACGACGCTATCCAGCTTTGCGCTCGCCCACATATCGTCGATCGGACGCAGACTGTCGGACTTCACGATGAAATCGACGCGCGCTCCGGCCCAGTAGCTGAACACGTCCGGCAAGCTGTGGCCCGCCGCCCGCACCAGGATATCGGTCTTGAAGTCCTCGTGGCCAACCGGGCTTTCCTTCATCTTGATGCCGGTCGCCTGTTCGAACTTTCCGACCTGTTCATTGAAGGCCTTCAGGCCGAGCTCGCCGGTGAAATAATGGCTGATCGTGACCTCGCCGGCGTCGGCGAAGACCGGGCCGGCAACGCCCGTCGCGGATGCCAGAAGCGCTGCAAGCATAAGCGAGCGCCGCGTGATGGAAAACATAGGAACCTCCCGTAAGGTTTGCGATTGTTAAACTTGTGACCTCGCAAAACCAGAATTCGGCAAACTTGTTGCCGATGTCAACACAAAAGTATTGCATTTCGAAACAAAACCGGCAATTCATCCATCTAGCGGGCGGTAAATGCCGATTTAGTTGTCATATGCTGTACTTGAGTTTAGCATGGCGCAAATCAACGGAAACCCCCGAAGGAGTTTTACCGATGCGCCTATTGCAATCTCTCACGCGCGGCCTCGAAGCCCTCGATTTCCTTGCGGCAAACCGCGAGCCCGCCCGGCTGACCGATGTCGCCGAGGCGCTGGGCGTGGACAAGTCCAACGCATCGCATCTGATGAAGACCCTGGTCGCCGCCGGTTACGCGACCCAGGATTCGGCCCGTCGCTACCAGCCAACGGACAAGATCGCGCGGCAAACGACCAGCAGCCACTCGCTCATCGACATCGTTTCCGTGAAGGAGGCCTGGCGCCCGGTGCTCGAACGCTTCGTCGCAGAGACAGGCGAATGCGCCCACATGGCGGTGCTCGTGGGCAGCCGCGTCTGGTATATCGACAAGATTGATTCCTCGCTGCCGCTCAAGGTCGATCACCCGATCGGCGCGCTGGCGCCACTCCATTGCACTGCGCTCGGCAAGGCGTTCCTCGCCTTTGGCGATGCCCATGTCGATGGCCCCTTCCCGTCCTTCACGCCGCGCACGCTAACCACGCGGCGCGCGCTTGATGACGAGATCACCCGCACCCGTGCGCGCGGCTATTCCATCGATAATGAGGAATTCGCCCACGGCATTCGCTGCGTCGCCCGCCCGATCTACGACGATCACGGCCGAATGATCGCCGCCGTCGGTGTTTCCGGCCCCTCCGTCCGCGTGACCGACGAACGCCTCGCTGAACTCGGCCACATCGTCACCTCCGTTTCCATGCCCGCATCACAGAAAGGCCCCTTGCATGAACAGCAATCCGATTAGGGTCGCCGTCATCGGCACCGGTCGCATCTCCGATCTCCATGCGATCGAATACCTCCAGAACCCGGCAAGCCGCATCGTCGCGCTGTGCGATCGCGACCCGGCACTCGCCGCGGCCAAGGCGAAACAATGGGGGATAGAGGACGTGGCCATCGAGACCGATCTCGATGCCGTGCTGGCAATGCCCGATGTCGATCTGGTGGAAATCCTGCTGCCGCACCACCTCCATCTTGGCGCCGCACTCAAGGCAATGAATGCCGGCAAGATCGTTTCGCTGCAAAAGCCGATGTGCGTTTCGCTGGAAGAAGCCGACCAGCTCGTGGCCGCCGCCGAGGCCTATGACCGGCCGGTCAAGATCTTCGAGAATTTCATCTTCTATCCGCCGGTGCTGAAGGCACGCGACCTCATCGACCAGGGCGCCATCGGCACGCCGCTTTCCATCCGCATCAAGTCCAACCCGGCACGCAGCGCCACCGCCTGGGATGTGCCGGCTGCCGCGAATGCCTGGCGCCAGAAGCAGGACCAGGCCGGCGGCGGACCGCTGGTCTTCGACGACGGCCACCACAAATTCGCGCTTGCCTGGCATTTCATGGGCGAGCCGGACGAGGTTCATGCCTTCATCGGCGATACCGAAGGTCCCGGCGGCATCCGCTTCGATGCGCAATCGCAGATTTCCTTCCGCTTTCCCGGCAACCGCATCGGCAATCTCGAGATCGTCTATTCGCCCGAAATGGAACTGGCGACACGGCACTATGCCCAGGACGATCGCGTCGAAATCACCGGCACCAAGGGTGTCATCTGGATCAATGGCGGCCATGGGCGGCTGGCCGACAGTCCGCCGGTGGTGCTCTACAGCGACGGAAAGCTGACGGAATTCCGCGATATCCCCACCAGCTGGGAACAGAGCTTCGTGCTGTCGACGCGGCATTATATCGACGCGATCCGCACCGGCGGCACGCCGGTGCTCACCGCCCGCCAGGCCCGTGAAATCCTGCGCTTTGCGCTTGCGGCCGAAGAATCGGCCCGCATCGGCCGGCCGGTGGATCTCAGGAATGGGAGGCCCGCATGACGCTTCCCCCGTTTCCCGACGACCTCGCCCACACGGCCGCTGACCGCGCCGCATGGCTGCGTGCCGCGGGCGGCCTGAAAACCGCGATATCCGACGACCGCCTCAGCGCGCCCACGACGCTGCCGCTGGTCGAGGCGCTGGTGCTTGGCCTGATGCGCCAGGGCGTGACCAAATATCTCGCGATCTTCGGCCATGGCAGCACTGCACTCGCGGACGTGCTCAAAGCCTATGAAGCCGAAGGGCTGGTGCGTTGCTGGCAGTTCCGCAACGAAGTGGAAATGGCACATGCCGGCACGGCCCTCTCCTGGGTCTATGGCGAAGTCGGCGCCGTCGTCACCTCGATCGGGCCGGGCGCGTTTCAAGCCATGGCGGCATCGCTTGCCGCCGCCTCCAACGGTGTCGGTCTCTACCACCTCTATGGTGACGAGACGACCCATGGCGAAGGTTACAATATGCAGCAGGTGCCGAAGCCGGCACAGGGCGTCTTTTCCCAAATTACCTCCCTTATGGGAAGTGCCTATACGCTGCATAGTCCGGGCGCGCTGCGGGATGGATTGCGCAAGGGCGCGACCTGCGTCTTCCACCCGTGGCGCCCCGGCCCCTTCTACATGAACCTGCCGCTCAACACTCAGCCCGCGCCGGTGACGCTACGTCTCGACGCCCTGCCCGACCGGCCGGTGTTCCCGGCACTCGCCCCTGCCGATGATGGTCCGTTCCGCACGGCAGCTGATGCCGTCCGCACCGCCGCGAAGGTGGCGATCAAACTCGGCGGTGGCAGCCGCACGGCGTCCGATGCCGTCCGGCGACTGGCCGAGGCGGCCGGCGCGCTGGTCGTCTCGAGCCCCGGCGCCAGCGGCGTCATGCCTGCCGATCATCAACAAAATATGTGCGTGGGCGGCTCCAAGGGTTCGATCAGCGGCAACTGGACGATGGACGAGGCCGAACTCCTCATCGTCATCGGCAGCCGTGCCGTCTGCCAGGCCGATTGCTCCGGCATCGGCTGGCCGAAGGTGCGCCATGTCATCAATATCAATGCCGACCCCATCGATGTGCAGCACTATAACAACACAATCGCGCTGACGGGCGATGCCGCGATCGTCGCCGGACGGCTGGCCGGTATGCTTTCGGGCGCCGATACCGAGCCACGCAAGGCGGCGTGGCTCGAGGCCGGCCGCGCCAAGCGCGCGGAGTGGGATGGCTTCCTTAGCCGGCAGGCATCCTCGCCGCCGCTCTTCGATCCCGTCTGGCAGAAGCCGGTGCTGACGCAGCCGCGCGTCATCCGGCTTGCCGCCGGTTTCTGCCGCCGGCACGGCGCCCTGAAATTCTTCGATGCAGGCGACGTGCAGGCAAACGGCTTCCAGATCGTCGAGGATCAGGTGCCGTTCGAAACCTTCACCGAGACCGGCGCGTCCTACATGGGTTTTGCCGTCAGTGCCCTGCTTGCCGCCGGCATCGCCGACAAGGGTCGCTACGGCATCGCCTTCACCGGCGATGGTTCGTTTATGATGAACCCGCAGGTGCTGATCGACGGCGTCGAGCATGGCGTGCACGGCACGATCCTGCTCCTCGACAACAGGCGCATGGCCGCTATCAGCCACCTTCAGAACGCGCAATACGGCCGCGATTTCCGCACCAATGACGGTGTCCCCGTCGATTATGTGACGCTCGCCGGCGCGGTGAGCGGCGTTCGCGCGCTTTTCGGCGGCGAGGACGAGGAAAGCCTGATGGCCGCCCTCGAAGAGGCGCGCGCCTGGCCCGGCCTCAGCCTGGTCCACGTGCCCGTCTATTTCGGCGACGATCCTGCCGTTGGTCTCGGTGCCTACGGCCAATGGAATGTCGGCAACTGGGTGGATGACGTCCAGCGCCAATATGCCCGCACCCTGATTTGAGAGAACGCCCATGTATGAACAATTCGGACTGCTGATCGACGGCGTATGGCGCGCCTCGCGCAGCGGAGACGCCTGTCCTGTCATCGATCCCGTCGATGAGGAGATCATCGGTCACCTCCCCTCGGCCGATGCAAGCGACCTCGACGAGGTACTCACGGTTCTCGCTCGGGAAGCACCCCGCTGGAACAAGGTTTCCGGTTGGGAGCGCAGCGCCATCCTCCGCCGCATCGCCACGGAAATGCGTGCCAACTCCGACCGCGCGGTGCACGATATGTCCGCCGAAACGGGCAAGCCCATCGCCGAAGCCGTTGGTGAATGGAATGCCGCTGTCGACCAGTTTGACTGGTATGCCGACGAGGCACGCCGTATCTTCGGCCACGTCCTTGATGGCCGTGACCCGAATGTGCGCCTCAATGTCCGCTTCGATCCGGTCGGCCCGGTCGCCGCCTTCACCGCCTGGAACTTCCCCGCCCTCCTACCGGCCCGCAAGATCGCGGCCGCGCTCGCTGCCGGCTGCCCTGTTGTCATCAAGCCCTCGGAGGAAGCACCTTCCAGTACGCTGCATATCGCCGCAGCGGCGATCAAGGCCGGCCTGCCCGCCGGTGTGCTGAATGTGGTCAGCGGCAAGTCGGCGGACATTTCCTCGCACCTAATTGCCTCGCCCGTTATCCGTAAGGTCTCCCTTACCGGCTCCGTTCCGGTCGGCAAGCTGATCCTCAGGCAATGCGCCGACACTGTGAAAAAGGTCTCCATGGAACTCGGCGGCCACGCACCGGTACTGGTGCTGGAAGATGCCGACCCGGTAGCGGCCGCGACGGCCTGCGCCCGCGCCAAGTTCCGCAATGCGGGTCAGGTCTGCATTTCACCGAGCCGTTTCTATGTCCATGACTCCCTCTACGAGCCCTTCGTCCGCACGATGGCCGATGTCGCCAACGGCCTCAGGATCGGCCGGGGCAGCGATGATGGCGTCGACATGGGCCCGATGGCCAACGCCCGCGGCCGTGAGCGCATCGTCGGGATGGTCTCCGACGCACTCGCCAAGGGCGCGACCCTGCTTGCCGGCGGTGAAGTTCCCGGGGATCGCAATCGTGGCTTCTTCTATCGCCCGACCGTTCTCGGCGACGTGCCGGATGATGCCCTGATCATGACCGAGGAACCCTTCGGCCCGGTTGCCCCGATCGCCCGGTTCTCCGACCTCGACGACGCCATAAAGCGGGCCAATGACGTGCCCTTCGGTCTCGCCGGTTATGTCTTCTCGCACTCGCTCGAAGGCGCAAACAAGGCGGCGGAGGCCCTCGACGTCGGCATGGTCGGGGTCAACGACATGCTGCTCGCCGCAGCCGAAATCCCCTTCGGCGGCGTCAAGGAGAGCGGCATGGGCCGTGAAGGCGGTCAGCTGGGGATCTTCGATTATCTCGAAGCCAAATACATCAAGATGCGGGTCGCGTAAGGAGAAAACCATGTGTGACGACGGCAACACATCCGGCAAGGACAAAGGTCTTTCGCGCGGCCTGACCAACTATGGCGACCGGGGCTTCAGCATCTACCTGCGCCGCTCCTTCGCCAGCTCGATGGGGTATAGCCGGCAGATGCTCGACCGGCCGATCGTCGGCATCGCCCATTCGGCGAGCGGATTCAACAACTGTCATCGGCACTTTCCCGAGATGATCGAGGCTGTGAAGCGCGGCGTTCTCGCCGCCGGCGCGCTGCCGGTCGAATTCCCGACCATCTCGCTCGGTGAGGTTTTCCTCAGCCCGACAAGCCTCAAGTTCCGCAACCTCATGTCCATGGATGTCGAGGAGATGACTCGCGCCCAGCCGATGGACTCTGTGATCCTGCTCGGTGGCTGCGACAAGACCGTTCCCGCGCAACTGATGGGCGCGGCCTCCGCCGGCTTGCCGTCGATACAGCTCGTTGCCGGACCGATGTCGACCAGCCGCCATCGCGGCGAACGTCTCGGCGCCTGCACCGATTGCCGCCGCTTCTGGCAGCGCTATCGCGCGGGCGATGTCGACGACCGGGGCATCGATGAAGTTGAAAAGCGTCTCGCTTCCACCAGCGGCACCTGCGCGGTGATGGGCACCGCCAGCACCATGGCTGCGCTTGCCGAGGCCATCGGCATGATGCCGGCAGGCTCGGCCGCCATCCCTGCCGTCGATGCCGATCGTCTTCGCATGGCTGAGGAAACCGGCCGCATCGCCGCCTCGCTGATCGGCACGGACAAGACCCCGAAGAAGATCATCACGGAAAAGGCCCTGGAGAACGGCGTGCGCATGCTGATGGCGATCGGAGGCTCGACCAACGCCGTCATCCATCTCGCCGCCATCGCCGGCCGCCTCGGATTGAAGCTCGACCTGAAGCGAATGAACGAAATCAGCGACACGACACCCGTGCTCGTCGACCTCAAGCCGACCGGTAGCGCCTATATGGAAGACCTGCATGCCGCAGGCGGCATCCCCGCCGTCATGCGCGAACTGAAGCATCTCCTTCATCTCGACTGCGAGACGATCACTGGTGAGACCATCGGCGAGCGCATCGACGCGGCGGACTCCTGGGTCGACCGTAACATTGTGAGACCGATCGACAGCCCTATCCGCGAGAGCGGCGGGCTCCTTGCCGTCTTCGGCAACATGGCGCCGCGCGGGGCGATCATCAAGCGCTCAGCCGCAGACCCGAACCTCTTCGAAAAGACGGGCCGCGCCGTCGTCTTCAACTCGCTGCAAGACCTTGCCGCCCGCATCGATGATCCAGACCTCGACGTCACTGCCGATGATTTCCTGGTTCTCCAGCATGCCGGGCCGCTCAGCGACGCCGCCATGCCGGAAGCTGGCTATATTCCGATCCCGGCCAAGCTCGCCCGCGCCGGCGTCAAGGACATGGTGCGCATCTCCGACGCCCGCATGAGCGGCACCGCCTACGGCACGATCGTCCTTCATGTCGCGCCGGATGCAGCCTCGGGCGGACCGATCGGATTGATCCGCAACGGCGACAGGATCGCGCTAAGCGTCAAGGACCACTCGATCCGCCTCCTCGTCTCCGATGAGGAATTGGAGAGGAGGCGCGGCGAACGCAAGGTGGAGAAACGGCCGGCTCCGCGCGGCTACGATATGCTCTACCGTGATCATGTGCTGCAGGCGGACGAAGGCTGCGACTTCGACTTCCTAAAGAGCGCGCCGTCGTAACGCTAGCCTCGCGGGGGAGTTGCGACCGTCGCTGTTCAACGCCTTTGGCCTAAAGCATCTTAACCTCGACCCGGCCGAAACCTCGCTCCGCGGCGAGCGCCACCGGCGTTGGCTAGACTAAAAGAGCGACCCTGAAACGACCTGAACGATAAGCACGTCGCGGCAAGCATCGCCATTTGCACACTCGCCGCGACAGGCGCCGAGGCGGAGGAAGAGCGCCACCTCTTGGCTTCGCCCGCCGTGCACGAAGTCGCGCCCGACCCTCCGATTGCGCCGTCTGCTTAGTGCTGCTGCTTCTGTCCTCGAATGTCGATTTGAAGTCCCGCTTACCGGTGAATCCTGCAGGCTTTTTCAACCCGAGAGGCAGTCCTTCGCTGTAGGCGGTTCGGTGACAATCGGCGAGATGCGGAAGCCACAGGCGCCGCATCCCCACTTAAACGAGAAATGAGCATACCAGGCGCAGTCGTATGATGCGCCGAAGCAAGTTCGCGCGCAGCTTGACCGGTTAAAAGGGTAGCCGCAGGAGGGTTAGCATAGCGCCGGCCGCATGGCCGGAAACCGGGACGACTGCCCCCGCAAGGTGCTCCGCTTTGCGCGGGCGAGCCCGCCCCTCACCTGCCACGTCTCACGAGTGACCTCGCGATGTCGATGATGTCGTCGCGGCTCGCGGTCGGGTCCTCCTCACATGAGGAGTTTGGAGTCAACGGTTTTCAAGGTGACATTTGGATTTCCTCGTTCCGATCCAAGGTCTGAGCCCGATACTTTACCGGCCCGGCCTGCGAGCCTGTACAACCTCACATACGGTCGCCGCTGCGGGCGGCTGCACCACGATCCCGCGTGCGGCGGGCAGGAGCTCAGGAGAACGGGCCATTCTTGTTCCCGGCTGTTGACGCCATGAGGATCCACGGGCCGTTCACCTGGATCCGTCAGGACTGATCAGGCCCTGAGGATTGGAATAGCTTTTGCAGTTGAGCGGTCGCCGGTCAGGCGGATTTCATGACTGCCCCCTCGATGACGACACCGGCGTTCAGATATTTCCATAGCGCGACCAGCAGCTTGCGGGCGAGTGCCACGATCCATCGTCTTTTTGAAGCGTCCGCCATTGCGCGTGACGCGCTCCTTAAACCAGCAGGAGGGCGTTGAGCCCGGCTGGTAGCGCAGCCATAGCCACGCGAGCTCGACCATCGTCGTCCGCAGCCGTGGATTGCCCGCTTTCGACACTCCCTGCTCACGATCGATCGAGCCGCTCTGCCATGGCGACGGCGCTAGCCCCGCGTAGGCGGCAACCTGGCGTCGATTGTCGAAGTGCCGGAACAGGCCTTCAGAGTGAAGGATCGCCGCAAACTCCGGACCAATTCCCCTGATGCGGAGCAGCACTGCCGCTGGCGCCGGTGTGCTTGTCATCTGCTCGACCGTGAGTAAATCCCGTTCGGCCTCCACAGTCTTGATCTGCTCGAGCAGCAACTCGAGACGGTCGAGTTCGCGGGAGATTTGGGCTCTGATGTGCCGGGGGAGCGCGCGGCGATCGCCCGTGCGAAGTTCTTCAAGACGCGCTCGGCGATCACGACGCAAAGGCTCATAATCCCGGATGCCCTGGCAGAAGAGCAACCCCTTCACGCGGTTGACGTGGGAACCCGCTCGGCGATCAGCACTCTTCGCTCGCGGCCAATCCGGCGGCGATCCTCTTCCTCGGGCGTCGGCATCCTGACTATCGAACAGACCCGTGGCTCTCCCCGCTTCCAAGCCATCAGCGTGCGAAGCAATGTTTCGCCATCAATACGATCGGTCTTTACGCGACGGCGACGGCGCGGTACCGCGATCGAAGCGGCGTCGACAATGTGAACTCTCAATCCAAGCTTCGTTGTTCAGCGCTCGGCTGATCCAGAACCCGTCCAAACCCGCCTCCTGGATCACCACCAACGGATAAAGCCTTCTCTCGCGTGACCGTACGTTTTTGCGCAGCTCGGTAAAGCAGGACAACAGGCCGGCGATATCACCGCCGGCGACCGTATGGCGGGACATCTTCTCGCTTCCCGGTGAAAGCGATGTCACCAGCCAAATCGATTTGCTCAATTCCAACGAAACAAGAACTGCGCCAAAATCGATGCGGATAGCAGCAGGTGCCTCAGGTTGATCAGCTGTCGTAAGCATGGTTGGCCTCCAGAGAGATTTTAGCGAACTCACTCTGCCACGGTGCAGGCCGCTATCCACTCCCCATAGGATCTTGTTCCAGGCGACGCCAAGGCCGATGCGGAAATCGATGCCGCTGACCTTGCGCAGCTCGAAGTTGCGGTTCGGCATGCCGTCGGTCCATTCCGGCGCAAAGCCGATGCCGAGACCAGAGGAGACCAGTGAGACGAGCGAGAAGGTGTCGTCGCAGGTATAGGCGATGTTCTTCGTCAGATCGTGCTCTTCGAACTTTTCGGCAAAATAGCGCTCGGTGTAGGAGAGGTTCGCACGGGAAAAGGAAATGATCTTCTGGTCTTTCAAGTCCTCGATGCCGATCTCGCTTCGAACGGCAAGTGGACTGCTTTTCTCCACCGCCAGCAGATAGCGCTCATGCGCGATCGAGAAGAACCGCAGTGAGCCGATGTTCTCGACCGGCCTTATGAAGCCGAGATTGATCTGGCCGTTCTCGAGGTTGCGGATGATGTCGTTGGTGGTACCGCTTGCGATATGCAGCTGGATGTCCGGATACTTCCTGGCGATGCGCGCAAGAAAGGCCGGCAGAACGCCAATGGTCGCCGGATAGACGGTACCGATCTTGATTTGCTTCACCCGCTTGCCGGCCACCGAGCGCGCCACCTCCGCGGAGACATCCACCTCGCTCAGGATTCGGATTGAGCGATTGTAGAACACCTCCCCCGCCCTGGTCAGCGCCACCCGCCCCGATCTCACCTTGCAACCCGGAGCAGCCGGTCAGATCGGGGCTGGTCGTCGTGCCGTAGGCAGCCCAAAATGACATTTCTACTTTGCGCAACAGCGGACAATTCAACCTGGCCGCCACATTATGTAGCCGGGGTACATTCTATTTTCAAGTGCGACATGCCAATGATTTCAATGGCTTCCATTTGGAGATTTTGGAATGTCTCGACGCTATTTGCAGCTGAACCTGGCTGATCGACGCCGCCTCTACCACTTTGTCGAATGCAAAGTGCCGATCCATGAAATGGCCCGCCAACTCGGCCGCCGCCGATCGACAATCTATCGTGAGATCAGGCGCAACACCTTCCACGATCGCGAGCTGCCCGAGTATAGCGGCTACTTCCCGACGATTGCCTACGACATCAGCAAGCAGCGTCGACGACGCCTGCGCAAGCTCATGCGTGATCCACAGTTGCGCGAACTGGTCATCGATCGGCTGAAGGCGCTTCGGTCGCCGGCCAGAAGGTCATTGTCTGTGATTATCCCGACGGCCGCCTCGCGATCACCCACGAGGGGACCCCTGCCCCACAGGACCTTCGACACGCTGCGTTCGGTGCACTGGTCCGAGGTCGTTGAGGACAGGCGCCTCGATGACATACTACAGCGTCGTGCGTCCTTCAGGACGCACAAAGGGCGCTGTAAGTCTTTGAATCTACGCATCGTGCTTTCCGAAAATCGATTCCGATTTTCGGGCCAATGCGCTAGCGCTGGTCGCCGAAATGCCGGCCGGGTGAGAGCAGCAGCGCTGCCTCTATTCGCCGGCGTCGACGTAAGGCTTCCAAGAAAAGTCTTATGCCTCACGCTCAGAACCGGCTGATCAGGGTCGCTATGGGCGGAGTTAACTTCGTGCGACAGGTGACGCTGGCAGCTTGCGTTCAAGCCGGCGGCGTTGAGGATCGCGCGCTTACAACACGGTTGTGACTCAACGCTGCCTTTCATGAATCCAGCTCATAGCGTTTTCGCCAAGCTCTACGGTCCTAACTCATTCGTGAACGCACGCACCCGGATCATTCCGTCGGTTCGATCGTTCCGCCTCTGTGGCTTATCGATAGTCGCGCGCTCTGGACCGTCACTAAAACAGGGAGCTGGACATGCAAAATCCTGGCGCACTCGAAATCTCGCGGCGCGACCTGCTTGTCGCCTCGGCCGCTACCGTCACTGTGGCGAGCGCGGGATCGCTGGCTCACGCCAAGACGAATACCTCCGCAGCGCCTACGGGCACGAAAGTCTCCTTCACGGTGAACGGTGAGCGCCGCGAGCTCGAGCTCGACAATCGCACGACGCTTCTCGACGCACTCCGCGAGCATCTGCATCTGACGGGCACAAAGAAAGGATGCGACCACGGCCAGTGCGGGGCCTGCACCGTCCTCGTCGACGGCCGGCGGGTAAACGCCTGCCTCACGCTCGCCGTGATGCATGATGGAGACGAGATCACCACGATCGAAGGATTGGGGCAGCCGGACAACCTTCACCCGATGCAGGCCGCATTCGTCAAGCACGATGGATTCCAGTGCGGCTATTGTACCCCTGGCCAAATCTGTTCCTCCGTCGCCATGATCGATGAGATCAAGGCTAACATTCCGAGCCAAGTGACCGCCGACTTGACGGCGCCGTCCGAAATCACGCCCACCGAAATCCGTGAGCGCATGAGCGGTAATATCTGTCGTTGCGGCGCCTACTCGAACATCGTCGAAGCGATCACCGAAGTCGCGGGGAGGAAGGCATGAGAGCGTTCAGTTACCAGCGCGCCTCGTCGATCGAGGAGGCGGCGAACGCCGCGGTCGGCACAGAGGGCGCGAAGTTCATCGCCGGCGGCACGAATCTCCTCGATCTGATGAAGCTCGAGATCGAGACCCCGCCCCATCTGATCGACGTCAAGGGGTTGGGGCTGGACAAGGTCGAACCAACGCCGGAAGGTGGCCTCAGGATCGGCGCCCTTGTCCGCAATACCGACCTTGCTGCCGACGAACGGATCCGCCGCGATTACGCCCTGTTGTCGCGAGCTCTCCTTGCCGGAGCGTCAGCGCAATTGCGCAACAGGGCGACGACCGCCGGCAATCTGCTTCAGCGCACGCGCTGTCCCTATTTTTACGACACCAACCAGCCCTGCAACAAAAGGCAGCCCGGCAGCGGCTGCGCGGCGCTCGCCGGCTTCAACCGCCAGCTTGCGTTGGTCGGGGTCAGCGATGCCTGTATCGCCAGCCACCCGAGCGACATGGCGGTCGCGATGCGCGCCCTCGACGCCTCGGTCGAGACGGTTCGAGCCGATGGTGCGACGCGCAGCATTCCGATTGCGGAGCTCCATCGCTTGCCCGGCGACACGCCGCATATCGAGCATGTCCTCGAGCGGAGCGAGCTGATCACGGCAGTTGTCCTGCCGAAGCCGCTTGGCGGCAAGCAGATCTATCGCAAAGTTCGCGACCGCGCGTCCTACGCCTTTGCGCTCGTCTCCGTCGGCGCCGTCGTGCACCCGGATGGAACAGGTCGCGTCGCGATAGGCGGCATCGCGCCCAAGCCATGGCGTGAGGAGGCGGCCGACAACGAGCTTGCGAACGGAGCAAAGGCGGCAGCCGCCAAGCTTCTCGCGAATGCCCGCCCGACGGAACAGAACGCTTTCAAGCTTACACTCGTCGAACGCACGCTGAGTGCGGTTCTTGCCGAAGCGAGGGAATGAGGAAATGAGATTTGACAAACCAGCAACGATGAATCCGATTGACCAGCTCAAGGTCGTCGGCCAGCCCATCCATCGGGTCGACGGTCCGCTCAAGACCACCGGGCGGGCGGTCTATGCCTACGAATGGCATGATCCGAATATCCGCTATGCCTACGGCTATGTCGTCGGCTCAGCGATCGCCAAGGGCAAGATCAAGTCAATCGATATTACCGCCGCAAGACGCGCGCCCGGCGTGATTGCGGTCGTCACCTCCGACGGCGTGGGAGAATTGAAGAAGGGCAAATACAATACCGCCAAGCTCTTCGGCGGCAGGGAAATCCAGCACTATCACCAGGCGATTGCGGTCGTGGTCGCGGAAACATTCGAAGAGGCCCGCGCGGCCGCTACGCTCGTCAAGGTTGACTATATCGAGGAAAAGGGCGCCTTCGATCTGGCGGCGGAGAAGGACGCTGCTGTCAAACCGGAGGAAGGCGGGTCGGATTCCGCGGCAGGCGACTTCGATGCCGCCTTCGAGGCAGCACCCGTCAAGCTCGACCAGGTCTACACCACCCCGGACCAATCGCATGCAATGATGGAGCCGCATGCCTCCATTGCCGCCTGGAACGGCGAAGGACTGACGGTCTGGACCTCGAGCCAGATGATCGACTGGTGGCGGACCGACCTCGCAACGACCCCTCGGGATCGACAAAGAGAAGGTCCATGTCATGTCGCCATTTGTTGGCGGAGGCTTTGGAGTCAAGCTCTTCCTCCGCGCAGACGCGGTGCTCGCGGCGCTTGCCGCGCGCGAAGCCAAGCGCCCGGTGAAAGTCGCCCTCCCTCGTCCATTTCTGATGAACAACACCACGCATCGCCCGGCGACGATCCAGAGGATCCGCATCGGCGCCGAGCGTGACGGCAGGATCACCGCGATTGCGCATGAAAGCTGGTCCGGGGACCTTCCTGGCGGTGGGCCCGAAGTGGCGGTTCAGCAGACGCGTCTGCTTTATGCCGGTGAAAACCGGATGACCGCCATGCGGCTAGCCACGCTCGACCTTCCGGAAGGAAACGCCATGCGTGCTCCCGGCGAGGCGCCGGGCATGATGGCGCTGGAGATCGCGATCGACGAGATGGCCGAGCGGCTAGGCCACGACCCCGTTGAGTTCCGGATCATCAACGACACACAGGTCGATCCCGAGAACCCCGAGAGGCCTTTCTCGCACCGCGATCTCGTCACCTGCCTGCGTACCGGCGCGGAGCGCTTCGGGTGGCAAGACCGAAGCAAGCAACCTGGAGGCAGGCGCGAAGGCAATTGGCTGGTCGGCATGGGCGTCGCCTCCGCCTTCCGCAACAATCTACTGGTGCCCTCTGGAGCCCGCGTCCGCCTCGATCGCGAGGGCATCGTCACGGTGGAGACGGATATGACGGACATCGGCACGGGCAGTTATACGATCATTGCCCAGACTGCTGCCGAAATGCTCGGTGTACCGATGGACAAGGTCGCCGTCAGGCTGGGCGACTCGCGCTTCCCGGTTTCATCGGGCTCGGGCGGGCAGTTCGGAGGAAACTGCTCCACGGCAGGCGTTTACGCCGCCTGCGTCAAGCTGCGCGAGGTCGTGGCGCAGAAACTCGGCTTCAACAATGCCGAGGGTCTCGTCTTCGCCGGTGGCGAAGTCCGAGCCGGCGAGCGCAGCATGTCGCTCGCGCAAGCTGCAAGCGATGAGGTGCTCGTGGCAGAGGACCGTATCGAGTTCGGCAAGCTCGCGGAGACCCATCAACAGTCCACCTTCGGCGCACATTTCGTCGAGGTCGGCGTCGATGTGGCGACGGGCGAGACACGAATCCGGCGGATGCTGGCTGTGTGTGCCGCGGGCCGCATTCTCAATCCGATCACCGCACGCAGTCAGGTGATCGGCGCGATGACGATGGGGGTCGGTGCCGCGCTGTCCGAGGAGCTCGTCGTGGACAAGGAACGCGGCTTCTTTGTCAACCACGACCTCGCCGCCTACGAGGTGCCGGTGCATGCCGACGTTCCGCATCAGGAAGTCGCCTTCCTGGACGAGACCGATCCGATTTCGTCGCCGATGAAGGCCAAGGGCATCGCCGAGCTTGGTCTATGCGGCGTCGCGGCGGCTGCCGCCAATGCCATCTATAACGCAACCGGCGTCCGCGTGCGCGACTATCCGATCACGCTCGACAAGCTGATCAAAGGACTTCCGGAACTCAGCTAGCGCCTGCGCTAGAGGACTCAAACTAGTCGACGACCGCAGGTGTCTTTTGCGCCACTTGAGTGGTCGTAGATGGTCAGATGGCAAGATGAAGCGGCGCGTACGTGTGGGCTGCAGCGAAACGACGAGATCGGCCCGAGCTCAGTCGAAGATCGTGCCCTTGGCGCCCTCATATTCCCGAGCAAGAGTTTCGATCGCCGCCGATGCCTCATCGAAGGTCCAGCCCGCCTCTTCCGCTCTGTGGGCGAGCGCGAGCAATTCGTCGGTCATCTCTCCGCCGATTGCCGCAACGATACTGTCCTGAGAAGTTGCGGTCAGATCGGATACGGCTGGCCTCAGCGCTGCAATGCAGTCTGTCTGCCGCCCCGGATAATCGGAAGTCTGCCGAGGCCGGGAAATTGCTTGTGAGTCCTCCATCATTCTCTCCATTGCTGTTGGTATTCGAGCGCAGTCGCGGCAGAGATCATGGCCTTTGCTCTCGCTTCAGGCGCGCGTCGCTACTTCAGCTTGACCGAAGGCTCTCTCGCCCAAACACGCAAGCTGCCAAGACTTTTGACAAAGGCTTCGACACTCCTGGCATCTCCAAGGCTGATCGTCCCCTCGTCGAGCGCGTCGGTGATGCCGGCTCTCGCCAGAAGGGGCACGGCCGCCTCGACGTAGCCGATGTACTTGCAATGGGCGAAGGCGTCGGCAACGAAATCCCGCGCCGCTGCAACATCGACCAGTTCGGAGACCACTTCAGGCGAAGGCAGGAGAGCCACCGCATCGTAAAGGACCGACGGCCCTCCCTCGATCATTTGATGCGCCTGTACCCATTTGCCATCCGAGGCCGTAATACCGCCGACCTTCGGGGCGACGAGCTCGAACATGGCCCCTTCTTTCGTGACCGCTGTCGTCACGGCTTTCAAGATCGATGCATCTGTCCCGTCGGTTACCAGTATCCCAAGCTTGCGGCCTTCGAAACGTCTTGGCCCGCGCTCGATAATGCTCAGCGCTGGCGAGGGGGCGAGATCCTGGCGTGTCGGGACGGCGGCATCCGCCGGTTTCGGAACCGACTTGAGGCCCAACGCGTGCGCAACTTTCTTGCCGAGGGTTTCGTCGATGTTGAGGAGATGCGACACCATGCGTTCTCGTATCGCCGGTGTCTGGACCTTGCTCAATTCGAATGTGAGCGCGTCGGCGATATGGCGCTGCTCGGGCGGCGTCTGGCTAACGAAGAACAGGCGGGCCTGGCTGTAGTGATCGGCAAAGCTCTCGGCGCGAAGACGGGCCTTCGCGCCCTGTTCGTCGGACGCGTAATGCCGGAATCCATCCTCGAGTGACTCGCGTGGTCCCTCGCCCCAGGAGTTCGGCTGATAATTCACGCGCCCGACCGGGTTGCGCATCGCCATATGCCCGTCCTGCTGGAAGTGGTGGAAGGGACATTTCGGCGCATTGATCGGAATGTGCGTGAAGTTGGAGCTGCCAAGCCGCTTGAGTTGCGTGTCGAGGTAGGAGAAGTTTCGTCCCTGCAACAGCGGATCATTGCTGAAGTCGATACCAGGCGGCACATTCTGGGTCATGAAGGCGACCTGCTCGGTCTCGGCGAAGAAATTGTCCGGCATCCGGTCGAGAACCAATCTTCCCACCGCCTTCGGCGGCAAGACCTCTTCCGGAATGATCTTGGTAGGGTCCAGGACGTCGAAGTCGAAGGCGTCGGCAAAATCCTGATCGAAAAGCTGGACCTGCAGTTCCCATTCGGGGAAATTGCCGGCCTGTATCGCCTCCCAAAGATCGCGCCGATGAAAATCGGGATCGGCTCCATTGATCTTCACCGCTTCGTTCCAGGCAACCGATTGGAGGCCGAGCTTTGGCTTCCAGTGAAACTTGACGAAAGTCGATTCGTCGTTGGCGTTGACGAAACGGAAGGTGTGGACGCCAAAGCCCTCCATGAACCGGAACGATCGTGGGATCGCACGGTCCGACATGACCCACATGATCATGTGCATGCTTTCCGGGGTGAGACTGATAAAGTCCCAAAAATTGTCATGCGCCGACTGCGCCTGCGGAAAGCCTCTGTCCGGTTCCGGCTTTACGGAATGGATGACGTCAGGGAACTTGATCGCGTCCTGGATGAAGAAGACCGGAATATTGTTGCCGACGATGTCCCAGTTTCCCTCCTTGGTATAGATCTTGACCGCGAACCCCCGAACGTCGCGTGCGAGATCGACAGATCCCTTGCTGCCAGCGACCGTGGAAAATCGCACGAAGGCGGGTGTTCGCTCTCCGGCGCGCTGGAAGACATCCGCACGCGTAATTGCGGAAAGCGGTTCATAAGTCTCAAAGTAACCATGGGCGCCATAACCGCGCGCATGCACGACGCGCTCGGGAATGCGCTCGTGATCGAAATGGAAGATTTTTTCGCGGAAATGAAAATCCTCGATGAGCGTCGGGCCGCGCTCGCCCACGCGCAGACTGTTTTGGTCGTCCGTAACCGGCCCCCCTTGCGCGGTCGTCAAAACGGGAGTGCCGTCCTCGGCGATTTGATGAAGCTCCCCTCCGTTGCCGCGCGTCAGCTTCTGTTCGTGAATTACGGCCGACCTGGAATTTGCCGGGCGCGCATTTCTCTTGGCCATGGGAATTTCTCCGTCGATCGGACATGGGAACGAACGACAAACCGATGCGTGAATGCTTGGTTCCCAAGAAAGGTCGCGGAGAGGCAAAAACTGCTGTCCTGGCTTCCAGACTGCCAAAAGCGGCCAAGTGTCCGCCTGATCCCACAAACATGCCAAGGGGTACCGGAGCGGAGAACGGTGCAGCAGGGCACATGCGAATAGTTTCTCTCGGCCTCTATTGCGCATGCTCCGCTGGGGAGACGAACCCACTGGCTCGGGGTGATGGTGCGCGGAACATTCGCGCGCTTCACTGGTTCCCGACTGAGCCGCGGAAACCGTCCACACGCCGTGGGACACACTCGGCGGACACCCGCCGCACAGTCGACGTAAGGGGATCTCTCATGAAGCTTGACCTATCCCGTGCTCGCGACCGGATGGTGGATCTTCATATCGTCCGCCGTGGGATCGATGACCCCCGTGTCGTCGAAGCCATGCGGATCGTTCCTCGCGAGGCTTTCGTCGATCCGGGCTTCGAGGAGTTTGCCTATGAAGACGCTCCGCTTTCGATCGGCGAAGGACAGACGATCTCGCAACCCTACATCGTCGCGCTGATGGTCTCGCAGGCCGAGATCGAGGCCGGCGATACGGTGCTCGAAGTAGGAACCGGATCCGGTTATGCAGCTGCGGTTTTGAGCAGGGTCGCCGGACATGTCTACAGCGTCGAACGTCATGCCCCGCTCGCAAACGAGGCCAAGCGGCGATTTCTCAGGCTCGGCTACGACAATATCGATGTTCGCATCGGTGATGGAACGAAGGGGTGGCCGGAAGCAGGCCCCTTCGATGCCATTCTCGTTGCGGCAGGTACCCCGAGCGTGCCGCAAGCGCTGAAGGAGCAGCTCGATCTTGGCGGCCACATGGTCATACCGATCGGATCGGAGCGCGAGCAGCGTTTGCTCAAGGTGACGCGCGTCAACGCCACCACCTTCGAGGAGCATGACCTTGGCGGCGTCCGCTTCGTCCCGCTGATCGGAGAGCACGCCCGCAAAGACGAGAGGTCGCCATCCGCCCACTCGACGCCTCCTCCGCCTTCGCGGACGCTCCCGGAAATGGTGGCGGACGTCGCCGAGCCATTGCCTGCTCTCGATGATGCAGCCTTCGGGCGGCTCTTCGATCGTTTTGGCGAGCGTCGCGTGGTGCTGCTCGGCGAATCAAGCCATGGGACCTCGGAATTTTATCGTGCACGCGCCGCCATCACCCGCAGGCTGATCGAGGAGCACGGTTTTACGATCGTCGCGGTGGAGGCCGACTGGCCGGACGCGGCAGCTGTTGATCGGTATGTTCGACATCGCCCTTACAGGCGTGGCATGGATGCTCCCTTCCAGCGCTTTCCGACGTGGATGTGGCGAAACCGCGAGGTTATGGCCTTCGTCGATTGGATGCGCGAATACAACGGCGGCCCCGCGGGTCAGGACCAAGCCGGCTTCTACGGGCTCGACATCTACAACATGCGCGAATCCATTGCCGCCGTTCTGGACTATCTCGACAAGACCGATCCGGCTGCCGCGGCCGTCGCGAGGGAACGCTACGGATGCCTGACCCCCTGGCAAAACGAGCCATCTACCTACGGTCGGGCCGTGCTGACCGCTAGCTACAACAAATGCGAGGAGGCCGTGGTGCGTCAGTGCCGGGAGTTGCTCGAGCGGCGCCTCCAAGCAACCGACAGTGACGGGGAGCAGCTTTTCGACGCGGCGCAAAATGCCCGGCTGATTGCGTCGGCCGAACGATACTACCGAACCATGTACTATGCCGGTGCCGAATCGTGGAACTTGCGCGACAAGCACATGTTCGAAACGCTCGAACATCTCCTGGAGTCGCGCGGTTCGGGTTCGAAGGCGGTCGTGTGGGCGCACAATTCCCATATCGGCGATGCGCGCCATACGGAAATGGGAGCCGCTCGTGAGGAGTTGAACATCGGCCAGCTTTGCCGCGAACGTTTCGGGGAACAAGCTGCATTGATCGGTCTCGGAACGCACGGCGGCAAGGTGGCGGCGGCAAGCGACTGGGATGGCGAAATCGAGATGAAGGAGATCCGGCCTTCCCTGCCCGGCAGCTACGAACGGGTCTTTCACGACTCGCGTGTGGATCGCTTCCTGCTCGATTTCTCGCGCGACGACGCTTTGCGCCGGCGCCTCGACGAGCCTAAGCTCGAGCGATTCATCGGTGTCATCTACAGACCAGAGACCGAACGCATGAGCCACTATGCCCACGCGTCGTTGCCGCACCAGTTCGATGCGTTTGTCTGGTTCGACCTGACGACACCGGTAACCCCTCTGATGCCGGAGCATCTGAGCGCAGGCGTACCCGAGACATTCCCCTTCGGGCTCTGAGGCGACCAGCAGATCTTCGAAGTGACTTTTGCGCAACTATACCTCGCTCGAGCGAGGCGGCGTCTTCAGCTGCTTCCAACGAGTTGCGGAACTTCCCCAAGTTTACCGTGTTTTCGTAGGAGATTCTGCCGGTTGGGAGAAGAGCATGACGTCAGTCATATCGCCGCAAAAGAATTCAAGTCGAGCGGCCGGGCCACTCGCCATGCCGCAACTCGTCGACGAGGAAGCCGAGGCGTTCGTCGCGGAAGCACTTGCGGAGCTGGTTCGCTCGAAAATTCCCTTTCTGATCGCGGGCACGTTTGCCGTCAGCGCCTATACCGGCATATCGCGGCCGACGAAGGATCTCGATGTCTTCTGCAAGGCGGGCGATTACACACGTATCCTCAAGCACTTCAAGTCCCGCGGATATGCGGTCGAGATCGAAGACGATCGCTGGCTGGGCAAAGTGTTCAAGGGCAGATTTTTCTTCGACGTTATCTTCGCCTCGCCAAATGGGACGATGCTGGTCAACGACGGCTGGTTTGCGCATGCGCTGCCGGTGGAAATCAGCGGGTGCCCGGTCTCGATCGCCGCGCCAACGGAATTGGTCTGGTCGAAGTCCTTCATCCAGTTTCGCGAACGCTATGACGGCGCCGACATTGCGCACGTGATCCTGAAGGCGCACGACCGGATCGATTGGGCAAGATTGCTGGAATACATGGAGGTTCACTGGGAAGTCCTGCTCATCCACCTCCTCAATTTCCGATGGATCTACCCTTCCGAGCGCGACAGGGTCCCGCAGTGGCTGTTGGACGAGCTCCTGAGCAGGCTTTCGGCGCAAAGGGACTTGCCGCTGCCGCAGACGAAGATCTGCCGCGGGCGCATATATTCGCGTCCCGATTACGAGATCGACGTCAGAAAATGGGGGTTCGCCGATGTCGGCGGCGATGGCGAGATGCGCGAAGGAACAGAGGAGCAGACACCATGAGCAAGCTGAAAGTCGCCGCGGTCGCGGACCTTCACGTGAAGGAGGATGGATCTGCCTCCTATACGGAACTGTTTTCGGAGATTTCGCAAGCCGCTGACGTGCTCGTCATCGCCGGCGACTTGACGGACCTAGGCAAGCCGGTTGAAGCCGAACTCCTGGCGGACGACCTGAAGTCCTGCTCGGTTCCGGTCGTTGCCGTTCTTGGAAACCACGATCACCAGGGTGATGCGACAGAGGAAATCTCGTCCATTCTCGTTAAGGCTGGCGTCCACCTCCTAAACGGCCAGGCGGTCGAGCTCGCGGGCGTGGGATTTGCCGGCACCAAGGGCTTCATCGGCGGCTTCGGCCGGCACATGCTGGGCTCCTTCGGCGAGACTGCCATCAAATCCATGGTCTCGGAGAGCGTCGAAGAGGCCATGCGCCTGGAGAATGCCTTGAGGAACACGAGGGCACAGCGCTCCCTTGTCGTTCTGCACTATGCCCCGATAGTCGAAACCGTTGCGGGCGAACCCAAGGAAATATATCCGTTTCTCGGCTCATCCCGACTGGCCGAGACCATCGACCGCTTCAAGGTGAGTGCGGTCGTTCACGGCCATGCGCACCAAGGGACCTATGAAGGGCAAACGCCAGGCGGCGCTCCGGTGTTCAATGTCGCGGCCCATATCGAAAAGCCGACGGGCCGACCCTACGCCATCCTCGAGCTTTGACGCGCAACTGCGGGCACGCGTGGCACACATCAGCACCTGATGGCGGCGTTTCCGCTTACGGCCCCAGGACCGCCTTCACGCGATCATTCCTTCCTGTCGCCGAGGGTCCCAGAGGCTCACATGATCGGCTCCGCATGCCTCGGGGCTTGTTGGGCAGCAGCGGGCACACGCCATTCGAAGTCGGTCATAGCGGCTCATGCCGGCTCTGAAGCACGACTTGGTGCGCTATGAAAGTTACGGGGTGCCAAACGGTCAGCTACTAACCTTCAATCTTCCTCGCCAAAAATCGAAGGCCGCTCCTGCATCGGCCTCTCACAATTAATGCGTTCACGGCCTAGTTTGATGGCAAGATCGCAACGTTCGGAAGACACGGGCCATACCCGCCTTTGTACTTCTACTGCTGGATTCAAGGAACGCCGCCATCCCTCCATAACAAGGACCATGCCAATGAAACTGACTGACTTCAAAGCCCTCACCTTCGACTGCTACGGCACGCTCATCGACTGGGAATCGGGCATGTTCGAGGGCCTCGAGCCGCTGACCGCCCGGCTTGCCACGCCGCTGTCGCGCAACCAGGTGCTCGAAGCACATGCGCGGCATGAATCGTCGCAGCAGCTTCGGACGCCAGCCAAGAACTATCGCGATCTGCTTCCGATCGTCTACAAGCGGCTCGCAGAGGAATGGGGCATCGCTGTTTCCTGGAGAGAGTGCGTCGCCTATGGCCAGTCCGTGAAAAACTGGCCGGCATTCCCCGATTCCGCCGGTGCTCTCCAGTACCTGAAGCGCCACTACAAGCTCGTCATTCTGTCGAATGTTGACAACGAGAGTTTCGCCGCCAGCAACGAGAAGCTCCAGGTCGAATTCGACGCCATCTACACCGCCGAAGATTGCGGCTCCTACAAGCCGTCCGACCGCAATTTCGAGTACATGCTGAAGAAGCTCGAGAGCCTGGGCATCCAGAAGCACGAGATCCTGCACACGGCTGAAAGCATGTTCCACGACCATGGCCCGGCCAATCGTCACGGCCTCGCCTCGTGCTGGATCTATCGCCGCTACGAGCAGGAGGGTTTCGGCGCAACGATGCATCCGGGCGATATGCCGAAATACGACTTCCGCTTCAACAGCATGGCCGACCTCGCGAAGGCACACCAGGAAGCATTGCGCGGCTAACTCGAGGAAAGGCGGTACTACCGCGTAAAGTTGCCCGTCCATGCGGCCATGCGATCGCCGAACAATGTGATAAGTGCGCCACAGATGACAAGCAGCGCGCCGACAAACTTGATGGCGGTCACCGGCCTCAGAGCCGAATTCAGCAGGCCGAAGTTGTCGATCACCAGAGAGGTTACCAACTGCCCGGTGATGACAAGGATCAGAAGGTTGGCCAAGCCGATTTTCGGTGTGATGAGGATTGTCGAGAAAATCGCCCCAGCGCCGAGGAGGCCTCCGATCAGCTTCCAAAAGGGTTGCGAAGGAATAGTGGTCAGGGCGGTCGGCAGGCCGCCCTGTACCGAGGCGATGATGCCCAAGGCGATTGTCCCGGTGGCGAAGGAGTAAAATGCCGCACCAAACACGTTGCCTCCGAACCCTGCCGCGAGTTGGGCGTTTACCGCTGCTTGGACGGAAATGGCGCAACCCGCGGCGAACGCCAGTACAATGAATATGGGCAGCATTTCGGTTCCTTTCAGTTCTTCACGGCGAAACTCGGCGAACATCTCTTCCTTGAAACCCACAAAGAGATACTCGCGCGAACTCTCAGTCGCCCGGCGGACCTTCGCCATGGCCCCGCCGCCGAAAGCATCGGTGATGACTCGCTGCGCTCCGCACCGGTTCGGCCGCAATGAGAAGCCGGCCGAGGGCGACCAGGAATATGGCGAACGAGACGGTATTCGCGGCAAACGCCCACCCAGCCCGACGGCTGCGATGATGGGCGACTGCCGTGCATACGCAAGATCAAAAAGGCGCAAGCCCCCGAACTGCCTTACCCCCACCGGGCTAGATCACGCCGAGCGCATTCATTGCTTCGGCAACACGGACGAAGCCGGCAATATTGGCCCCGAGCACATAATCGCTCGGCGCTCCGTATTCCTCAGCCGTCTCCGCGCAGCGATCATGGATGTCGTGCATGATGGTTGCGAGCCGACTTTCAGTCTGTTCGAAGGTCCAGCTGTCGCGTGACGCGTTCTGCTGCATTTCCAGGGCCGATGTCGCTACACCGCCGGCATTCGCGGCTTTTCCGGGCGCGAACAGAACCCCGGCCTGCTGGAAAATGCGTACAGCGTCGGGCGTCGAGGGCATGTTCGCCCCTTCGCCGACCGCAATCACGCCGTTGCGAACGAGCGTTGTCGCATCCTTGCCCGTCAGTTCATTCTGGGTCGCGGACGGCATGGCGATATGGCACGGAACATCCCAGATCGATCCGCCCTCGATATAGCGCGTGCCGTCGCGCTTGATCCGAGCATATTCCGCTATGCGCTCGCGGCGAACCTCCTTGATTTCCTTGACGAGGTCGAGATCAATCCCGGCTTCGTCGACCACGTAACCGCTGGAGTCCGAGCAGGCGACGATCGTGCCGCCGAATTCGATGACCTTTTCCATGGTATAGATCGCAACATTGCCCGACCCCGACACAACAGTCTGCCGGCCTTCGAAGGAATGCCCCCGAGTGGCAAGCATGCGTTCGACGAAATAAGTGGCGCCATATCCGGTGGCTTCCTTGCGCGCTCGCGAACCGCCGTAAAAGAGGGCCTTGCCCGTAAGAACCCCGGCTTCGTACCGATTGGTCAGCCGCTTGTATTGTCCGAACATATAGCCGATCTCACGTCCTCCGACGCCAATGTCGCCTGCCGGCACGTCGGTGTGTTCCCCCAGGTGGCGATGAAGCTCAGTCATGAAGGATTGGCAAAAGCGCATGATCTCTCCATCTGAGCGACCGCGGGGATTGAAGTCCGAGCCACCCTTTCCGCCGCCGATCGGCATCCCGGTTAGGGCGTTCTTGAAGGTCTGCTCGAAGCCGAGGAATTTGATGATCCCGACATTCACGGATGGATGGAAGCGGATACCGCCCTTGTACGGGCCGAGTGCGGAGTTGAATTGGACACGGAAGCCACGGTTGATCTGGACCTGGCCTTCGTCGTCCACCCACGGGACACGGAAGATGATCTGCCGTTCCGGTTCGCAGATGCGCTCGATAAGGGCGTTGTCAGCATAACTTGGATGTTTGGCGATCACGCGTCCGAGGCTTTCGAGTACCTCTCTGACCGCCTGGTGAAACTCCTGCTCGCCCGCGTTGCGCCTAAAGACCTCGTTAAGGATCGGTTCGAGCTTCTCATCCACATTGACCAATTTTTTTCGTCTCCATTTGTCTCTGCCCGGCATGGACAGTGCCCCCTGATACCCTAATTGTTGACCGCTCTGAACAAGAATTCGGCGGAGGGCATGCCGGAGATGACCGCACGCATATCCGCATAGGTTAACCAGCGATGCGTCACCGGAGAGACAGAGTTCGTTTGTATTTGCAATGACATGGATAGAGGCGTCAGAGGCCTCCTTCGACTATGGGCTCCAGATCGCGCGGGCCAATCACTATCGGCTTCTGCAGGAGGTCCAAGATTGGAGGGGGGGAAGCCTGGCTTGAGTTTTTTGCAGGCGTGGCCGAGAAAGCCGATCAACCGTATTGCACGACTCTTCGACGAGGGGCAGGGCCTCGAGAAATGGCGAAGGCGCGCGCCTAAGCTTCGTTCTGCGAGTCCTTCTTTTCCCCTTCTTCTCGCTTCTGCGCAGCACCCCGATCAAAAGGCCGATGAAGAAGGCGAGGAGCAGGATAGACGCGAGGACCAACGGCCACCAGAGGCTGAAGATCTCCGCCAACGTGATGGCAGCGCGCGGCGAATGTCGCGCTCGAGATCTGCTTCGACGGCCGATCGAGCATTGTCCCTTCGCGAGGCGTTTCGATCCGTAGGTGTCAATCGGCTGGGCGACGACCGCCATATTGCCGGCAGGATCGCAAGCTGCGCATCCAGTTGCGCCGGCCGAGTATGACTATTTTCCGGCCTTGTTTCCCGATTGTTTAGTGGCCGCCTTCAGCACGCCTCCCTGCAAATCCGCCTCATCGGCAAGAATGGCGGCGGCCTCGTGCAGCAAGACGTCCTTTGCGTTCTTGCGGGCATTCTCAAGCGCAATATCAGCACTCAGGCTACGCTCGTCTGCATTGAGGCCATCATCTCCGGTAGTATCTTCACCATCACTTGCTTGCGCTCGAGACTTGAGTCGGCTTTCTTGAGCAGTCAGTTCTCTGCGACGTTCGGCTTCATTGAGGGAGACAACCCCTTTCTCGCGCAGGGCCTTCATGTCCGCTATGTCTTTTAGCAGGCGTTGGAAATCCGGATCGCTCTCAGCCCGTGCATCATGGCGGCTTTGCAATGCCGGGAGCAACGCCCTTACAGTATCGGCCGGGGCATAGTTCGCGGGCTTGATCTCCGCCCACGGCAGGGCATTGTCGTAACTGGTCTCGCCAAAGCTTGTCGGATCAGAAAGTCCCGGCAAGCTGATATCAGGCGCCACGCCACGCAGTTGCGTCGTACCGCCGTTGATCCGGAAGAACTGTGCGATCGTCACTTTCAGCTCACCGAATTCGGGTTTGCTGTTGCGAACAATCTGATCAAGATCCACGACCGTCTGAACGGTGCCTTTACCGAAACTGGGTTCGCCGATGATCACCCCTCGACCGTAATCCTGAATTGCCGCGGCAAAGATCTCCGAAGCCGATGCCGACCCGCGATTGATTAGGACACCCACAGGGCCGGTCCAGATGGGCTCTGGAAAATCAGCGCTTCTTACGGCAACCTTGCCGTCGCTATCGCGTTGCTGAACGACCGGACCATTGCCGATGAACAGGCCGGTCAAGGCAATCGCCTCGTCCAACGAACCGCCGCCATTGTTGCGCACGTCAATGAGAACGCTGTCGACCTTTTCCTGCTTCAGTTCGCGGAGAAGCTTCTCAACATCGCGGCTCGCGCTTCTATAGTCCTTGTCGCCTTTGCCCCGCGCTTCAAAATCCTCATAGAATGCCGGCAGAGTAATCACCCCAATTTTACGCGTGGCGTCGCCCACTTTCACAGAGAGCACGGCCTTCTGGGCAGCCTGCTTTTCCAGGCTGATTTTATCGCGCACCAGGGTGACGACGCGATGGGTGGCATCTGCTCCGGCATCCGCCGGCAGGATGTCCAAGCGCACGACGGATCCTTTTTTCCCTCGTATCATTTGCACGACTTCGTCAACGCGCGTGCCGACCACTTCCTTGATCGCCCCCTGCTTGCCCTGACCGACACCGGTAATGCGGTCTCCGACCGAGAGTTTGCCGGACAACTGCGCCGGGCCGCCGGGCACGAGCTCACGGATCGTCGTGTAGTCGTCGCGTTCCTGCAGTACCGCGCCGATACCGACCAGCGAAAGCTTCATCGCGATATTGAAATCGGCCGAAGCGGTCGCGCCGAAGTAGTCCGTGTGCGGGTCGACCGACGTCGTGTAGGCGTTCATGAACGCCTGGAAAACGTCATCGCTTTTATACTTGTAAACGCGCTCCAGAGCGTTTGCATATCGTTTGTCGAGCGTTTCGCGAATAGCCGCGTCGGTCTTGCCGCCCAGTTTCAACCGCAACCAGTCGCTCTTTACGCGCTTGCGCCAAAGCTCATCGCGCTCGGCTTGCGACTGCGGCCAAGGCGCTTTATCGCGCCGCACGGAATAGTCTTCCTGTGCACCGAAATCGAAGTCCTCTTTCAGCAAGCTGCGCGCGTAGTTCATGCGGTCGGCAACGCGCTTGCCATACCCGTTGAAGATCGCAAACGGGATCCTCAAGTCCCTCCGTTTGATGGCGTCGTCGATCTCGCTGCGGTCAGACATGAACCTGTCGATGTCCGCTTGCAGGAAGAGCATGCGGTCCGGGTCGAGTGATTCGATGAACCGATCCATGATCGTCGCCGACAAGGCGTCGTCGAGTGGAACGGGCTTGTAGCTGAAACGCGTGAGAAATTTTGCGCTCAACTGAGCGGCTTGTGCCTGTTGCTTTACCGGCGCCAAAGCGGGCGGTGAGGCAAGCTCAGCATATGCGGACTGGACGATTGCAAGAAATGCACCAAGGAAGACGTATGATATGCGCATTCAGTGTTGGTCCATTCTTAATGCCGAGTGTCGATGCACGATCTAGGTGAAGCAATTATGGCTTTTTGGCAACCGGGTGGATCATACGCGCCAGTTTTCCGCAAATCTGCGGGCGGCTGGCAAGGGCAAGGTGGCCAAGACTTCGTTCCGGAAAATCGGTCCGCGCAAGTTGGGTCGAAGTTCCTTGCCGCTTCGGACCAGTCGGCTCCCCTCCGTTGGTGATATCTCATGCCTCCTGCTCCGGTAAAACTCGCCCACAGATGGTAATTCAGGGAGCATATCAGCAAAAGCTGCGCAAATGGGTTAGTTCAGGGGTGTCAAGCAAGCAACCGCCCTTTCGAAGAGACAGCCTTAATGTTCGTGCGATAAGGAACTGACATCCGATGGCGCGGTTATCCCTTGGCCATGAGCAAGGATAGCGCACATCACCGGTCGACGGCACGCCCCCACCTCAACTACACGCTCGACGAATTTACCGTCGCCTACGGCTTGAGTACAGAACGCGCCAAAGATCTCTACCGGCGCTTTGGTCCGACACGGGCTAAGCTAGACCTGCTGATGTCGGCGATTAGACGCTTCTGAGGCTGGTGGTCGTCCCGAGTCGCAATTGTGCGGGCGTGCGAGGTGTTATCCCTTCCAAACACAAAGGATAGAAAAAAGTGGAACTTTCGGTACGCTGCAAGAACCCGCGGCGGTCAGGCCGAACGCGCATTCGATGATGCGAACATCGGCTGAGAGGCGACACTGCAACCTTACAAGCCGCTAGGCAGTTCGAGTTTTGCGTTCGTTCGTCCTCGCCTTCCTCCTCGCCTCACGCAGTTCCTCGATCGTTGGCTGCCACCAGCCGCGTTCAACCTCATAGGCTCCCGGTCGGGTTTTCGAAGGCCAGCTTCGGACGAGCTCGTCCAGACCGGGCGCGCGCCATTTCCCCCAAATGTGCTCATCCGTGGCGTCCGGATAGACATCGGCGACAAGTTCCGCATCGACGACTTCGCCGGTGATCTCCGTGATGATGATGATCCCATATGTCGTCGTGGAGATCGGTCTCCCGATCGGCGGTAAATCGTGCGCCCACAGCGGAATGCGACGACGCCTTCGCTCCGCAGACCGGCGTCGTGCCGCCCTCTCCTCCTCGGTTCCCTTGCGTGCCTCGGCGCGCTTGCGCCGCTCCTCAGGTTCATGGCGTTTCGCGGCCTCCTCGATCGCCTGCCAATGCCTCCGGAGGTCGTCGTAGGAGGCGAACGGCACACGCCAGACTTTGAGTTCCGGCTGCCACTGGGCGAACGGCACCTGCCGCAGCTCTTCAACGATCGTCCGCGAATACGGCGTGCGGATCCGGAAGCCTTTGTTGTCGATATTCAGGTAAGGGCTGAGAATGGGTTCGAACGCGTAGGCATCACGGCCTTTCTGATCCGCAAAGACATCTCTTCTCGACGCCTCTCGGGCGAGCCAGCGATCGATCCTGCGCGCGGCGGTGGATCCGGGAACAAACCAGGCCTTGCGCTCCTCACTCCATCGAGCCCGCGGAAACGTCTCGCGAAAGCGCTGGACGGTCATCCGGTCAAATGGAAAGCTGACGGTCTCGCCGATCTTGCCGTCGTCTTCCTCATGGTGCGTGTCCGGCTGGTCCTCCACGTTGCTTCTGCCCTCATCTATTCCGTTTTCATATTCAGAACGCATGGCACGAGAAAAGGATGCTGACGCGACGGGGAAGCCTCGCCGCGCGTTGAAACTCGCCACCGGTGTTGACGCCGTTCTCGCTATTGCAGGAAATAGCGGTGTCCGCGCCAAGACGACGCTGTAGCACTTTGAATTGCTGCGTGTTTTTATTCTTAAATCGTCTACGATTTAAGGAAGCAAGCAGTAGGTAGCGTGGATGATCGTGTTCCTGGATTTCGAAGCCTCGTCGCTTGCCAAAGCAAGCTTTCCCGTTGAGGTCGCTTGGGTGTTCGAGAATGGCGACGCGCGGACGAGCCTTATCCGGCCAGCTCCCGGCTGGGACGATTGGTCCACGGAGGCTGAAGCCGTCCACGGGATATCGAGAAGCCGGCTAGATACGGAAGGTGCATCTGTCGATGTCATCGCAGCCGAAATGACGGAAAGCCTGTCCGGCCACCAGCTGTATGCGAGCGCACCGTCGTGGGACGGAAAGTGGCTCAGCGTACTCCTGCGAGCCGCGGGTTATCCGCGGCATGCCCTTCGGCTCGGTGTTTCCGGTGACGCCTTTACCGACGCCGCCAGAGCTGTGCTTGGTCACGACGCAGCCGAGACGGTTGTTGCTGAGATCGTTTCAGCGGTCACGGCGCGTACAGAGCCCGCGACTAGACCGCACCGCGCCCTACCCGATGCCATGCTCGAGTTGAAGCGTTGGCGGCTCATACGACAGGAGGCGGCTGCTCTGGCATCGAAATCGTAACGATATCGAAAAACTTGTTCCTCGCGACAGCATTCAAGCGAATTTGGCACGCCAAACTCCATCGCCTTTCGACGTAAACTGGGCGAGATGCTCGAACCGCTCCCGCGTCAACAATACAATGAGCATACCAGGCGCAGGCGATTGAAGTGCCGAAGCCAATGCGCGCGCTGCTTGATCGGTTAAAAGGGAGAAGGGGTGCCCCGGTCCGTTCTTTTGGGTTGGCAAACCACGCCCGCGAACACCGGAACTGGATCCGCTCTGGTCTGGACGATCAAAAGACGAAAACCTAAAAGAGATTAAGCCCAACCCGCCGCTTGAAGGAGCAGAAAAAATGAAACGCATCGAGATGGAGGTGAGCGGCGGCTGCCAATGCGGTGCGGTACGCTACCACGCCAGCGCTATGCTCGACAATTCGCATCTCTGCCATTGCCGCATGTGCCAGAAAGCCTCGGGCAACATCTTTGCCGCGCTCGTCGCCGCACCCGATGACGCGCTCACCTGGACACGCGGCAAACCAAGCGTCTGGAAGAGCTCGGAGCTTGTCGAGCGCGGCTTCTGCGCCAATTGCGGCACGCCATTGTTTTTCCACCACCTCGAAAACGGTCGCACCAACCTGATGATCGGTTCGCTTGACGATCCGCACGCCTTCTCGCCGCTTGCCAATATCTGCACCGAGAACATGGTGGCATGGTTCGATACGATCACCGACATAGAAAATACCGGTGCGACCGAAAACAACGGCGCCGACTGGGCTGCGGCAATCAAGGAGAGCAATAACCAGCACCCCGATCACGATACCAGTTCGTGGGTAGTGAGGGGGTGCGAGGGCTGAGCCGTATTCCGGCGGCTATCAGTACGGCGCTGTTCGTAGCCGCTATTCCGAAAAGCCGTCCTGTCGGAAACAACGGCGACAAAGGCGATACGGGGGGGTACCTGAAGGTCTGCTCTTCAGCTAACTCGTGCCTCGAAGCAGCCTGCCGGTTTCCGGCCCCACCGGGAGGTTAGAGTATTCGATTGGCAATAACCGCTCCTGGCGCACTTTGCTCGTTCCATGGGCGAGTCGAGCGGCAAAGTTCCACTCGACCAAGACGGATCGGAAGCCGGCGACATGCCGGTGACGATGTACTCGAACCTCGGCGGGTTGACGGCCATCCCCGGCGTCCTGACGCCAAGGGCCCTCCCCGCCTCCGTCCCTCTCGCATTCCTCAGCATTGTTCCTCGCAGCGTCCTTGCCGAGGGCGGATGCACCGCCATTGCGGTGTGTCTATATTGCGGCCGGCCAAAGCACTATGCCGTGCCCTTCGACGTGAGGGACGCCAGAGCCATAGACATGCAGATCATGATTTCACGTTTAGTTTGATTTGTTTTGACAAGCGGCCTTGGCATTCAGCCGTAGCTTCACGCCTGCGTGCTCACGTGGGCGAGCAAATCTCGCGCACCGTTGCAACCGCGGCTTTCATGGGAAAAGGCGCGAGCGATGTCCTTGTCTATCCGAACCGCGCGCTCTCGCTAAGAGCGTGCTTTCTCGTCAGACTGCTCAGGATGAGCCTCCCAACCAAAGATGCTGCGACCGTCCCATTCGGGGGACCGGCGGAACTCCCCGGCGACAATTTCTTTTAGATCTGGACCAGTAGCGTATTTCTCCAATTGCCTGGCCTGATCGTCCAAGCGTCTCAGCGCTTGTAGCTCCTCATCACGGCCCAGCCGCGCTTTGGTCACGGCCGACTTCATGACCTGGATCGTCTGATCGTAGACTTTGAGCGGCACGGGAAACGGGTGGCGATCCTTTCCACCGTGCGCAAGCGAGAACCGTGCGGGATCGGCAAAACGGCAGGGCGCGCCATGCACCACTTCTGCGACCATCGCGAGCGCGTTGACCGTCCGCGCGCCGACGCCAGGGACGAGCAGGAGCTGTTCGAAGTCTTCAGGCCCGCGATCGGCGGCCGCCGCAAGCGTTGCATGCAACCGCTTCATGTTGATGTTTTCTTCTCTGACCTCATGATGCGCCGGCATTATAAGGTGCGGCAGCAGGGGTTGCGCGACTTCCTTCGTTCTGGCCTTCGGGTCAATCCGCACTATCTCGCGGACGATTTGGTCCGGCCCCAGAGAGGCCAGAAGGTCAAGCTGACTATCTCGCGATGCTGCGGCACGCCTGTCGGCGAGATTGACGATTTCGCCCTGGCGCCTTCCTTCTATCGCTGCATGGGGAGAATCGACGAAACTGGAAATGCCTTCGGATAGCCAGTGGTAGCGCCGAGCCTGTCGCTTATCGCCATTCATGCCCTGCTGCACGACCACCCATTTGCCGTCGTCGGCCACGATGAAGCCGTGCAGATAAAGATCGAATCCATCTTGAACCGCTGCGCTGTCAATCTTTGCGACGAGCCGGCTGGTGGTTGCGAGACGCCCGCCGTCGATGCCGACACGGTTGCCGATGTTGATCAATTCGCCTGGTGTCTGCCTCGAATTTCGCCCACGGCCTCCACACACATGAACACCCAGTTCCCGCGAAAGGGGCCCGAGACCGCGCTTCAGAGCGCCGATGACGCTGGTTGTGATTCCGGAAGAGTGCCAATCCATGCCCATGACGCAGCCAAAGGACTGGAACCAGAAAGGATGCGCCAACCGCCGGAGAAACTCGTCGCGGCCATATTCGATCACGATTGCTTCCGTGATGACTGCGCCAAGCTTCGTCATACGGTCGCCCAGCCATCGGGGAACCTTGCCGCCATGAAGCGGGAGATCTGCACTGCCTGCTCTTTGAACCATGCGTTCCTTATAAACCGGCAGTCTTAGCTATGACAGGGAGAAGTTCCTAAAATGTTCTCTTTTGCGCCGATTCATAGGAAACGGAACGTCCATTAGATGATTACCTGCTCGCCCATTTCGACAACGCGGTTTGCCGGAAGATGGAAGTAATCGGTCGGATCGATCGCCGATTCCGCCATTGCAATGAAAAGCTTGTCCTGCCACTTCGGCATGCCTGACAGGGGATCTGAGACTAGCTTGCGCCGTCCGAGATAGAAGGACGTCGTCATGATCTCGAACCTGAAGCCTTCCTTCCGGCAGCGCGCCAGTGCCCTTGACACATTCGGATCATCCATGAAGCCGAATCTGAGCTCCAGTCTGCTGAACCGATCGGTAAGCTTTGTAAGCGTGTAGCGGTTCGTTTCCGGAATATACGGCACTTTGGCGGTCTTGATGGTCAGGATGACGTTCTGCTCATGCAGCACATGATTGTGCTTGAGATTGTGCAAGAGAACGCCTGGGGTGGTGTCAGGTGTCGCTGTGAGAAAGATCGCCGTTCCCGGTACGTCGACCGGGGCGTGCTCGGATTTTCGTTCGATCGCCGTTATGAACTGCTCAAGGGGGACGTCCTGGCGGCTCGTCTTTTCGCGAACGAGCCTAACGCCTGTTCGCCAGGTCCACATCAGCGTCATCAACGAGCCAGCGAAGAGGATGGGCACGTAGCCGCCATGGTGGAGCTTGAACAAGTTGGCGCCGAGGAAAACCAGTTCGAGCAGGAACAGAGGAAGCAGGAATGCGGTCGCGGCCAAAACGGGCCAGTTCCAAAGGTATCGGAGGAATGCGAAGGCGAGAATGGTATCGATCACCATGGCGCCGGTAATTGAGACACCATAGGCCGGGGCAAGAGCTTCGGAACTCCCGAATACAAACATGAGCACAAGCACGCCGGCGAGGAGTGCGGAGTTGACCAAAGGCAAATAAATCTGCCCCGTTTGCGTCTCCGAGGTGTAACAGATCTCAAATCTTGGCAGGAATCCGAGGTGGATCGCTTGCCGTACGAGTGAAAACGCTCCGGTGATCACTGACTGGCTGGCGATGATTGTTGCGGCAGTGGCGAGGATTACCACCGGCAGCAGCGCCCATTTCGGGAACATCAAGAAAAATGGATCCGAAATGGCGTCGGGATGTGACAGCACCATCGCGCCCTGTCCGAGATAGTTCAAGGTCAGCGCGGGAAACACGATTGCAAACCAGGCCGCCTGGATAGGCTGGCGACCGAAGTGGCCGAGATCAGCATAAAGCGCCTCGGCTCCTGTCACCGTTAGGAAGATGGCGCCCAGCACGATGAAGCCAACGAGCCCGGCATTCCATAAGAAGGTGACAGCGTAGATAGGATTGAATGCAGCGAGGATTGCCATGTCATCACCGATATGGGCGACACCGGCAGCTCCCATGACAACGAACCAGACGAGAGTGACGGGGCCGAAGAAGCTCGATACTGCGCTTGTGCCGCGGGACTGCACTGCAAACAGCAGCACCATGATGGCGACGGAGATGAGCAGAACGTAATCTTGAAGCGTTGGCGTGACGAGCTTCAGCCCCTCAACGGCCGAGAACACCGAAAGCGCCGGAGTGATCATCGCATCGCCGATAAAAAGGGCGGCGCCCAGGATACCTGCGACGAACATCCCGGTCGTATGTCTTGATGCTCTTTTCATGAGCAAGGCGAGCAGGGAGAGCGTACCACCCTCCCCGTCATTGTCGGCACGAAGCAGGAACAGGACATATTTGCACGTGACGATCATCGTCAGGGTCCAGATCACCAGTGAAATGAGCCCGACTACCTCCTCGCGCCCGACACCGCCCGCCGCAAACGGGCGAAGCGCTTCGCGGAAGGCATAGAGCGGGCTCGTTCCAATGTCGCCGTATACCACCCCCACCGAACCGAGGACCATCGCCAGGAATTGGCGCGAATTGCTTGCCTGTGCAGGCACATGATCGAGAGACGCGGTCATCGATTCCCCTTTTGCCGCAGCGGGTCTGCTTTAGCGCATTCGCATTTGTTAAGGGCGGTTACTTCTCCTCCCCGGAGAACGCTTAGTGTGACAGGAAGTTTCCGACTTTAAAGTGGGGGCCACCGGCTGCTGGAAAGAATTATGCGAGATCTGCGGCGCCTTGGGCTGCGCGCTCGCCCCGCCAAGGCCAACATGTCCGCTGGCTCGTTGACGAAGGCGGTAGCCTCGGTTCCCTCCAGGGGCGGGACGGCACAGAAAGTCAGATCAGCTGACTGCAGCGGTTCGAGGATTGGCCGCAACGTGATGCGATCTCCCTTAGCGCCAACCGCGAACAATGAGAATTAACCAGCTGATTCAGCAGACCATTTACAAGGCTGCCCTGCCTCACCGACGCCTTGAATCCTCCGCATTTGCTGCCTAGATAGCCACCATCGCAGCACCAACAGGATGGTTGAACATGGATACTGCCCAGATCGCAATGCCACTTCGCCTTGCAATCCGGGATTCTCTCCATGCCTTCCATCGCGCTTGCCAATCTTTCGTGGTCAACGCCTGACGGCCGATCGCTCTTCTCAAACCTCGCTATGAGCTTCGGTCCCGAACGCACCGGGCTTGTCGGCCGCAACGGCGTCGGGAAGACCACGCTGCTGAAGCTCATCACCGGTGAACTTTCACCCAGATCCGGCACGGTGTCGGTCTCCGGCACGCTCGAGGTACTGCGCCAGAGCGTGCAGGTGGCTATGGACGAGACGATTGCCGATCTATTTGGAGTGCGGGACCCGCTCGACCTGCTTTCCCGCGCCGAAAGGGGTAACGCGACGGCGCACGAACTCGCCGATGCCGATTGGATGCTAGAAGCCCGCATAGCTGGGGCGCTGGCGCGCGCCGGGCTTGAGGCGACGGCCGAAACGCCGCTTTCAAGGCTGTCTGGCGGCCAACGCACCCGCGCGGCGGTTGCGGCATTGATCTTTCGCGAACCGGATTTCCTCATCCTCGACGAACCGACAAATAATGTCGACCGCAGTGGCAGGCAGGCGGTGATCGATCTTCTCGCCGGCTGGCAAGGTGGGGCGATCGTCGTCAGTCATGACCGGGAACTGCTCGATACCGTCGATGGGATCGTTGAGATGACTACCCTCGGCGCCACCCGCTACGGCGGCAACTGGAGCCGCTATCGGGAGCGCAAGGCCGTGGAGTTGGCGGCCGCCGAGCACGACCTCGCGGATGCCGAAAAGCGGATCGCGCACGTGAACCGCTCCGCGCAAGAGACCGTCGAGCGCAAGGCTCGCAAAGACAGGACCGGCAATAAGAAGGCGGCCAGGGGCGACATGCCGCGCATCATCGCCGGCGGGCTGCGACGCAAGGCCGAGAACACCAGCGGCGAAAATGCGCGATTGGCGGAGCGGATGAGAACACTTGCAATGGAGGACGTTGACGCCGCGCGGCAAAAGATCGAGATTCTGCAACCGCTGGCGGTGACCCTGGCACCGACAGGCCTGCCGGTTAGCCGCACCGTCCTCAGGATCGACGATGTCACGGCCGGCTATGATCCGCAAAAGCCTGTACTGCGAAACCTTTCGCTTGAGATCGTCGGGCCGGAACGGATCGCCGTCACAGGGCCGAACGGATCTGGCAAGACCACGCTGCTTTCGATGTTGACTGGGGCGTTGCAGCCGTTTGCTGGTGAGGTACGGGTGCCGGTGAAATCCGCCATGCTGGATCAGCGGGTAAGCCTGCTCGACCCAGCCCTCACAATCCGCGACAATTTTCAACGGCTCAACCCCGGCGCAGACGAAAATGCCAGCCGCGCGGCGCTGGCGCGCTTTATGTTCCGGGCCGACGCGGCGCTGCAGGTCGCCGGCACGCTTTCGGGCGGGCAGATGCTGCGCGCCGGCTTGGCTTGCGTGCTCGGCGGGCCGGAACCGCCGTTACTCCTGATCCTCGACGAGCCGACCAACCATCTCGATATCGATTCCATATCAGCGGTGGAGGCGGGGATACGCGCTTATGACGGCGCACTCGTCGTCGTCAGTCATGACGAGCTATTCCTCGAAGCGATCGGCATCACCCGTCGGCTGGAGCTCGGCGTCAGCAGCGCATGAGCTTCTCATGTTCCTGACTGCAGTTGGCGAAGGGGCGCACTATTCGATCGTAGCGGCAGGACATGGATTGTTGCGCGTGACCTTCGCTATCGATCGTAGCCACTCTCGCAGAATCAGCGTCGCAGACGAGAGCTCGCGGTGTGAGTTCCACGTTAAGTAGTATCCGCCCGGCGAACGGATCACCAGATCGGTGAAACGAACCAGGGTACCTTGCTGGACCAAGTCGCCCACGATGCGGTGCCAGCCGATCACCACGCCCTGATCGGCCATCGCCGCTTGCAGGGCGACGTTGAACTTTCCGAACCGCTTTCCGTCGAACGCTGCGTGAGGGAGGCCCGCCCGGCGAAGCGCTTCTTCCCACCCAACCCAGTCAGGGCCAACCCAGTTGACGTCCAACAGCGGCAAGTCGGGAAGATCGGCCATGGTTGCGCCTTCGAAGCGCGCCGCAAAGTTGGGGCTGCAAACGGGATAGACGCATTCATCGAACAGGAATTCGGAGGTCTCGTCGCTCCACGCACCAGGCCCGAAGCGAATCCTGAGCTCGACCTCGGCACGGCGAAAGTTCCGCATGTCGTCCGAGATCAAGTGATCGACCATTATGTCCGGATGGCGACGCCAGAAATCGGGCATCTGCGGGATCAGCCACATGGTTGCGAACACGTCGCTGCAGGCGAACTTCACGTTTCGCGCTTTGTCACGTCGCTTGATGGATCTGGCAGTATCGGACATGCGCGAAAACGAATTCGCAAGAACGTCGTAGAGCTCTTCTCCTTCGGCAGTCAGCGTCACGCCCTTTCCGCTACGAACAAACAGCTGGACGCCAAGCTCCTCTTCGATCGCCTTTATCTGCCTGCTGACGGCACTGGGCGTTACATTGAGTTCGCTTGCAGCAAGTTTGAGACTGGAATGGCGCGCCGAGGCCTCGAAAACGGCCAGCGCAGTCAGCGACGGTAGCTCATAGTACCGACGAACCATAGGGAATTACCTACCTCCCCGCGAAAGCATCCCTGAAGTCTTATTGCACATCCGGATAGATATCACACCCGGACCGGCCGGTCTGCCCGAACCCGGACGTTCGGATAGTCCCCAGGTCGTGCTCGGGACAGAGAGGCCGGTCACGAACTGAGTGAACCTGAAGTCAATTGCGGATGAGAATTAAGCGCATTGTCATTCACGGCGGGATGGCCTCAGATTTAAGGACAAGGCAGGCGGTCAGCATCCAGTGAGACAACGACCGACACAGCCTGCATGACCGACATCACGAATATACATTGCGGGAATCCAAGACGGTGAACAGAACTTCTCTTCGCCCGGACGACACTCGTTTGTCCGCAATTCCAGAACGTATGAGCGGGGTCGTCCTCGTCGGTCACGGCGGATTCGACAAGCTCGAGTATCGCAATGACCTTCCGGTACCGAAACCGGATCGAAACGAAGTTCTCATCAGGGTGGCGGGCGCCGCCGTTAACAACACCGACATCAATACGCGCATCGGCTGGTATTCGAAGGTCGTGACGAGCGAAACCGGCCATGGCGCGACACAGGGCATCGAAGACCTGCGCGATACGGACGCGAGCTGGTCTGGAGAAGCCATCAAATTCCCCCGCATCCAGGGTGCCGACTGCTGCGGCCACGTCGTTGCCGTAGGATTGGACGTCGATCCGGGACGGATCGGCGAACGGGTTATCGTTCGCAACATGCTTCGCTCGTATGTCGATTACCGACCGATGGAATGCTGGACGTTCGGGTCCGAGTGCAACGGCGCGTTCGCTCAGTATACGAAAGCACCTTCACGCGAGACGTTTCGGGTCGATTGCGATTGGAGCGACCTCGAACTTGCTTCCCTCCCCTGCGCGTTCTCCACCGCCGAGGGCATGATGCACCGCGCAAATGTCGGCGCCGGTGAACATGTCCTCATCACCGGCGCTTCGGGTGGAGTCGGCTCCGCCGCCGTTCAGTTGGCCAAGCGTCGTGGCGCGATCGTGACGGCCGTCGCCGGGAACGAAAAGGCGGCCCATGTGCGCAGTCTTGGCGCAGACCGAATTGTTGATCGGCACGAAAGCCTGGTCGAGAATCTAGGCACCATGAGCGTCGACGTCGCGATCGACGTCACGGCCGGTCCTGCGTTTCCCGAGGTCCTGGAGGTGCTCAGGAAGGGCGGACGCTATGCCGTCGCTGGGGCGATCGCAGGCCCGATCGTGGAGCTCGATATGCGAACCTTGTATCTCAAGGACCTGAGCTTCTTCGGCTGCACGTTTCAGGACGACGTCGTCTTCGAAAATCTCGTGCGCTACGTGGAGCGAGGCGAGATCCGTCCGGTGATCAGCAAGACCTACCCGCTCGAAAACATCGTCGAGGCGCAGAAAGACTTCATCTCAAAGACGTTCAGCGGAAAGCTTGTCCTTGCCATCACGTGACGGGAGAACCATGACGGACATTAAGATAAAACAGATAGATGTGTTTCGGGTGGATCTGCCCTACGCAGGTGGGGTCTACACCCTTTCCGGCGGGCGGGAGTACCGCAGCTTCGACGCTACCATCGTAAGGGTGACAACCGACAACGGCCTTGAAGGCTGGGGCGAAAGCACACCGTTTGGATCGACCTACATCGCATCACACGCGCTCGGCGTTCGCGCGGGCATCGCGGAAATTGCGCCTCACCTGATCGGCCTCGATCCACGGCGCGTCGACCGCATCAATGACACCATGGACGCGGCGCTTGTCGGGCACGAGCATGCGAAGACCGCAATCGACGTTGCTTGCTGGGACGTCTTCGGGAAATCCGTTGGGCTTCCGGTTTGCGACCTTTTGGGCGGACGCACAAATGTCCGCATGCCGGTCATTTCATCGATTTACATGGGCGATCCAGAGGACATGCGAAGGCGCGTCGCCGAACATCGGGCGATGGGCTACGTGGGCCACTCCGTCAAGATTGGCGGAGAGCCAGCGGTCGACGCCGCTCGCATCGCCGCCGCACTGGCGGACAAGCAGCCAGGCGAGTTCTTCATCGTGGATGCAAATGGGGGAATGCTCGTCGAAAACGCGTTGCGCATGCTCAGGCTGCTGCCGTCTGGTCTCGATTTCGTGCTTGAGGCTCCCTGCGCGACCTGGCGGGAATGCGTGTCGCTGCGGCGGCGCACCAATGTCCCGATCATCTTTGATGAGCTCGCAACCAGCGATTCTTCGATCGCCCAACTCATCGGCGACGACGCGGCCGAGGGGATCGGCCTCAAGATCTCGAAGAACGGAGGCCTCACGAAAGGTCGTCGGCATCGGGATATGTGCCTGGCCGCCGGCTACACCGTCAGTGTCCAGGAGACGACCGGCTCCGACATAGCATTTGCTGCGATCGTGCATCTCGGCCAGACGGTGCCCGAGCGAAATCTTCGATGTGTCCTCGAGAGCCGCGACATGGTGTCGGTGAAAACGGCTGACGGGTCCTACGACGTGGTTGAGGGACGTGTCGTGGCACCTGCCCTCCCCGGCCTCGGGATAACGCCGCGGCTCGACGTGCTCGGGCAGCCGGTCGCGCGCTACGCCTAGGCCTTGGGGCAACCGGAGGCTCGGAATTCCAGTCACGCGAACGAAAAGCGGCAGCCCGCGTGAAGAAAGTGTGCCGCTGAAAAGGGGAACGAAAAATGAAAAAGTATCTGCTTTCGACATCGACGATCTTCGGGCTGCCATGGGGCATCACCGCAGCAGATGCCGCCGACTGCGGCGACGTCACCCTTGCGGTGCATAACGTCCAGAGCGCCGAAGTGCTCACCTTCGTCGACAAGTTCATCCTGGAAAACGGCTACGGCTGTAATGTCCAAACCGTTCCCGGCGATACTGTGCCGACTACGACCTCGATGGTCGAAAAGGGGGATCCGGACGTGTCGTCGGAGACGTGGATCGACCTCCTGCCTGAGATCGTTCCGCGTGGCGTCGCTGACGGGAAGATTGTGCTGGGAGCGGCCGCGCTACCGGATGGCGGCATTCAAGGCCTATGGATTCCAAAATATCTGGCAGATGCGCATCCCGACATCAAGACCATCGATGATGCGCTCAAACATCCTGAATTGTTTCCGGATCCGGAAGATGCGAGCAAGGGCGTGATCTTCAACGGCGCTGCCGGCTGGGGTGCGACAATCGTGACCGCGCAGTTGTTCAAGGCATACGACGCGAGCGAAAGGGGCTTCAGGCTTCTCGATCCTGGCTCTGCGGCAGGCCTCGACGGCGCCATTGCGAAGGCCTACGAGCGCAAGGAAGGTTTCATCACATACTACTGGGCTCCGACGGCGTTGCTTGGAAAGTATGAGATGGTGATGCTGCAGCCAACCGTCCCGCACGATGCCGCCGAATGGAAGCGCTGCAACACAAACCTGGAATGCCCCGATCCCAAGGTAAATGCCTGGCCTGTCGACAAGGTCTATACCGTCGTGACCAAGGCATTCGCGGATCGAACCAGCCCGGAAGTCATGGCGTATTTCAATACGCGCGGTTGGAGTAACGATACCGTCGGCAAGCTCATGGCGTGGCAGACGGAAAATCAGGCGGCCGGCGAGGAGGGCGCTCAGCACTTCCTAGAGCAGAACAAGGACATCTGGTCGAAATGGGTGCCAGCGGACGTCGCTGAAAAAGTCGAGGCGGCCCTCTGAACCGAGCTTGGGGAAGCGCGTGGATCTCAAACGGCGCGCTTCCTTTCGCTACTTGTGATCACGGCTGGACCAAGACTCGCGCCTGCCGCCCTCCTTAAGCCAACGCTCATTGCCAATCTTTGGCTTTAGTACTCATACGAGTGCTGAACGCCGTGAAAGACACCCGTCGCCGGGGGGTATCCTTCTTCACGCTAGCGTCGACCACGGATAAGCTGGGTCTGATAGCGCGGCGGTTCGACCCGTTCGAAGCCTGCCTTACGCTTGTTCCACTCCTCGGTCGGCAGAAACAGTGCGTCCGGTTCGCGCAGGTTGGCCTTTACAGCCTCCAGATTGAGTTCGATGCCAAGCCCTGGCAGATCAGGAACCTTTACGTAGCCTTCGTCGAGATATTTCGGATCGAGACCCGTAACCAGTTCCTCCCAAAACGGCACGTCAAGGCCATGATGTTCGACCGCCAGCAGGCTGTTGATCGCAGCACCGCAGTGGACGTTCGCCATGAAGCCGATCGGCGAGCAGCACGAATGCAGTGCGGTAGCGAGGCCGTAGCGCGCGCCGTAGTCGGCGATGCGCTTTGTCTCCAGCATGCCGCCCGACGTCAGGAGATCGGGGTGCAGGATATCGAAGGCCTGGGTTTCGATCGCCTCGCGGAAACCGTCGACAAGATAGAGATCCTCACCGCCCGCGACCGGCGTCAGCAGGGCGTCCGCAACCTTCTTGTGTCCCTTGATATCGTGCCAGATGACCGGGTCCTCGATCCACGCAAGGTTGAACGGTTCAAGCGCCTTGCCGATGCGGATCGCCTCATCCGCAGTGACGTAGCCTTCGCCGAAATGATCGACGCAGAGCGAGATCTCACTGCCGACCTCGGCACGAACCGCCCGCACGATTTCGACCGCGGTTTCGATCCCCTTTTCCGAAATCTTGGCGCCGCGTCCGGAGCCCGGCGCGCGGGTGCTCCTGCCGAGATCGTATTCGTGTTTCGTAGCCGCGCCGATGAGCGCACCTTCCGTCGTTTCGAAGAGCTTGGGCGGCAGGTCGAACTTGATGAAGGTGAGACCCATGTCGGCGCGCGCGCGGACAGCCTTGGCGTAGGCCTCGGGCGTCAGCTCTGCGGGCGCAGGCGTATCGCCGTAGATGCGGACGCTGTCGCGATACTTTCCTCCGAAGAACTGGTGGCAGGGCACGCCGTAGATCTTGCCGACAAGATCCCAGAGCGCGATCTCGATGCCGGAAACTCCGCCTCCTTCGCGCCCGTCACCGCCGTAGAGCCGCAGCGCGTTGAAGATCATGTCGACATTGCAGGGATTCTGGCCGAGCAGGAAATGCTTGAGCCGCAGCGCACTTTCCGGATGCCCGCCATCGCGAACCTCGCCAAGCCCGTAGACGCCCTGATTGGTGTCGATGCGGATGATCGGGTAATAGCATATCCCCGTCACGACGGCGATGCGCATGTCGGTGATACGGATGTCCGAGGGGCGAGAATGCGTCCGCACGGCATTCTCGACCGCCTCTAGCGTGGAGGCCGCGTTGATGGGCTTGTTCACTTTCAATCTCCTGGTTTGAAGGCCGACCTTGGGAAACCGGCCCTTGAAGTCGGTTTTTGCCTCGATGTTCCACCTAGGCCGCGTTCAGCCGCATCCCGGACTGGCGATCAAAAACATGCACGAGTTCCGGCGCGACCGAGGCCTCGAAAGCCTGGCCGGTCGCCACTTGATGCTCACCATCGATGACAGCAACGATATTGTGCCCGCCGAGATCGAAGGTGACATGCGTCAGCGCCCCCGTGGGCTCCACGAAACGCGCCGGGCCTTTAAGGCGCGTGCCGGCACCATGGGTTGCGAGATGCTCTGGACGGAAGCCGAGCGTCACCGGCCTGCCCTCTTCCAGTCGCACGCCATCGACACGGATCGCTTCGCCGCCCGCGAGCTTCGCCAAGGCACCTCGATCGTCGCTGCCACCGACGGCGTCGACGAAATTCATGGCCGGAGTACCGATAAAGCCCGCAACGAACAGGTTGGCGGGCCTGCGATAAAGCTCCATCGGATGTCCCTGCTGCTCGATGCGGCCGCCATGCATGACGACGATATGGTCCGCGAGCGTCATTGCCTCGATCTGGTCGTGGGTGACATAGATGGAAGTTGTCCTGACCTTCTGGTGCAGGCCCTTAATCTCGGAACGCATTTGGACGCGCAGTTTGGCGTCGAGGTTGGATAGAGGCTCGTCGAACAGGAAGACTTGCGGTTTGCGCACCACGGCGCGCCCCATGGCGACGCGCTGGCGCTGTCCCCCGGACAGTTGCGAGGGGCGGCGGTCGAGCAGCGGGGTGAGGCCGAGCATCCTGGCCGCTTCGCTCACGCGAGCATCGATCTCGGCCTGCGGCTTCTTGGCGAGCTTCAGATTGAAGCCCATGTTTTCCGCAACCGTCATATGCGGATAGAGCGCATAATTCTGGAAAACCATCGCGATATTACGCTCGCGAGGCGTCAGATCGTTGACCACCCGATTACCGATGGCGATTTCTCCGCCCGACGTTTCCTCGAGCCCCGCGATCATCCGCAGAAGGGTCGACTTCCCGCAGCCGGACGGACCGACCAACGCCACGAAGGCGCCATCCTCGATCTTGAGATCGATACCATGGATGACATCCACGGCGCCGAAGCTCTTCCTGACCTCTGTCATCTGAACGGAAGCCATGGTCCTCTCCTTTCTATATGGGACAAGCCGGGCGGGCGATATTCCGCCCGGCAATTCGATCAGCCCGCGCGGCGCATCGTGCGCTCCCAGCCGGTCGCGACCTCGTCCATCGCGTCCTTCGGCGACGCCTGACCGAGCAGCGTTTTGGAAAGACCGGCGCGAAGCTGCGCCTCCACGGCGCCCCAGAACGCATCGCGCGGATTGGCGATTGCGGTCTTCAGCTGGTCGGCCATCACGCCTGTGAAGCCGTAGGTGTTGACGACCTCCGGATCCGTTAGGACGGAAAGGCGCGCCGAGGCATTGCCCTTTTCCATCGAACGCTTCGCCCATTCGCGGCTGGTGATGAACTGCACGAACTCGAAGGCCCAGCCGGTATGAGCACCCTTGGACGGAACCGCAAAACTCCAGCCGCCGAGCGAGGAGCGGCTGTCGGCCGCGCTCTCAAGACCCGGAACCATCGCCCATTTCCACTTGCCCTTGGTCTTGGACTTGTCGGACCTGTTGATGGGGGTAGCGGAGGCGTTGAGCGTGATCGCCATCGCGTAACGGTCGTTCTGGCCGTTGGCGATGATTTCATCCCATTCCCACGTGAGCGCGTCCTGCGGCACCACATTGTGCTTGTTGAGCAGGCTTGCGTAGAATTCGAGGCCGGCCAGCGACTTCGCATTGTTGATCCAGATGTCCTTCGTCTTGCTGTCGTAAAAGCCGCCGCCTGCCGAGAGAAGGTAGGGACCGAAATGATCGACGATAGCCCCACCCTGACGGGCGCAGTAGCCCACACCGAAACGGTTCGGCTTGCCTGCCTCGGTCAGCTTCTGGGCCGCATCGAGATATTCGGCGAATGTGGTCGGCGGGGCCTTGATGCCGACCGCTTCCAGGAGAGCCGGCTGGTAGTGCAGGATATAGGTGGTGCTGCGGTAGGGCACGCCGCGCAGGACGCCGTCGATGCTGGCGAGGTCGAGCGACGCCTGCGAGAATTCGTCCATGCCGAAATCGGCGGCGTACTTCCCGCCAGCCTTCTTCAGGAGCTCGTTGACGTCTTCCATATACGGATGCATCCAGCCGATCATCGAGGCGCCCATCTGCATGACGTCGAAGCTCGTCGTGCTGCCACTGGTCAGTTCGGCGCGGGCGCGGGTAATGAGCGGCTCGTTCGGCAACTGGATATATTCGACCTCGATGCCTGTCTCCTTGGTGAAGGCCGGAATGGCATCTTCAACGATCGTGCCCTTCCACGGCGCGCTGTCGCCGAGTACGGTGAGCTTCTGCGGCTTGCTCTGGGCAAGCGCCGGCGTGAAGAGCGACGAGCTCATCAGCCCCGCGCCGGCGATGGTCGCCGCCGAACCGATCATCATGCTGCGGCGGCTGATAGCTGGTCCGCCATACGTTCCCTTGTTCTTCTCCATTCCCATTTCCTCCTCCGTTGCTGCAGACACATTCACTTCACGGTTCCCGACGACAGTCCCTGCACTAGGTGCTTCTGGACGATCAGCGAGAAGATGATGACGGGGATGACGACGAGCACGCCCGAGGCGGTGATCGCTCCCCAGTTGGTGCCGGTCTCCCCACCGGCATAGCTTGCGAGCAGCACCGGCGAGGTACGCGTCGCGTTGTTTGTGAGGATCGCCGCGAAGATGAAGTCGTTCCAGGCGAGCAGCAGCGACAGGATCGCGGCGGTGACAATGCCCGGCCGAGCGAGCGGCAGCACGATTCTGCGGAAGGCGAGCATCCTGGAAGCGCCGTCAATATAGGCGGCCTCCTCCAGCTCCTTCGGCAGGTTGGCGAAATAGTCCTTCATCACCCAGACGATCAGCGGCAGGCTGAAGGTCGTGTAGGCGATGATGACGGAAATGCGCGTGTTGGACAGTCCGACTGCCTTGAAGAGCACGAAGAGCGGAAGGAGGATCGCGACCGGCGGCAGCATCCGCATGATCAGGAGCGTGATCATCGCCACACCACGGCCCCGAAAATGGAAGCGCGCGAAGGTGTAGGACGCCGGGATGCCTATAAGCAGGGAAAGCGTCACCGAGGCCGTCGTGACGACGAGCGAATTGCCGAAGGACGCCAGGAAGTCCGACTGCGTCAGCACGTGCACATAGTTCTCAAAGGTCGGTATCCAGAAGAACACCGGCGGGTTGGTGAAGATCTGCTCGCGCGTCTTGAGCGAGATACCGACGATCCATAGAAGCGGGAATACGAAAACCAGGAAAAGGCTTACGAGGCCTGCGTAGGTCAGCACGTAGCTGATGAACTTGCGGCGCTTGCCGCGGGCGAAACCGGACATCACTGGATCTCCTTCCGCTCGGTGGCGAGGATGAAGAAAACGCAGAAGATCAGCACGATGAAGAGCATAACCCAGGACGAGGCAGCCGCGAGCGTCAGGTCGAAGGACAGGAACGACGCCTCGAAGGTGTAGACGGAGAGCAGCTTTGTCGCATTCGCCGGGCCACCGCCCGTCATCACCCAGATGTTCTCGAAGGAGCGGAACTCGAAGATCGTGCGGAGAAGCACTGCCACGACCACATAGGGCATAAGGAGTGGCAGTGTCACATGGCGGAAGGTCTGCCAGGAGTTCGCGCCATCCACAGCGGCCGCCTCGACCGGCTCGCTCGGCAGCGACTGCAGACCGGCGAGCAGCAGGATCGCGACGAACGGCGTGTTCTGCCAGATGTTGACGATGCCGACGGCAATCAGTGCCAGATTGGGGTCTCCGAGCCAGACCGTCTTGGTGCCTAGGATGGCGTTGACCAGCCCGTAGCTTGGATCGAGCAGCAGCTTCCAGGTCAGTGCGGCCACGATCGGCGTGATCATCATGGGAATGATGAGCGCGGTGCGGAAGATGCGCACGAAAGGCACGCGGCTGTTGAGAAGAAGTGCCACGCCAAGACCGCACAGGAGTTCCAGCGTCACTGTCGAGAGCGTGTAGCCAATCGTCAGCAGGAGGCTCGACCGAAACAGCGTATCGGTGAAGAGATCCTCGTAGTTGGCGAGACCGACGAATCTGCCGGCCAGCAGCGCGCTGTCGATTGTCCAGCCCTGAAAGCTCAGCAACAACGAGAAAGTGAGCGGGATGCCGAAGACGAGAAGGCTCGCGATGATCGTCGGAACGGTCGTCAGCGGTACGAACATCCGGTCCTGAAATTTGATCCACGCATTGCGACGCTCGGACATGGCGTCCTCGCCGACCATGTCGACATATCCGCCTGTCGGCTCGAACTGTTGAGCCACCATTTTTTCCTCCTCCTACAGCGGGTCCCTCCAGACCCTCCGTCGCCTTCCGTTTACCTAACGTCCAGCATCAACACTCAAACCATTTACCTAACACAATGCAAGCAGAAATTCGCGTTCTGTTATTTTCTTTAGCTTTACCTACGCTTTCCCGGTGGCTATGGGGAGAAATCGCCGTCACCGGCAACTCGCCTTGCGTAAAAATACGTTGATAGCGCGGTGGAGTGCTAAGCTTGTTAGGGTGTTAGGTTGCGCTTTGCGGGGATTTTCGCCACCGCCTTTGTCAACGCGGCAAAGGCCAACATGCCGGGATCGTCGAGACCCACACTTTTCTCGGCAAAGAACTTTGCCCGCCCCATACGACAAGGCCGGCCGCGGAACTCAAGTATAACCCGGTCGACCGCCTCCCGGGCGGCACGCGCAGCTCCTTCGGCATCAACCTTTCCGGCCACCGCGGCAGCAACGGCATCCAGCGCGTCCAGCACCGTCTTGTCGCCGAGCTTGGCGTTGCCCCTCGCCATCATCCCGTCGCGCGCCGCGGCAAGGAGACCGGAAAGGTCCTCCCAATCGACGCGTTCCCATTCTCTTGTCTGCTTCGACAGAGCCAGGAGCGAACTGGCGAAAAGCGTCCCCAGGCTGGAGCCCGTTGCCGACATGCCGGCGCGGGCAAGCCTGCCGAAGACGTCGCTCACCGATCTTGCCGCTTGCGGCTCCGATGCCGCCATGGCGCCAATAACGCGGGCGAGCATGGAGCCCGTGTCGCCATCACCCAGCTTCGCGTCTGCGGCGTTCAATTCCTGCTCCAGGCCGGCCATGGCCCGGGTGGCGCGGCTGACGCCCTCGGCGATCTGGAAAACCGTCAGTTCCATCAGTCGACCCTCCAGAACGGGCATTCGGCCGGGGCGCGCAGCAGCGTCTTCAATTCCTCGTCCAGATGGAAGAGGCTGACCGATGCTCCCTGCATTTCCATCGAAGTCACGTAGTTGCCGACGAGCGGCTGAACGACGTTCACGCCCGCATCGTCAAGCCGTTTCCTGACCCGCCGATAAAGGATGAAGAGTTCCTCCTGAGGGGTGGCGCCGAGACCGTTGACCAGAACCGAGACCTCGCCGCCTGTCTGCGCGGGCAGATCGGCCAGCAACCGATCGACCATTTCGTCGGCGATCGCATCCGCGCTCCTGAGTTTGTCGCGCCATATGCCCGGTTCACCGTGGATACCGATCCCCATTTCAATCTCGTCTTCCGCAAGCTCGAAGCTCGGCTTTGCGGCCGACGGCAGCCGGCAGGGAGCAAGCCCGACACCGATCGTGCGGGTCGCAGCGACCGCTTTTGCGGCGATCCGAGTCACCTCCTCCAGGTCGGCCCCTCTGTCGGCAGAGGCTCCGGCAGCCTTGTAGGCATAGATCAACCCGGCCACACCGCGCCGACGGCCGATTTCGTCTGGCCCGCCACTGGCGATGTCGTCGGTGCCGAGCACGGTCGTGCAACGGATGCCTTCGTCCTCGAGCACCTCGCCGGCCATATCGAAATTCATCCTGTCGCCGCCGTAATTGCCGTAAAGCCGCAGCACACCCCGACCACCATCGGCGAGTCGGATCGCATCTACGCAGCTGTCGATGTTTGGGCCCTCGAAAACGTTGCCGATCGCGCAGCTATCGATGAGGCCACGGCCAACATAGCCGGTGAAAAGTGGCAGATGGCCGAAACCGCCACCAGAAGCGATGCCAACCTTCCCTCTGGTCACGCCCTCCGCGCGCCGTATGACACGGCCAGCCGCGCCGTCGCGCACGAGCGACGGAAATGCGAGCGTCAGGCCATCGAGGGTTTCGTCGACATAATGTGCAGGATCGTTGATGAGCTTCTTCATGAAACAGGTCTTTCAATCGAGATTGGCATAGAAATTCATGGCGTTGTCATGGAACAGCATTTGCCGCTCGGCGGCGGTCATCGGCATCACGATCGCTCGCTGTGGATCGTCGAAGTCCCAATGCGGATAGTCGGTCGCAAACATCATGCGGTCGAAACCGATGAGGTCGAAGAGCAGGCGCAGGTCTTCGCGGTGCTCCGGCTCTTCGGCGGGCTGGGTGGTGAACCAGACGTTCTGCCTGAGATATTCGGAGGGCGGCCTTTTGCAGAGCGGCGTTTCGCTTCGCATCTTCCGCCAATGATTGTCGAGCCGCCAGCCAAGCGATGGCACCCAGGCAAAGCCGGCCTCGATCATGACGATGCGGAGCTTCGGGAAAAGCTCGAAGACGCCTTCGAGGATCATGCTCGCAACCTGCGCATGGGCGCTGTGGGTCAACACATGATGATCTTCGATATAGTAATCGGGCCAGCCGCTTGGCGACGGTGCATAGGGCGACGGGCCGCCGACATGGAAGCCGACCGGCAGGTCGTTGCGCTCGGCCGCCTCGAAGATCGGCCAGTAGCGCTTGCGGCCGATCGGCTCAAGGGAGCGCGAACCGAGCTGGATCTGCGCGAAATTCCGGTCTCCGGCACGACGCTCGATTTCCTCGACGGCAAGTTCGGCATCCTCCGCGCCGATGTGGATCGATGCCTTCAGCCGTCTGTCCTTCGAAGTAAACTCGTCCACCTGCCAGTCGTTGGTGGCCGTGCAGAGCGCTGCCGACAGGTCCGTGTTGCGGGCATTGTTGGCGCCGACGATCGGTTGCAGGATGCCGAACTTGACGTTGTGCGCGTCGAGATGCTGGACCTGCATAAATTCCAGGTCAGAACCGGGCGGGTTTCCGTTCGGCGGCCACGCGTCGCGGCGCGCTGTCTCGGGCGTGAAGCGCGGATAGGGGCCGCCTCGTCCGGCATAGACGCAATGCGCCAGGCTGCCATAGGTGTCGAGGTGATCGCGCCAACGCTTCTCGAGATAGGGGTGCAACGCCTTTTTGTGCTTCAGCGACGGATGGATATCGCAGTCGACGAACTGAAGCCTCGCGGCGCCCTGTACCGGTCGCTCAAGGATTTGATCGGCCGGGGTCATTGGATCGTCTCCCTCAGTCTCGGATAAGTGGCGAGCGGATTGTCGTGCGTCATCTTCTCGATGAGGCGAGCCGATACGCCCTCGGGAAGCACGCGATCGGCGTCGAACTGCCAGTGCGGGTAGTCGGTGGCGAAGAGCAGCATGTCGTCCGAGCCGATCTGGTTCAGCACCCGCTCAAGGATTGCCGGATCGCCGGGGCCATCGATGGGCTGGGCCGTGAGGCGCACGTGCCGGCGCACGATCTCGATCGGGGATTCGTCCACCCACGGCACTTCCGGACGCACCGCGCGCCATGTCTTGCGCGCGCGCCAGAGGAAGCCTGGAAGCCACGTCACGCCGCTTTCGATCAAAACGATCTTCAACTCGGGAAACTTGACGAACACGCCCTGGGAAATGAGGCTGAGAAGCTGGCTTTCGAACGCATGATTGTTGCTGACATAGTCCTGCAGATAATGGCTCGGCCAGCCATTCGTCGTCGGGGCGTAACGGTAAAGGCTGCCGGCGTGGAGACCGATCGGTAAATCGTGACGGGTCGCCGCCTCGAAAATCGGCCAGTAATGCTGCTTGCCGAGCATCATGTCGAGCGCCACCGGCATGAGGATCTGCACGAAACGACGATCCCCCGCCAACCGTTCGATTTCCTCGACCGCAAGCCGCGGGTTCTGGGTCGGCACCACGATCGACGCGCGCAGCCGCGGATCGCGAGCCAGCCATGCCGCCCTCACCCAGTCATTGACTGCCGAGCAGATGGCGGCGCCCATCGTTTCGCTGATCGAGAAAGACCCGCCGTAAAGGACATTACAGATCGCAAAGCGGGCGCTGAAGCCATCCAGCGCATGCTTTTGCAGGAGATCGAAGTTGCTGCCTGGAATGGCGTCGCCATCGCGCCAGTCGGACCGGCAGGCGATCGGCGAGTTCGGCAGGTAGCTTGCCGGCTGGAAATTATCCTGCCCCCGCGCAATGAACGCCTCCCGCCAATAGTCGTTCATGTAGGGCAGCAGCGCCTTGATCGTTGGCACCCCTGGATGAATATCGCAATCGATGGCATCGGAAATCGACAAGACGGAACCTCCTCATTCCGGACTTGGTGGCGACCTAGAGCTCCACGACGACGTACTGGTCCTCGACGGAGACACCGAACGTCTCGGCGACATACGGACCTGCGACCAGTGCCTCGCCGGACTCGACACTCAGGTCGTAGGGCCTCGCCCGGAATTTCCGCGGATCACACCAGGATTTCCCGGTGCGCAAATCGAATTCCCAGCTGTGCCATGGGCAGCGGACGAACTCTCCCGGACGGGAATGACAGAACTTTCCCGGTTCCGTTGAGGTCGTCAGCCCAACGGTCGCGCCGGCTGCGAGGCTGCCGCCCTGGTGAGGGCAGGTGTCGGAAATGCCGAACAGTTCGCCGTTGACGTTGAAGACGGCGATGGACCGCCCCTTGACATGGACAAGCTTCTGCGATCCCGGAGGGATCTCCGCCAGAGCGGCGACTATGTGCCTCGCCACGATTTCCTCCCGGAACGGCACCCGGACGGTCCTCCACCGAGAGCCGGACCTTTGATCTTGTTAGGAGCGGAAGCTAACATTACAAAACACGGAGCGCAACATTGTTTTGCAATTTGCCGCATGACTTGACGTTAAGCCTCTCCTGCGTCACAACAAAACCGACAAAGAACAGAGTTTGGCCATGGCTTCCAACCGCGTTACCATTCAGGATCTTGCCGACAGTCTCGGTCTTTCGAAGTTTTCCGTGTCGCGCGCCCTGTCCGGAAAACCCGGCGTTGGGGAGGCAACCCGGAACCGCGTGATCAGGGCTGCCCATTCAATGGGTTATCGCGTCAACCAGGACGTCAACTACACGGCAGGGCACATTCTCTTCGTTCGGCAGGAGATCGATCCTGTCAGCAGCGAGCTTTGGCTCAACATCATGCACGGCGCGGAACAGGAGGGAGAGAAGCTCGGATTTGCGATTCTTCCCCGTCAGGCGCGCCATCTCAACGACGCAGCGCCGCTGGATTCGTCAATCGTCGGCATCATACTGGCGGTGCCCCGCCCATCCGAATGGTCCGCCCTTGCCGCGCGAACCGGCCTGCCGGTCGTCTGTGCGAGTTATGCGAGCCCGATGGAGCGGATCGACCAGGTCGTGGGTGCCGACTGGGAATCCGGCTACGCGGTTGCACGGATGTTGGCCGGCCTCGGCCACCGCAACATGGCATTCGTGCATGGCAGCGCAACGCCCATGGGCCGCGCGGAACGCTTTCGCGGCTTCCGTGATGGCGCCTCGACCGTCGAAGACGCCGTGGTGGACGATATCGTCTTCGACGAATCGCAAGGATTCCGCAGCGCCTTCTTCCGGTATCTTCGCTCCGGCAAGGAACCGACGGCACTCTTTTGTGCCCATGACGGGATTGCAATCGCTGTAATATCCGAACTGCTGCGCCTCGGCATCCGGGTCCCGGAAGACGTTTCGGTCGTGGGCTTCAATGACTTCGCCTCCGCCACCCATATGTCGCCGCGGCTGACCACGGTCAGAACGCCGCAGGTGGAGATGGGCGCCGCCATGGTGCGCTGCATCGCCGAGCGCATGGCAAGCGCCGAAGCCCGCAATCGGCCGCCGGTGCGGCTCGCACTGGTTTCCGAAATCATCGAGCGCGAATCCGCAGCGCAGGCGGGCAAGACCGATTGGCTTGCGCGCGTTCTTGAAGCGGCCGGGTGACTTGATCGCGCCCGCCCGCGCCCTTTCCTGCCAAATCTGCCTCGGTTTCACGAGACCCGGTTGCGCGGTTGTTTGGCCTTGACAATCTCCGACACGCTTGCAATTCTAATTCGAATTGTTGTCGTTCATATTTGACCTACATCGGGACCGCACGGAACGCCGCATCCGGGGGATTAGGAAGCGCGATGGATGACGCGGCGCGAGAGCGAACCTAACAGCCTAAACATTTACCGCAATATTATTGCGGTAAATGTTGACTAAAAAGGCGATTGGAGCATACGCTGCCTACGGACGAGGAGGAGGAGAACCTTATCCGCGACAGGTTCGACTAAAGCCCGGGCGCTGCCAACTCAGCGTGTCGGGACCGCTATGGGAGGAGACAAGAATGCTGCAGAGATATCGCGCCTTGATTGGCGCAAGCGCCCTGGCGCTCGCACTGGCTCAATCCGCTTTTGCCGCCGAGAAGGCCGAGGTACTGCATTGGTGGACAACGGAAGCGCAGTCGAAGGCGGTGAAGGTCTTTGCCGATGCGTTCAACGCTGCCGGCGGGGAATGGGTGGACAACGCAATCGTCAACGGTGACGTCGCGAAGCCAACCGGGATCAACCGGATCGTTGGCGGCAACCCGCCGACGGTGATGATGATGAATGCCGGCAAGCAGTTCGGCGAACTTGCCGACCAGGGACTGCTCAACAATCTCGATAACGTTGCCGCGGCCGGTGACTGGAAGAAGTCGCTTCCCGCCGACGTGCTGGAGGCCGTAAGCCGAGACGGGCACATCTATGCCGTGCCGGTGAACCTGCAGACACCGAACTGGCTCTGGTACAACAAGGCACTGTTCGAGAAATTCGGCGTCCAGGAACCGACGACCTGGGAGGAATTCTTCGCCGCGGCCGACAGGTTCAAGGCCGGCGGCATCATCCCGCTCGCATTCGGCGCACAGCCCTGGCAGCAGCACCAGCTCTTCAATGGCGTGCTCGCGGGAGCCGGCGGTCGCGATCTCTACCTCTCGATCTTCCGCGACAAGAACCCGGAAGCGACCAAGACGCCGGAGTTCAAACGCGTCGCCGAAACTTATGCGAAGATCCGGAGCTATACGGATCCCGGCACGCCGAACCGTTCCTTCAACGAGGCCGCGTCGATGCTGACCACCGGCAAGGCGGCTATGCATATCATGGGCGACTGGGAAAAAGGCGAGTTCACCGCCGCCGGCTGGGTTGCGGGCAAGGACTATGGTTGCGTTCTCGGGCTCGGCCAGCAGAACTTCCTGATGGATTCCAATGTCTTCATCATGCCGAAAGGCGGGTCGGAAGCAGCCGCCAAGGCGCAGGCCCTCATGGCGGAAGTCATGCTGGACAAGGATGTGCAGGTCAAATTCAACAACCTCAAGGGTTCCATGCCGGTCCGCAATGACGTTGACACGTCCGGCCTCGATGCCTGCTCCAAGGTGGGTCTTGAGGTGCTCAAGGACCCGGGCAAGCAGCTTGCAGGCCCAGACTGGCTGGCTGGCGCCGACATGCTGAATTCGCTCGCCGACGTCGTGGTCGAATATTGGGCGACGCCTTCAGAAACGCCGGACGAGTTCGCCGACAAGTATGCGGCCGTGCTCTCCGAGTTCCAGGAATAGAAACTTCCAGCCACGCGAGCGGCAGGACACTGCCACTCGCTTTTTCTTACGCATTGTCCGGGAAATTCCGATGAAGCAGCGTCCAATCCGCTGGAGCGTTTATGCTGGCCTGACGCCCGCGATCCTGATCGTCGTGTTTGCCTATATTGGCACGATCATCTGGACAGTTGGCATTTCCTTCACCGATTCCCGGATGTTGCCCGTCGCCCGTTTTGCAGGCTTCAGCCAGTATGTGCGCCTCTTCGGCACCGAGCGCTGGCTAACGTCAATCCAGAACATGGTGATCTTCGGCGTGCTGATGATCGCCATCTCGCTCGCGTTGGGCTTCCTGCTTGCCGTCGCCCTGGATCAACGCATCCGCGCCGAGGGGTTTCTGCGCACCATCATTCTTTATCCCTATGCCATGAGCTTCATCGTCACCGGCCTTGTGTGGCAGTGGATCCTGAACCCGACACTCGGCATCGAGCAGACCGTTCGCGGCTGGGGCTTCGAGAACTTCCGCTTCGACTGGATCATCCGGAAGGAAACGGCAATCTATTGCGTCGTTCTCGCCGCCGTCTGGCACGCGGCCGGACTCGTGATGGCGATCATGCTTGCGGGGCTTCGCGGCATCGATCCGGATCTCTGGAAGGCCTCGCGCATCGATGGCGTGAAGCCCTGGCGGTTCTACTGGCACATCGTCGTGCCGATCCTGCGGCCGAGCTTCATCAGCGCAACCGTTCTCCTTTCTCTCGGTGTCGTCAAACTCTACGACCTTGTGCTGGTGCTGACCGGGGGCGGGCCGGGATTCTCGTCCGACGTGCCGGCGAAATTCGTGATGGACTACCTTTTCCAGCGCCAGAACATCGGGCTTGCAACTGCCGCCGCGACGACGCTGCTGATCACGTTGCTCTGCGCCCTTACCCCTTGGCTCTACGCGGAATATTTCCGCGCCGAAAAGCGGAAGGACTGAGCCGATGAGCACTCCTCCGGCAAAGATCCACCACGTGCGCATGGGCGAAGGTCCAAGCGGCCGAGCTCCCAAAAGCATCGGTCCCGCCCGTATCGGCATCTATGCCTTTCTCGTCATTTCCGCATTGTTCTTCCTGCTGCCGCTCTACGTGATGATCATCACCTCGATCAAGCCGATGGAGGAAATCCGCCTTGGCGGTCTTTTTTCTCTGCCCACGACCGTAACGTTCGAGCCCTGGGCAAAGGCATGGTCCAGCGCATGCACCGGTCTCGATTGCCGCGGCATCAGCCCAGGGTTCTGGAACTCCGTGAAAATACTTGTGCCGTCGGTGTTCTGCTCGATCTTCGTCGGCGCGCTAACGGGCTATGCACTCTCATTCTGGCGCGTCCGCTTTGCCAATCTGCTGTTTGCCGCTCTCCTGCTCGGCGCCTTCCTGCCCTATCAGGTCTTCATCTATCCGCTGGTGCGCATCTATTCAGCGACGGGCCTGTTCAGCACGATCTATGCACTGGTTCTGACGCATGTCATCTTCGGCCTGCCGGTGATCACTCTGCTCTTCCGCAACTATTATGCGGGGATACCGATCGACCTCTTCAAGGCTGCACGCGTCGATGGCGGGCGGTTCTTCTCGATCTTCTTCCGTTTGATGCTGCCGATGTCGATCCCCATGCTGGTGGTGGCGGTCATCCTGCAGGTCACCGGAATCTGGAACGACTTCATCATGGGGCTCACCTTCGGTGGCCTCGCCAACCGCCCGATGACGGTGCAACTCACCAACCTCGTCGCGCCGACCGAGGGTGAGATCGCCTACAACGTCAACATGGCGGCCACCATCATGACCGCCGCCGTCCCCCTCATCGTCTATTTCGTTTCGGGCCGCTGGTTCGTGCGCGGCATCGCCGCTGGCGCAGTCAAAGGGTAAGCATTCATGTCCAGCGTTTCCATTCGGAATCTGCAGATCTCCTTCGGTGTCTTGAACGTGCTCGAAACGCTCGATCTCGAAGTGGAAGAAGGCGAATTCCTCGTGCTTCTCGGTCCTTCCGGCTGCGGAAAGTCCACACTGCTCAACGCCATCGCCGGGCTTCTCGACATCGCCGAGGGTCAGATCTGGATCGGTGGCCGCAATGTCACCTGGTCCGAACCGCATGAACGCGGCATCGGCATGGTCTTCCAGTCCTATGCCCTTTATCCGCGCCTCACGGTGGAAGGAAACCTTTCCTTCGGGCTGAAAATGTCGGGAATGCCGAAAGCCGAGATCGCCCGGCGCGTCTCGGAAGCAGCGCGCATCCTCCAGCTCGAGCCGCTGCTGCAGCGCCAGCCGGCGCAGCTTTCAGGCGGACAGCGCCAGCGTGTCGCGATCGGCCGCGCGCTTGTGCGCGACGCAAAGGTGCTGCTCTTCGACGAACCGCTTTCGAACCTCGATGCCAAGCTGCGGACGGAACTGCGCGTCGAAATCAAGCGGCTGCACAAGCGCCTGGGCTCGACGATGATCTTCGTCACCCACGACCAAGTGGAGGCATTGACGCTCGCCGACCGCATCGCGGTCATGCACAAGGGCGTCATCCAGCAGCTCGCGACGCCCAAGGAAATCTACCAGCGCCCCGTCAATCGCTTTGTTGCGGGCTTCGTCGGATCCCCGCAGATGAACTTCCTCCCCGGAACTCTGGTCCGAAAAGACGCCGGCACCAGCTTCCGCCTTGCGGACGGCAGTGAGATCGACCTGACCGCTTATGAGTTCTCCCGACCGTTTCACGACAGACAAGAGGCGACGCTGGGGTTGCGTCCCGAACAGGCCCAGTTGCGTCCATCGGAACAGCATTCCGCAAGACTGGAGGCCACCTTTACGATCGAGGAGTCGATGGGGCCGGATACACTCCTCTGGGGCATGCTCGCCGGCGAGAATTTTTCGATGCGGATTTCTTCGGATCAGGCAGCCTCGATCGGCGCCCCTACCGACATCTACGTGAACATCGCCCAGGCATCGCTGTTTGACGAGGCGGGGGACCGATTGTGAGCCCCCGCCGTCTCCGGCGTTGCCTGCCGCTGTCACCGCAGCAGGCTCTGGCCACCGTCGATCCAGACCGGCGATCCGGTGATGTGGCGTGCGTGGTCGGACGCCAGGAATGCTATGATTTCGGCGACGTCCTCGCTCGTGCCCGCCTTGCCGCCGGTGATCGGAATATCGCCCTCCGGCCAGACGACCGGAATGCGTGCGGCGTCCTGATTGCGTTTGATCGTGCTGTCGGGAATGTTGGTGGTGATCAGGCCGGGGCAGACCGCGTTGATGCGGATGCGGGATTTTCCGAGCTCAAGCGCGAGCTGCTGTACCATGGCAAGCTGCGCCGCCTTGGTGGCGGAATATGCCGTCGCGCCGGCGGTCGTGAAGGTCCGGGTACCATTGATCGAGGAA